>NZ_JBHRUG010000029.1:0-242873 GCF_042646605.1 Litchfieldella rifensis | reverse complement strand
CCGAGCGGCCCAAGGCGTGCATGGGCGGCTGGGGGGCGATCTTCATGACCGTCACCCCGGACGGCACGGTCCTGCCGTGCCACAGCGCACGCCTCCTGCCGATGACGTTTCCGTCGGTGCGCGAGCAGTCGCTGGAGGCGATCTGGTACGCGAGCGACGCCTTCAACCGCTTCCGCGGCGAGGCGTGGATGCCGTCGCCGTGTCGCGACTGCGACGAGCGCCACCAGGACCATGGCGGCTGCCGCTGCCAGGCCTACCTGTTGACCGGCGACCCCACGGCCACCGACCCGGTCTGCGCGCTGTCGCCCGATCACCACCTGATCGAGGCCGCCCGCGAGGAAGCCGCCGCCGACCGGCGCTCGGTCCAGGAACTGACGCCACGCAACACCCGCGAATCGAGGGTGTTCTGCCGCGGCTGAGAGGCGCACGACTACTACCTTGGTAGTGCCACGGGTGGCTGTGGACGGCACCCAAGTGGCATATCCAGCGAGCCGGGCGCTTCCTATACTCCAAGACAGCCTATCTTCGTCGAGAGAATCCATGGACATCGACCTTCCCACTCCGCATGCCGCCACCGCCGCTCGCCAGGATGCCGTGCTGGTCGCCCAGTCGCGGTCCCGCGACCCGGACATGGCCGCGCAGGACCTGGCGCGCAGCCTGTTGCACCCCTGGCTGGGGGGCGTGCTGTTCTTCTGTTCGGCGGAATACGATCTCGATGCCCTGGGGCAGGCGCTGGAGCAACATTTCGGCGGTGTGACGCTGTGTGGCTGCACTACCGCCGGGGAGATCACCGATGAAGGCTACGGCCGCGGCGGCATCACCGCCATCGGCTTCGATCAACGCGACTTCGCGCTCGACTATGCGGTGATCGATGATCTCGACGAGGTCTCGTTGCTGGCCGCCCAGCAACTGACCGACCGCCTGCTCGATCACTGCCGGCAGGCGGGCATCGCCCCGATCAAGGACCATACCTTCGCCCTGACGCTGCTCGACGGCTTGTCGGCCAGCGAGGAGCGGGTACTGGCGACGCTGAATGCGGCGCTCGGCAGTATCCCCCATTTCGGCGGTAGCGCCGGTGACGACAACCGCCTGGCCGGTACCCATGTCTATGGTGGCGGTCGTTTTCGGACCGGCGCCGCGGTGGTGGTGATGCTCAATACCGTCCTCGACTTCGAGGTCTTTACCACCCACCACCTGCGGCCGCTGGACGACAAGCTGGTGGTCACCGAGGCGGACCGCGAGAACCGCCGGGTCATCGAGCTCAACGCCGAACCCGCCGCCGAGGAATACGCGCGACTGGTGGGCTGTCGAGTCGAGGAACTCGACGACGAGACCTTTGCCCGCCATCCGCTGGCGGTGCGCTTGCACGATCATGCCTATGTGCGCTCGATCCAGCGCGTCAACGAGGATCTCAGCCTGAGCTTCTACTGCGCGGTGGAGAATGGCATCGTGCTGACTGCCATGCGTGCGGCGCCGATTCTCGACGACCTGCGTGACGCGCTCGACGGCATCGTCGCGCGCCTGGGGCCGCCACGCTTGGTGATCGGCTGCGACTGTTTCCTGCGTCGCCTGGAGATCGAGTCGGACGGCGAGAGTGATGCTGCCTCGGCACTGCTGCGTGCCTATCGCGTGGTGGGCTTCAACACCTATGGAGAGCAGTGCAATGGCATGCACCTCAACCAGACCTTCACCGGAGTCGTCATTGGCCAATCACGTCGCAGTGGCTGACACCAGCGAGCGCGAGCGGGAACTCGAGCGCGAGATCGCCAAGCTCAAGCGCATCAACGCCGCCTTGATCGAGCGCGTCGAAGCCAGCAACCTGCCGCGCAGCGCTCCCTACGCTGCTTTTGAACACTCGGTGCTGCTTGCCGAGCAGGTGCGTGAGCGTACCCAGGCACTGAACCAGACCACCCACGAACTGCGGGCCAGCAACCGCTTGTTGGCGGAAGCCCGCGAGCGGGCGGAAACCGCCGGCCAGCACTTGGTCGATGCCATCGAGAGCATCACCGATGCCTTCGTGCTGTTCGATGCCGATCAGCGTATCCAGCGGTTCAACAGCCGTTTCGCCGAGTTCTGGCGTCCGGCGGGCATCCGCATCCGCCAGGGCATGCGCCTGGATGACCTGCGCCGGCTGGCGCTGAGTTCGGGGTTGGTGATCAGCGAGCAACTGGGGCACCACGACCGGCGTACCATCTACCGGCTGCACAATGACCGCTGGGTCCAGGTGCATCAGCGACCCACCCGCGGCGGGGGCCGTGTGATCCTGTACGTCGACATCACTGAGCTCAAGCGTCACGAGCATGCCCAGCGCGAGCATGCGCTGGCGCAGAAGACACGGTTGCTGCAGGCCACCGTGGACAGCCTCTCCCAAGGGGTGGCAGTGGTGACCGCCAGCGGCATGTTGGAGATGTGCAACCAGCGCTTTCGCGACCTGACCGGGCTCGAGACGCTCGAGGTGCCGCACCGCTTTGCCGCACTGTGTCACTCCAGCCAACTGGTCGATGCCGCAGACGCCGAGGGCGTGACCGCGGCCTGCGAGCGTCGGCTCGAGGATGGCCGGGTGGTGGAAGTGCGCGGTCACGCCATGCCCGGCGGTGGTCAGGTATTGACCTATACCGATGTCACCGAGCGTATCCGCCATGCCGAGACCCTGCGCGAGCGCGAACACTGGATCCGTACCATTACCGATGAGCTGCCGGCGATGATCGCCTACCTCGATCGCGACCTGCGTTATGTGTTCACCAACCGCGTCTATGAAGAGTGGTACGGCTGGCCGCGCGACTTGCTGCTGGGCGGCGAGCTGGAGGCACTGCACAATCAGGAGCATTGTGCCCGGCTGCGTCCCTATCTGACCCGGGCCCTGGCAGGGGAGAGCGTGTCCTTCGAGTTCCCGGAACAGAGCGCCAGTGGTGAACACCGGGTGCTGCTGCGCGCCTATGTGCCACATTACGACAGCGACGGCGAGGTGATCGGGCTGTTCGTGCTGATCCGCGATATCACCGAGCGCCGGCGTACCGCCGAGGCCTTGCATCAGGCCTACCAGAACCTGGAGCAACGGGTGCGCGAGCGAACCTTTGAGCTGACCCAGGTCAATGGCCAGTTGCGTGAGGAGATCGCCGAGCGTGCCGCCGCGGAGCAGCGCTTGCGCGAGGCCAAGGCCGAAGCCGAGGCGGCCAATCTGTCGAAGACCAAGTTCCTGGCCGCGGTCAGTCATGACCTGTTGCAGCCGCTCAACGCCGCGCGGCTATTTACTGGCGCCCTGTGCGAACAGGACGTGGCGCCTGGCAGTCGTGAATTGATCGATCAGATCGGCCGCTCGCTGAAGGATGTCGAGACCCTGCTCGGTACCCTGGTCGATATCTCCAAGCTCGATGCCGGGGTGGTAACCCCGGATGTCGATGCCTTCCCGGTAGCGGAACTGCTCGATGGCCTGGCCCGGGAATACCGTCAGGTTGCGGCCAGCGAGGGGTTGGGATTCGACTATGTTCCCAGCAGTGCGGTGGTGCGCAGCGATGCCCAGTTGCTGACCCGGGTGGTGCGCAATTTTCTCACTAATGCCATTCGCTACACTAACGAAGGGCGCATCCTGTTGGGCTGCCGGCGGCGTGCCGACGGCGTGGAGATCATGGTCGGCGATACCGGCATGGGAATCGAAACCGAGGAGCTGGGGGTAATCTTCCAGGAGTTTCGCCGCTCCCACGCCGCTGGGCGTCGCCAGGACCGCGGTCTGGGGCTGGGCCTGGCGATTGCCGACAAGATCTCGCGCATGCTCGAGCATCCGCTTGGGGTGGCCTCGATTGCCGGGCAAGGTTCGCTGTTCAGTGTGCGCTTGCCCTATGGAGAACTGGCACCACGCAGCCAGCTTTCTCAGGAGCCGGCGGTGGCGGCGGGAGAGGCCGTGCTGGAGGGGCGGCGAGTCTGGGTGGTCGACAACGATGCCGATATCTGCGAGGCCATGCGCGTGCTGTTGACGCGTTGGGGATGTCGGGTCGTGGTGGCCGACAGCGAGGCGTCACTGGCCGCTCAGGTGGCATTGGCCACGGCCCCCGTCGATGTGCTGATCGTCGATTACCACCTCGACCAGAGCGATACCGGGCTGGCGCTCGCCGAGCGCATCAACGCCCAGCGCCAGGTGCCATTGCCGGTGATGGCGATCACCGCCAATCACAGCGTTGAGCTCAAGCAGCGCATGCGCGAGCTGGGGTATCTGCTGCTGCACAAACCGGTCAAGCCGCTCAAGCTGCGTATGGGGCTGTCGCGGCTGGTGACCGGGCGCTTGACATGACTGGTGCCGCGGTTGGATTCAGCGCCTGAGGTAGTTACTGAAATCGATATCGCTGGCCGAGAGGATCGCCTGGACCCGGTTGTGAACGCCGAGCTTGCGCAGGATCGCCGAGACATGGGCCTTGACCGTGGTCTCGGCGATATCGAGGTGATAGGCGATCATCTTGTTGGATTCGCCGCGGGTCATGTGCTCGAGCACCTGTAGCTGCTTGCGGGTCAGGGCCTCGAGCTGGTGCGCCGAGATGGCGTGTTCATCGCGATGCGAGGGGCGGTGGGCCGTGCCGCTGGCGCGGATGATGTCCGAAGGCAGGTAGATATTGCCGTCGAGGATCTGGGCGATGGCCTTGGTCATCTGCTCGCGGGGCGACGACTTGGTGATGAACCCGACCGCACCGTATGTCACCGCCTGCAGGATCACCTGCTTGTCTTCCTCGGCGGAAATGATCACCACCGGGATGGTGGGCGCCTCATTGCGCAATTGGATCAATCCCGACAGACCGTGCATGCCGGGCATGTTGAGATCCAGCAGGATCAGGTCGAGATCCTCGTGTTGCTGTGTCAGTGCCAGCGTCGAGTCGAGATCCTGGGTCTCGAGCAGCATGGCGTCCTCGAAGCCGTCGCGGATGACGCGACCGATGGCCTCGCGAAACAGGGGATGGTCGTCGGCGATCAGTAGCTTGTACATGGCAGGAGCCTTGGCGTCGTTGTCGTTATCGTTGTCATGAAGGTCATGGGCTGGGTCGGTCATCGGGGTGCATGTCCTATCATTGCGCTAATCGTAGCGGGGTTAACTGCGACTTAAGTCGTATCAGTGGGTCGCTCAAGCCGCCTGTGGTGCTCGCTGCAGCGCCCCGCGTTGTAGATCGAAGGTCAGCACCGCGATCAGGCCGAACAGCCCGGTCAGCCCCAGGCACCATAGCAGGGGTGCCACGGCCAGCCGCTCGTAGAGCGCGAAACGCACCAGTTCGACCCCGTGGGTAAAGGGGTTGTAGGAACACAGCCAGTAGAGCCAGGGCCCGGCCTCCTGCATCTTCCACAGCGGGTAGAGCGCCGAGGACAGGAAGAACAGCGGGAAGATCACGAAGTTCATCACCCCGGCGAAGTTCTCCAGTTGACGAATAGCATTGGCCAGCACCAGCCCCAGGGTGCTGAGCATCATCGCGACCAGCAGCAGTGCCGGTAGCGCCGTGATCAGGCCAAAGGCCGGCGGCTGGATGCCGTACCACCAGGCGATGGCGAGAAAGGCATAAACCTGCACCAGCGAGACCAGCGAGATCGCCAGCACCTTGCTCAGCAACAGGAAGGGACGTGCCAGAGGACTCATCAGCAGCACTTTCATGCTGCCCATCTCGCGATCGTAGACCATCGACAGCGAACCCTGCATGCCGTTGAACAGCAGGATCATGCAGCACAGCCCCGGGGTGATGTAGACCTCGTAGACGATATAGGTGTCGTAGGGCGCCATGATCGAGATGCCCAGTACGGCGCGAAAACCGGCGGCGAATACCACCAGCCACAGCAGCGGACGCACCAGGGCGCTGAAGAATCGCGTACGCTGCTGGACGAAGCGGCGCCATTCGCGACCGCTGACTCCCAGGAAACAATGCAGATAGGCACTCGCGCTCATGGCTGACCCTCCATGACGACATTGTCAGGCTTGGTGGTAAGACGGCTGAAGGCATCCTGCAGCGTGCGGGTGCCGGTGTGGATACACAACGCCTGCGCCTGGCTGTCGGCGATCACCCGTCCGGCGCACAGCACCACTACCGGGTCGGCATCGTCGATCTCGTCGAGCAGGTGGGTCGTCCAGAGCACGCTCATATGCCGCTCCCGACACAGCGCACGCACATGTGCGTTGAGTGCCTGGCGGCTGGCGGTATCGAGCCCCGCGCTGGCCTCGTCGAGAATCAGCAGTTCCGGCTCGTGGAGCAGCGCACGGGCGATTTCCAGTCGCCGGCGGTGACCGCCGTTGAGTTGGCGGACCTTGTCGTTGGCACGGGCCTCGAGCTGCTGGCGGACCAATTCCCGGTCGCAGCGCTCGCGGGCCTGGCGCCGGCCCAGCCCATGCAGCGAGGCATGGTAGAGCAGGTTCTGGCGTACGCTGAGATCCAGGTCCAGGGTGGTCTGCTGGAAGACCACGCCGAGGCGGCGCCTCGCCTCGCGCGGGTGACGCGAAAGCGCCTGCCCGGCCACGCGAATCTCGCCGCTGCGGCAGCGCAGCAGGCCGGTGATCAAGGCGATCAGGGTGCTCTTGCCGGCCCCGTTGGGCCCCACCAGGGCATGAAAGCCGCCCCGCGCCAGCGAGAATCCTACTTGCTCGAGCGCGCGATGCGGGCCGTAGCGATGGCTGACGCCGTCGATCTCGAGCATGGGAGCGGCGTCGCCGACGAGGTGAGTGGTGCTGTTCATGGCGTCATGACCACGCCCCAAGGGTAGCGGCCGACCTGGATGGACTTGGTGACTTTCAGGCTCTCGACATCGATCACGGACACGTCTCCACTGACGCCGTTGGTGGTCAGCAACGCGGTCTCGTCCTCGTTCAGGGCCAGTTGCCACACCCGCCGGCCGACCATCAGGTAGTCGAGAACCTCGTAGGTCCGCGCATCGACGACCGCGACATGATTGGCGGGGCCAAGCGCGACGAAGGCATAGCGGCCATCGGACGTCAGCTCGATGCCTACCGGCTGTACCTTGTCCTGGTTGACGCCGCGGATCCGGAAGTCCAGCGTCTCGATCTCTTCCAGTGCATCCACATCGATGATGTGAACCGTGCCGCCGATTTCTGCGGAGGCCCAGGCGATCTTGCCGTCGTGGCTGAACTCGACGTGTCGAGGGCGTTGGCCGATCACCATGTTCTTCTTGATCTCGAAGCTTTCGGTGTCGATCCAGTGCAGCATGCTGGAGGTTTCGCTGGTATTGACCGCCCACTTGCCGTCCGGGCTGATGGCCATGCCTTCGGGTTCGACGCCGACGTCGATCTGTGCCAGCACGCGCTTGGTTTGCACATCCACCACGGTCACGATGGCATCGTCTTCATTGGCGATGAACAGCCAGCGGTCATTGGGATGCAACGCGAACTGTTCGGGATCTTCGCCAGAAGGCAGGCTGTCGATGACCCGGCGCGTTGCCAGGTCCATTACCTGGACGGTGTCGTCATCGCTGGCGCAGAGGTAGAGCCGGGTGCGGTCCTTGGACAGCAGAATACCTCTGGGCCGCTGACCCACCGGAATCGTCTCGATCACTTCCATGGCTTCGGTGTCGATCACGGAGATGCTGTTGTCTTTCTCGTTGGATACGTAGGCCAGACCGGCCAATGCCGGAGCCGAGAGCCCGAACAGGGCAGTCAGAACGGCGGCGTGGAGAGTGTTCCTCATGGCGATGTGCCTCTCGGTGTCTTGCTTTGAGATGGTGGAGAGCCGCTGATGGGTGGCTTACGGGTGGATCCGGCAGTCACTTTCCGCTTCGTCGAAACCAAGGGAGTCGAGATCGGTTTCGGGATGCAGGAAGCCTTCAGCCGGTGCCGTGAACACGAGTCCTCGGGGGTGGACCAGCGGAATTGGCTGGCGAAGCTGGCCATTCCAGGAGCGGTAGCTGAGTTTGCGACCCTTGAAGGCGGCCAGTTGGAAGTCGTCGGAGAACAGGAAGCCGCGAATTTGCTCGACGTCCGTCACATTGAGTTGGGTAATGGCGGTGCCCAGGGAGCGAATTCCGGCCCAGGCAGCGTAATCGTCGCCGGTCATGTCCCGGCCGGCCAGTTCCCGGAAGCGGCTTTGAAGCTGAGCCGCCCCCCAGCTTTCGATGACGCGGTGCCAGGCCACCGGTGACATGCCCTGCGTGCCCACTACCGGACGGGGCAGCCAGGTATTGAACGGAACGTACTCCCCGAAATCGCCCCGCACATCGGCCACTACCACCGCATCGTAGTCATCCGCCTGGGTGAAGAGAGGCAGTTCCTGTGAAGCCGTGCGCCGAAGATCCGCGTCGAAGGTCCAGGGCTTGTCGGCAACGATCCTCAGGCCAAAACGCGTGGCCGAACGGCGGAAGGCATCCGCCCAGGCCCTATCGCTATCAGTCGGGCCGGTGATCATGAAGACGTTCTTCCAGCGCCGCAGATTGAGCCACTGAGCGAGACCGTCCGTCAGCATGGCATAGCTGGGTTGAGTGTGTATTACGTGAGGCCGGCACTCCCGCAAGCGCAGTGCATCGTCTTTCGCCCCGGCATTGACGATCAATGCCTTGCCTGCCGTTTGGTCCGCCATGAGGTTCAGTGTGGACGCGGGGACTCTGAGCACGAACAGTTCGATGCCCTCGGCCATCATCCACGCCACGGCTTCCTGTGCCTGCGCTTCGGATGCCACTACCCGAGATTCCAGAAGGTAGCGATGATCCAGGAAATTACCGGTGGTGTTGTTATCCTCGACCGCCAGTTCAGCGCCGCGAAGCCCCGCGTCTTCCGGTTCCGGTATGACATTCGAGAGGACCGGACCCTGGTCTGGAATCCACTGGAGGTAACCGATGCGGATATCCATCCCGAAAGCCGCCAGCGGAGCCGATAATAGCCAGCATGTAAATAGCATTGCCATGAGGACCTTCGGGCCGATGCGCATGGGAACCTCTTTACTTGTCGTTATGCACACGAGCTTAGAGAAGGCGGAAAGGCACTGAAATATTCAGAAAGTCGCAATACGCCTGTACTAAAGGACTATTCCTCTCGTTCAAGACCCCGCTAGCCAGGATCACGTTACCGTCGGAAATACGGTGAGAGTACGACCAAGGGACTGGGTCAAAGGCCCGAAAGTGGCATTCTGAGAGAAGAAGAGGGTTCCTAGACTTGGTTCAGGTCGCTGACGATCACTTCCATGGTGGTTGGTCAGCCTACGGGAATCCAACTGAGGTGATCGGTATGACAGTTCCTACTCCGCTCAAAGCATGTGTTGCCGCCGGCCTGTTGGGGTGGGCGGCACTGGTCATGGGGCATGGAAACGTAACCCCGCAGGAAGTCGATACCGGGAATCTTCCCGAGTTGGGTTCCGAGCCGCTGTCGGAAAACCCTTTCCGGGACGGCAATGAGTACGGTGACTACAACAAGGAAGCGATTCGTATCGGTGAGAGCGGTTATGGCGGCAACTGTGCGGTATGTCACGGCATTCAAGCGATGTCGGGTGGATTGACACCGGATCTTCGGGAGCTCGAAGAATGGGATGACGAGTACTTCATCGGGCGTGTAAGGAATGGGACAGATCGTGGGATGCCTTCTTTCAAGAGCAACCTGGATCAGAATGCCATGTGGGCGATAAAGACCTACATTGAATCCGTTCGGGAGTGACATCACAGGTCTATGGAAACGGGGGAAGTGCCATGTTACTGGCCCGGTGGTGCACCATTCCGGCGCTACTTCTTCTTAGCACGTTCGCTAATGCGGGAGAGGCGATTCTTGACCGCGCTCCCGAAAGAACCTATGACATCGTCATCGAGTCTGGCTACCTGAACGTCGGTGTCTATCAGAACTTTCCGCCCTATTCATACCAGAAGGATGGCGAACCATCCGGCGTCGATATCGATGTCGGCAAGCAGATCGCGGAAGGCCTGGGGGTGGCATTTCGGGTACACTGGATTACTCCCGACGAAACCCTGGAGGATGATCTTCGCAATAACGTCTGGAAGGGACATTACCTGGCCAAACGCCGCATTGCCGATGTCATGATGCGGGTACCGTATGACAAGAAATACGCCTACATGCGGGACTCCACCGGTGAGGTGATCAATGAGCAGGTCGTCATGTTCGGGCCCTATCAGCAGGAGCAGTGGCAGATCGCCTACGACCCGAACGACATTGAATCGGTGGGGACGATGGCGGTATTTCAATACCACCCCATCGGGGTCGAGATCGACACCCTGCCAGCGACTTACTTGACATCCGCCTTTGGGGGCAGGTTGCGGGACAGGACCCATCATTTCACCAACGTCAGTCAGGCCTTCCAGGCGATGATCGACGGTGAAGTGAGTGCGGTGATGGGTATGCGTGCCGAGATCGACCATGAACTGGCTATCCACTCTGGCCAAGGGTTCCAGGCGGCCAGCAATGGATTTCCCGGAATGGGAAAACAGGTCTGGGACGTCGGGATGGCGGTCAAGCACACGCATCGACAACTGGGATATGCCATTGAAGAGATCGTGGATCGTATGGTCCGTGAAGGCGAGATGGCTGAAATCTTCGCGCGTCATGGGTTGCGTTACAGTATGCCAGGATTCTATGAGGAGATCCTGAGTGCTGCCGATGACGCGTCGTAGCGAGGAAACCTTGGCTATTCTGTGTCACTCGAGTAGACGGGGAAAATCTTGGAAAGCCTTTACAAAACCCGCGGATATTCTCTGCGGGTTTTGTGTCTTTTGATGGTCTTACTACCAAGTGATGAGAGAAGTTGTGCGAGGGGTTAATTGTTGCGTTAAGTCTGGCCGACAAGAATCACAAAAGAGGCGGGAAGGTTTCCCGGTTTGCTGCAGAAACTGAAAACAAGAGAGTGGGAGAGCGCAACGATGAGATCGAATATGATCGGTAGACAGTTTGCCACCAGCGCACTGGCGCTGGCCGTTTCCTTCGCTGCACATGCGGTCACCGATGAGGACATCATGAATGATCACAGCATCGCTGATGCCGTGGTCAGTTACGGCATGGGGCTGCAGGGCCAGCGTTACAGTGCCATCGATATCCTGAATACGGACAATGTCAGGTCTCTGCAGCCGGTATGGGCTTTCTCCTTCGGCAGCGAAAAGATGCGGGGTCAGGAATCTCAACCCATGGTCAAGGATGGGGTGATGTATGTCACGGCATCGTATTCACGTGCCTACGCGATCGATGCCAGAACCGGCGAAGAGTTGTGGCAGTACGACGCCCGACTGCCGGACGGCATCATGCCGTGTTGTGACGTGATCAACCGTGGCGGTGCCCTGTATGGCGACCTGTTCATCTTCGCTACCCTCGATGCCAAACTGGTCGCCCTGAACAAGGACACCGGCAAGGTCGTGTGGATCAAGGAGGTGGCGGACTATCAAGAAGGATACTCCATTACCGCGGCTCCCATTATCGTCAAGGGCAAGCTGATCACCGGCGTCTCCGGTGGTGAGTTCGGCATCGTCGGTAAGATCGAGGCATATGATCCGAATACCGGTGACAAGCTCTGGACCCGCCCGACCATCGAAGGCCACATGGGGTATGTCTACCAGGATGGCGAAGCCGTCGAGAACGGTATTTCCGGTGGCGAAGCCGGCAAGACCTGGCCGGGGGACATGTGGAAGACCGGTGGTGCGGCGACCTGGCTGGGCGGTACCTACGATGCGGATACCGACACTCTGTTCTTCGGTACGGGTAACCCGGCCCCCTGGAACTCCCACCTGCGCCCCGGGGATAACCTGTTCTCTTCCTCTCGATTGGCGATCGACCCGGAGGATGGCAGCATCAAGTGGCACTTCCAGACCACACCCAACGATGGCTGGGACTATGATGGCGTCAATGAGCTGATCTCCTTCGATTACGAGGAAAACGGCCAGATCGTCAAGGCCGCCGCCACCGCCGATCGCAATGGTTTCTTCTATGTCCTGAACCGGGAGAATGGCGACTTCATCCGCGGCTTCCCGTTCGTGGACAATATCACTTGGGCGACCGGACTGGACGAGAACGGGCGTCCGATCTATTCCGATGCTGGTCGTCCCGGCAATCCGGCCGATAGCGAGGGGGAAAAGGGTGAACCCGTTGTCGCTCAGCCGGCATTCCTGGGTGGCAAGAACTGGATGCCGATGGCCTTTAATCAGGACACGGGCCTGTTCTACGTGCCCTCCAACGAGTGGGCAATGGATATCTGGAACGAGCCGGTTTCGTACAAGAAGGGGGCGGCCTATCTGGGGGCCGGCTTCACCATCAAGCCTGTCAACGACGACTACATCGGAGTCCTGCGGGCCATAGACCCGAAGACGGGGGAGGAAGTCTGGCGCTATGAAAACACGGCTCCTCTCTGGGGTGGTGTCATGACCACCGCAGGCAACCTGGTCTTCACCGGTACCCCGGAAGGTTACCTGAAGGCGTTCGATGCGGAGACCGGCGAGGAACTGTATCGCTTCAATACTGGCTCCGGTGTCGTCGGCAGCCCCATTACCTGGACCATGGACGGCGAGCAGTATGTCTCCGTCACATCGGGCTGGGGGGGCGCGGTGCCGCTGTGGGGTGGTGAGGTTGCCAAGGTCGTCAAGGAGTTCAACCAGGGCGGTATGCTATGGACTTTCAAGCTGCCAAAGGAGGCCGCCGGCCAGGATGTGGCCAGTCGCTGAGCGATAAGGCCCGAGACTTCCCGGGCCATTTATCCGGAGCGAGACCTGTCTGAGTAGACTCGCATGGCATCCGGTCAATCAGCCATTCCAGGGAGACGTCCCGCCCCTCGCGGGGTATCGAATATCTTCTTTGGATGGCACCGTGTAGGAAATTGCCGATATGACTTGTAAGCCATATCGGCAATTTCTGTCTCACCATTTCTTCCCTCCGTCGATTCCCGTAGCGTAACGTCCGACACGTGATGACAGGGAACGTATCATGGCCCATCCCCGCGGCTGGCAGTTCACCCTTCGGCTCAGCGGCACCGACGACCTCGAGCTGGCGGTGATGGCCTTCAAGCACCGCGAACACCTCTCGCGCCCCTTCAAGTCGAGCGTCAAGTTCGCATCCCGGGACGGCGAACTGTCGCCCGCCGACTGGCTGGATCGCGAGGCGTGCCTGACGATCTGGCAGGACAACGAACCGCTGCGCCGGGTGCACGGTATCGTCGCGGAGTTCCACCATGGCGATCGCGGCCATCGCCGCACCCACTACGAGGTAGTCATCCGCCCGGCGCTGTGGCGCCTGTCGCTACGCCACAACTCGCGGATCTTCCAGCACGTCTCGCCGCTCACCATCATCAACACCCTGTGCGCGGAGCACGGCATCGGCGATGTCGCCTTCGCCGTGACCCGCGAGCCACGGGAACGCGAATACTGCGTGCAGTACCGTGAGTCGGACCTGGCCTTCGTGCGACGACTCGCGGCCGAGAAAGGCCTGGCGTTTCATCACGAGTTCGACGACACCACCCACCGCCTGGTGTTCAGCGACGCGCCCCAGTCCCTGCCGACCCTCGGCGAGCGCCCCTATCAGGCCCGCGCCGGCGGCATGGCCGCCACCCGGTGCCTCCGCTGCCTGACACGCACCGCGCGGGTGAGGCCATCCTCGGCGACACTCCAGGACTACAGCTTCAAGCAGCCCGACTATCGGCAGCGTCACGAGCACCACGCCGACGGCCTGGAGGGCCATGCCCAACGGGCGGATTACGAACACTACGACTACCCGGGGCGTTACAAGGCCGATGCCTCGGGTGAGGCCTTCACCCGCATTCGCCTCGAGCACCTGCGCCACGACGCCGAGGTCGCCACCGCCGTCAGCGACCTGCCCGAACTGCGGCCGGGCGTGCGTTTCGATCTCACCGGGCATGATCGCGACGACGACAACCGCGACTGGCAGGTGGTGTGGGCGACCCACGAAGGCAGCCAGCCCCAGGCGGTGGCAGAGGATTCCATCGGCATCGCTGCCGGTGATCAGGCCGACGCCACTCGCTATACCAACCGGCTGACGCTGCTGCCCGGCGACCGCGCCTGGCGGCCCGCGCCGACCTCCAAGCCTCGTGTCGACGGTCCCCAGGTGGCCTTCGTGGTCGGCCCCGAGGATGAGGAGATCCACTGCGACGCCCACGGCCGGGTCAAGTGCCAGTTCCCCTGGGATCGCTACGCCAAGGGCGATGACACCAGTAGCGCCTGGCTAAGGGTCAGCCAGGGCTGGGCCGGCGGAGCCTACGGCATGATGGCGATCCCGCGCATCGGCCACGAGGTGATCGTCTCGTTCCTGGACGGCGACCCCGACCAGCCGCTGATCACCGGGCGCACCTTTCATGCGGTGAATCCCCCTCCCTACGCACTGCCTGAACACAAGACGCGTACCGTGCTGCGCACCCAGACCCACCAGGGGGAGGGCTTCAACGAGCTGCGCTTCGAGGACGAAAAGGACCGGGAGCAGATCTGGCTGCATGCTCAGAAAGACCTGGAGCTGCTGACCGAGCACGACCGCACCGAGGAAATCCGTCGCGACAGCCATCTCAAGGTGCGCCATGACCGCATCGGCGAGATCGACCACAACGAGCACCTCAGCGTGCACGGCACCCGGCATACCCGGGTCGACGGCGACGACCATCTGAACGTCGGCGCCACACGACACGAGAAGACCGGCCGCGCCCAACTGATCGAGGCCGGCCAGGAAGTCCACCACCAGGCGGATAGCAAGACGGTTGTCGACGCCGGCGCCGAGATCACCCTCCAGGCCGGCGGCAGCTTCCTCAAGCTCGATCCCAGCGGCGTGACCATCGTCGGTGCGAGCATCAGGATCAACTCCGGCGGCAGCCCGGGAACGGGCAGTGGGCAGAGTGTGCAGGCGACCCTGCTGCCGGGGCATGCGGCGCCTGAAACCCATGAGGCGATTGCCCCGCTTCAACATGGGCAACTGCTGTCAGCCGCCATGCAAGGGGCGGCGGCGGTCGAGGTATGCCAACGGATGGCAACCGGCGATTCCTCGAGTGCCGCGGCCTGTGCGCTGGGGGAGGACTGTCCATGTCGTTGATCGCTGCTTCGCCGGAGCCAGTCTTTTTCCTGGTCGACCTGGCGCTATACCCTCGCGCGCACCAGCAGATGTTCGAGGTGGAAGACACGCCGACGTATCAGCTCCTGTATCTGCAAACCCCCTACCGTCAGCACGCCCAGCAAGGTCCCTTGCTGACACAGCCGTCCACGCCACGCGCCCAGGCCACCGCAGCACAATGGGTCGAGCAAGGAGTGGCCATTGCGATTCATGCAGACAGGCCCTTTACGCTATTGGTCGATCACTTGCGTAGCCTGACGCGGATTCGACGACAAAAGGGACCGCCGGCCTTGTTTCGCTATGCCGACCCGCGTCTGTATGCCGGCCTGGAGAGTGCGCTGAGTCGAGATGACATCACCCGTCTGATGGGGCCCGCACGGCAGATGTATGGCGTCGCCGGCGGCAATGCCTGGAGCCTTGAATCGCCCAGCGGCCAGCCCTATGCGCCTCCGGGTGATGACTTCATGCTGACCGTCGCGCATGAGCAAGCCATGCAAACCTGGCGGGAAGGTGTATTTCTCCAGCAGTTGGCCAGTGAGTATGCATTGCCCGTTTCGTGCACGGCCACCTGGTTATTGCAAATGAAGGAACTTGCGCTGGAAACCGAATACGCCCGGTGGGAAGGGTGCCGAATTCTCGCCGATTCTGGCCACCAATCACCGCTTTCGCCACAACAAATGGATCGCTTGCAGGATCATGCGGGCCCATGGCAACACATGCTCTCTTGCCTTCATGAGTTGGTGACGGCATCGCCATCGGTGGACAAGGAAATGTCATGAACGACTCGATAGCCCCTCCCGCTATCCAGCCCAGCAAATATTCCACCTCCGGAGTCAGCGTTCCTCCGCATTGCAGTGTGGGAGTGACGGTGCTCATCGAGCACAGGGATACCTTGGGTCGCCCCCTGCCGGAAGGCACCGAGGTGGAGTTGCGTGACGCCAGTCGCCGGACTTCCCTGGCCCGTATCGATGCCGATGGCCTCAGCCGCCATGAGGGCGTGACGCCCGGCAAGGTGGCCTGGCAACTGCGCGACGGTTATGGCCAGCATCTCGTCGCGGTCGATGGAGCGCCAGTGGTGCCGGGGCTGGCGGCGGCAGCGCCGCCGGAGCGCGATGTGGTCGCGGGGGAAACCTCGCTGCGCGCGACCTATCTGCCGCCGCCCCTCGCTATCAACCTGCGTGGTGAGGCGGCCCCCGACTCCCCGGATCTGCTGAGCGAGGAACAGCTGGAGCAGCTGCGCCTGGCCGGCAGCAACGCCACCCTGTTCCTCCACGGCTACAATGTCGCTTACGGCCATCACCGGCACTTCGCCACTTGGGCACAGCGGGATGACATTACGGAAGCTCCCTTGCTGGTCCCGTCGGGCACCGCCCGGATCGCCACCATCCGTCAGGAGATTGAGGGGTTGGCGGCGAGGCGTAGTGCTGATGCCGAGCCACTCGACGAGCAATTCAATGGCTCGGCAGCGCACAACTGGTATGTCCACATGGAGTATCGGCTCAATCGTGCGGCCGGTATGGCGGAGGACGACTGGCGTCAGTATACCCGCCTCGTCAGGGTGGCCTGGCCTGGCGATACCGGGTCGACCGACTTCTTTCAGGCGGAGCTCAATGCCATGGCCGCGGGACGGCGCCTGGTCGCGTTGCTCGGTCAGCTCGACGAAGCCGGTATCGCCATCAACGTGATCAGTCACTCCCTGGGGGCCCGTGTCATCCTGACCGCGCTCAATATTCTCGGCGAGCAAGGCCACCACCGGGTGGTGGATAACCTGTATTTGTGGCAACCCGCCGTGGCGGACAATGCCCTGAGCAACGATCCGTCGCAGGACAGCCATCCGTTGGGGATGGGCGTCTTCCCCGACGCCTACAAGGCGGTGCGTAACGTGGTGGTGCTGCATTCGCAGGAGGATGGCGTGCTAGGGCCACCGCCATCGGAGACGCCGGCTTTCTGGCGACACGTTGCCGAGGCGACGATTCCTGCCGCCCGGCTTGGCCGCTGGGCGGCAGAGACGTTCGGCGCCGATGACTGGAAGGATGAACTGTTTGGCTCCGTAGGTGGCGCCTATGACAAGAAATGGTGGGTTTTCCCCAGCGGCTTGTCGGCACCGATCAGCCGATATTATGCCGACAAGGCGCCAGCCAATACCGTGATACCGCCCATTCCTCGCCAGCCGCCGGTGGGGCCGGACCCTTATGGAAGGCAGCGCAGTGCCCGGGCATGGCGGGAATTCCGGGCGCAGGCGCTGCAAGAAGCGCGGGATGCCCTGGCCAGCGGCGAGCCGCTGCCTGCCTACCGCTTGCTGACGCCGCTGGCTCATCACGCGGTGATCACGGAAGCGCGCGCGGCTGAGTATATCGAGGCCTTGCAGAGGCTGGTCGCGAGGCATTGGCGGGCGGGGAAACCACCACGCGCGGCATTGGGGCATATCGGGTTTGGTGCTGTGCGTGACGAGAGTGATTTTATCGAGAGAAAGCTGGGAAACAAGACATACGACTTCGTTGATCAGACGCCTTGGCTATTCGATCACTCGGGGATGCGCATTCCCAGCGAGGAAGTGTTTGAAAAGAGTTATCAGGATGGCATCGTCAGGCCATTATTAAGGAGCAGTGGATTTGGTCACTATGAGCCGATTTAAGAAAAGCATTCTGGGTCTGGGGGCAGTCCTTCTTATCTCCTTGATTTCGGGTGTCTATGCTTGGCAACTCCTGCATAAGCTTGAACCGGTCACGGCGCTGGGCGTTTCCAGCGATGGAAGATACGCTGTCACTACCCATCAGGATGGCGCCTTGGTGTTGTGGGATATAGAGAATAGGTCACGGGATGTGCTGTCTACAGAGGCAAACCTCTATAGTGCTTATTTTATTTCCGACAGTGACGCCTTCCTATGGCAGGACCTGGATAATGTCGTACGGATACAGCGCGTCGACGGGAAGGTGATCGAAGCGTTCGAGCACTTTCCCACCTATGGCCATGTGATGGATGCCTCCTTTTCTGACTATCTGGCCTCCGATGTCGACTGGAATATCTTTCATGGCCATGGCGAAGCGATACGGCCGGTGATGCAGGATGGCATATCTCCCAGCTTCAAGGGATCCGGCAAGATCTTGAAGCTTACCCTCTCGGAGCAAGGGCAAAAGTTCGTTTCAGCAGGCTTGGGCGACCGTGAGAGCCCTAGCGTTGATGAGGTGCCTGCCGTGGCACCCGAGCGACGGTTTAGCAATTATACCGGCGTGACGCTATGGGACCTCGATACCCTCGATCCGATTGCCATGCTCCCGGGAAACTCCTACAAGGTGGATGCCACCATTAGCCCGGACGGGCAGTGGGTGGTCAGCGGTGACGAAAACACCTTGGGGTTTTTCTGGAATACGGATGCCCCACAAGAGCGGCATCGTATGGCCAGTTATAATTACGGTATTCTTCGCGATGGTCTGCCGGAGGGCCTACCTGAAGATGAGTACTGGGATAAAAGCGAACTGATTCCCGTGCCTAAGTCCACCAAACCGGATAAATGGGGCAACCTGCGTTCCCTGGCGACCCCGACGACGATCGCCATCGCCTTTATCAACGGCAGCGAAGAATTCCTGCGTATCGGCTATAGCCACTATACCCGTGACAAGGGAATGAATCGCACCCATGCCGCCTTGTTCGAGGCAGGCAACCCATGGCCACAGGCGTATCTCGACCTGGGAATCGATCCCTACCCCTCGATCAACAATTATTCGCGCAACCTGAGCATCGACTCGGCACCGGAGGCCAATCTGCTGGTCACCGGGCATGCCTTTGACGGCGGCATCACCGTCTATCGCTATGACCCCGAAGTGCGCACCCTGAGCAAGGAATGGGTGGGCAAGTGAATGGCAGTTGCTCCGACAAGAGGGTGGTCGATCAACCTGATATGCCAGAAGCTGTCGCTCGCCAGTAAACCCGTCGCAGCCTGTTACGGCTGCTCTTGGATGTGGTGACCTGTGTCTCCATGCTGATGGCCCTGATAGCGACGGTACGCCTACTCTGAATCCTGGAGTGACCATGTCCAGGGCTTCACAGGCTTATCGTGCAGTGTTCAGGAGGACAGGATGAGCATTATGCAAAGCATTTTGCTGCGTACGTTCGGTCGCCCTCGAGGCGTTCTTGGAAGGTTGGGTGGCGCCATGATGGCGCGGATGAATGAGGATTGTGGCACTTGGGTCATCGACCTCCTTGAGGTCGCCGCCAACGACCGCGTCCTGGAAATCGGCTTCGGCCCCGGAGTGGTGATTCAGCACCTGTCGAATCGGGTGTCGACGGGGCATGTCGCAGGCATCGATCCGTCGCACGAGATGGTCGAGCAAGCCGGCGCGCGAAACGCGGCCGCCATCCACAGCGGTCGGGTCGAGCTACGGCATGGTTCTGTGGAGAACTTGCCTTTCGAGGATGGCAGTTTCGACAAGGTACTGGCGATCAACTCGATGCAAGTTTGGGCGGACGCCGAGGCCGGATTGCGAGAAGTGCGTCGGGTGTTAAGGTCCGGGGGAAGTATCGCGCTCGGGTTTACGCCTTATTCGGGGCAATCGCCTGCAAGCTTGCCGGAAACGCTCATGGCTGCTGGCTTCACGAAGGCGCACGTGAGGGAGAAGGACAAGAACTTCTGTGTGTTGGCGATAAAGCCATGACGCCGCCAAGACGGGACACCTGCTTCCTTCCCCGTTCCCGCCTGGCGGACCGGCGAGCTGTCGTCACCGACCACCGCCGTCATGCCGACATGAACCACGCCGACCGTTTCCTTTTGCATGTCGTGAAAGCCGCCAAGGGAGTGGCCGCTTCGATGGTGCTATTGCAGAACATGCACAGCGCCAGCATCGAGGCCTGGGCGGGAGTGCGGGTCAGGGGGAAGCGGGACATGACGAGGTGCTCCTGTTCAGAGAAACACTGCATAAATGTCTGCACGGCTCCATCGCTTGCGCGGTGCGGGTGCGCCAGCCTGGTCGGAATCCTCACATATACGCCTAGGCTCTGGAGACAGCTTAGGCAGGTTGGGGAATCCTCCGACATATGCCGATGGTCGCGACTGACTACTACTTAGGGCCCATGACGACGGTGGCATCTCGAATGGCGAGCATTGGGTGCGCGACCGTGAGTCTACGACCAAAGAACACCATCGCTACCTCCTTAGCAGCATGGGCCGGCAGCCAGATTTCGCTACGCTCTAAAACAGGTCCGGTCGACGCTGCGGCAAACCCGTCGCCCACCGTCGGACCCCCAGATTCCAACAGGCAGGAGTGCGCATCATGATCTACGCCAATCCGGGTAGTGCAGGATCGGTCGTTTCCTTCGAGAAACGCTATGGCAACTATATCGGTGGAGAGTTCGTTGCCCCGGTGAAAGGTCAGTATTTCGACAACGTCAGCCCCGTCAACGGCGAAGTATTCTGCGAGATCCCCCGCTCCACGGCGGAAGACATCGAGCTGGCGTTGGACGCCGCCCACCAGGCCGCAACGGCCTGGGGCAAGACCTCGGCGACCGAGCGCAGCAACATCCTGCTCAAGATTGCCGATCGCATCGAGCAGAACCTGGAAATGCTCGCCGTGGCCGAGACCTGGGACAACGGCAAGGCGGTGCGTGAGACGCTCAACGCCGACCTCCCGCTGGCTGTCGATCATTTCCGCTACTTTGCCGGATGCATCCGCGCCCAGGAAGGCACCGCGGCGGATATCGATGCCAATACCGTGTCCTATCACTTCCACGAGCCGTTGGGCGTGGTGGGGCAGATCATCCCCTGGAACTTCCCGATCCTGATGGCCGTCTGGAAGCTCGGTCCGGCGCTGGCCGCGGGCAACTGTGTGGTGCTCAAGCCCGCCGAGCAGACACCTGCTTCGATTCTCAAGGTGATGGAACTGATCGGCGATCTGCTGCCACCGGGAGTGGTCAATGTCGTCAACGGCTATGGCGCCGAGGCCGGCCAGGCACTGGCCACCAGCAAGCGCATCGCCAAGATCGCCTTCACCGGTTCGACGCCGGTGGGCTCGCATATCCTCAAGTGCGCCGCCGAGAACATCATCCCCTCCACCGTCGAGCTGGGTGGCAAGTCGCCGAACATCTACTTCGCCGACATCATGGACGCCGAGCCGGAGTTCATCGACAAGGCCGCCGAAGGCCTGGTGCTGGCCTTCTTCAACCAGGGTGAGGTGTGCACCTGTCCGTCGCGCGCGCTGATCCAGGAGAGCATCTACGAGCCGTTCATGGCCCGGGTCATGGAACGTACCAAGTCGATCAAGCGCGGCAACCCGCTGGATACCGACGTCCAGGTCGGCGCCCAGGCCTCTCAGGAGCAGTTCGACAAGATCATGTCGTACATGGATATCGCTCGCGAGGAGGGTGCCGAGTTCCTGACCGGTGGCGGCAAGGAGAGCTTCGACCCGGCGTACGACAAGGGGTATTACATCCAGCCGACGTTGCTCAAGGGCAACAACAAGATGCGCGTCTTCCAGGAAGAGATTTTCGGCCCGGTGGTGGCGGTGACCACCTTCAAGGACGAAGCGGAGGCGCTGGCGATCGCCAACGACACCGAGTTCGGCCTCGGCGCCGGCGTATGGAGCCGCGACATGAACGTCGCCTTCCGTATGGGCCGCGGCATCCAGGCCGGACGCGTGTGGACCAACTGCTACCACCAGTACCCGGCGCACGCTGCCTTCGGTGGTTACAAGAAGTCCGGCGTCGGCCGCGAGACCCACAAGGTGGCGCTGGAACACTACCAGCAGACCAAGAACCTGCTGGTCAGCTACGACACCAATCCGCTGGGCTTCTTTTAAGGAGACCGCAACGACTCTTTCGTGAAGGCAAGTGGCATTGTGGTGTGACAGTGTGAGTTTGGGGCGTGACTGCGGTCACGCCTTTTTTTGGCTCAACGCGCTATCCCGGGCAGGCCATTCAGGTTCCCCGCTCGAGCCACTTCAATGCCAGGCGCTTGCCGCGCTGCGGCTGCTGTACGCAGGCCAGCCGTCCCGCTTCGCGGCGTATGCCGTCGCGGTGCAGCTTCATGAACAGCCGTGGTGGCAGGCCGATCAGGATCAAGCCGACCCGTTGGGCATGGAGTTCATCGACCAGGGTATGCAGGGCAACGATGGCGGTGGCATCGAGACTCGGGACATCGCGCATATCGAGCATCACCACCCGCACGTTGGGATCGACCATGCGTAGCGAGGCGATGGCCTTCTCGGCGGCGCCGAAGAACAGTGGGCCGTTGATGTCATAGACCGCCACCTGGGGCGGCAGGTCACGCGCCAGATCATGATTCTCGGCGTCGAGACGCCGGGTGTGGGTGAGCTTGGCCATGCGGCGAATGAATAGCGCCGCGGCGAGCCCGACCCCGACTGCCACCGCCAACACCATGTCGAACAGCACGGTGAGCCCGAAGCAGATCACCAGGATGGCTACATCGCTGGCGGGAGCGCTCTTCAGGGTATGCACGAAGTGGCGCGCCTCGCTCATGTTCCAGGCGATGATGAACAGCAAGGCCGCGAGGGCGGCCATGGGCACCAGGCCCAGAATGCCGGCCAGCGCCACGACCGCCAGCAGCACCACCAGCGAGTGCACCACGGCGGCGATCGGCGAGCGGGCGCCGCTGCGGATATTGGTGGCGGTGCGCGCCAGGGCGGCGGTGGCGGTGATGCCGCCGAAGAAGGGCACTACCATGTTGCCGATACCCTGGCCGATCAGCTCGGCATTGGGATCGTGGCGGGTACGGGTCAGGCCGTCGGCGACCACGGCGCACAACAGCGATTCGATGGCGGCGAGCATGGCGATGGCGAAGGCCGGCCCGAGCAGTTCGCGAATCAGCGCGAAGTCGACCGTCAGCGGCGTGCCGTTGGCATCCGGCAATTGCCAGGGGACTACCAGCGAGGGAGCGAAGGGTGGAATCCCGCTGCCTTGCGCGCCTTGATATTCCCACTGGAAGCGCGAGGCAATGGTGTCGATCTCGAGGCCAAACTGGGTCGCGGCCAGTGCCACCAAGGTACCCACGGTCAACCCCACCAAGGGCGCGGGGATCGGTAACTTCAGCTGTGGCCACAGGATCAGGGCAGCCAGGGTCACCAGGCCGATGCCCAGTTCGGCGGGAGCCAGGCTAGGCAGGGCCGCGGCGATGGTGACGAGGTTGTCCAGGGTACTGTCGCCGAGCGTGATGTTCGCCAGGCCGAGGAAGTCGGGAAGCTGCAGCAGGGCGATGACCACGCCGATCCCGGCGGTGAAGCCCAACACCACCGGGTAGGGGATGAACTGGATCAGGGTGCCTAGGCGCGAAAGCCCCAGCCCGATCAGGATCATCCCCGCCATCAGGGTGGCGATCAACAGTCCACCGATGCCGTGCTCGGCAACGATGGGGAACAGGATCACCACGAAGGCGGCGGTGGGGCCGGAGATATTGAAACGCGAGCCACCGGTCAGGGCGATGATCGCCCCGGCGACGATGGCGGTATAGAGACCGTGCTGGGGTGGGACACCGGTGGCGATGGCCAGCGCCATGGACAGCGGCACGGCGACGATGCCGATGGTCAGACCGGCCATCAGGTCGCGACGCAGGTCGGCGAGTCCATACCCCTCGCGCCAGGCATTGAACAGGGCCGCACCGGGCCTGGGTAAGGGGGACGCGGGAGGAGGGGTGGCCATGACGGGTCCTGTGCGAGGAGTGACGTAACATCAAGTTACTCCTCGGTGTTGCGGTGCGGCAAGTCTGCCAATGACTAACTACCTGATTTACTGCAGTCGGTGTGCCATGAATTCGCGGGAAAGCGGAATCACGTCCTACCCTGAGGGGGCAAATGTGTCAGCGACGCGAGGGATTCGCATGGAGCTGCTCACACTCTTTGTCATCTTGACCCTTAGCCTCGGCGCCGGCCTGGCGGTGCAGTGGCTGTTCATGTGCCGTCAGCCGATACCTACCTACCCCCAGCGCGCGCCGTTTCTGGGTGGCGGCACACCCGATACCCATGCCTGGAACCGCTACCACGTTCGCTATTATCCCATGACGCTGCTGCTCATCGCCTTCGAGATGGAGATGATGTTCATGTACCCGTGGGCGGTGGTCTATGTGCAGAAGGGCATGCTGGCGATGATGGAGATGGGCATGTTCCTGGCCATCCTGTCGGTGGGTATCGTCTATGCCTGGCGCGAGGGGGTGTTCAAGTGGCAGTGAACGGGCTGCGACTCCTGGCGGCGCGCTCGTCAGTGCCGGTATTCCCCGCGTTGGGCGTGCATGGCGAGGCGGCGCTGCACCGGCTGGCGCTGACGCCTGGCATCGAGCTGGTTGACTCACCGCGTCATGCCAGCGTGTTGTTGGTGGCGGGCGGGGTGCCGCCGGATCACTTCGAAGCGCTACGCCGTGTCCATGACCAATTGCCGAAGCCCTTTGCCACCTTGTGGTTTCACAGCGAGCCGCTACCCGACCTGGAAAATGCCACCCGTATCGACGACATCGAGGCCCTGCCGGACGCACTGGTCACGCTCCACCGTGAGCTGATGAGCGGTCAACGAGGCAGCTCGCCCCGCCTGTTGCCCGACCGGCCGCCCAACCCCTGGGAAGGGCTGGGTGATGACGGCCATGGTGGCGAAGGGATGATGGGCGGGGTGCCCTATGGGCGCCCCATGGCCATGAACATGAACGACGATATCCGCGACGGCTTGACGCTCGATTCCCTGACGTTCCGGCTGGGACCGTTCTTGCCCGCCTTGCCGCCCGGCATGGTGGTGGAAATCACCCTGCAGGGCGATCTCATCCAGACGTGGAGCACCCAATCCACACCCTATCCGCAAGGCCTCGATCCGGTGTTCTTCGCCACCCGTGAGCGTCCGGTACCCATCGCCGAGCTCGAGCTCGCCCGGGTCCGGCATCACCTTCACCGCCTGTTTCATGGCCTGCGACTTGCCGGGCTGGAGGCCGCCAGCTTGCACGCCTTGCGCCTGGCCCGCGAACTCACGCCGAACAGTTCGCTGGACGGACTGCGCCGACGCCTGGTGCATGGCGGCTTTTTCGCCATCCTGACGGCGGGGCGCGGCGTGCTCGACGGTGAGCAGGCTCGCCAACTGGGCGGGCCTGTCGCGCGTGCCGCCGGGGTTGAGGACGACCTGCGCAGCCGTGACGCCAACTACCGCCTGCTGGGGTTCACGCCGTTGTGTCGGCAGGGTGGCGATACGCGGTCGCGCTGGGAGCAGCTCCTGGCGGAAATCGAGCAGTCGCTGCAACTGGCATGCCGGGCCGCACGAGACGATGTGCCTACGAGTGAGGCAGGGCGGGTCGAGACGCCACATGGCCCGTGGCCCGGGAACCAGCAGCCCGAGAAGGGCCGTTGGTTCCTCGATGACCTGATGCCGGGGCTCGAGTGGGACGAGGCACTGGCCTGTCTCGCCAGCCTGGACGTGGCCCCCGTCTCCGAATGGCCGCTCACCGAGCGAAAGGGACGTCGAACATGATCGCAAGCGAGCTGATGCTGCCGGTGATCGTGGTGTTGACCGCTTTGGGTGTGGGTGCCTATGCGGTCGCGGTACTCGATCGCGTGATCGCCGGAGCGCTCGGCATACCCCAGAGTGGCAGCGTCTGGCTGGCACCGCTGGCGCGTGGCGCCTGGCTGCTCACTCAGCATGCCAATGCCACCGAGGCGCCGGACTGGCGGGCCTGGCGGTTGGCGCCGGCGCTCTATCTGGCCCTGGCCGCGATCGGCTTGGCGCTGGTGCCATGGTCGGATTCGCTGGTCGCTACCGATCTGGCGACCAGTGTGGTGCTATGGGGCAGCGTGGAGGCGCTGGCCACGGTGGTGATCTTCCTGCATGGCTGGTCGGCCAATGCGCTGTTCGCCCTCATCGGCGCCTACCGCTATGTGGCGTTGGGACTTTCCTATCTCCTGATCAGCATGTTCGTGCTGATCGGCGTGGCATTGCCGGCCGAGTCGCTGCAATTGACCCAGGTGGTGGCCTCCCAAGCGGAACAGTGGAATGTCATTCGCCAGCCGCTGGGCTTGCCGCTATTCCTGGTCGTCGGGCTGGGCGTGACCTTTTGGGGGCCGCTCAATCTGGCCGACTCGACGGATCTGGCCGGGGGCACGGCATCCGAAGTCTCCGGCGCACCGCGGCTGGTCTGGGATGCCGCCCGGGCGGCGATGCTGGTGGCCTTCAGCGGTGTGGCGGCAAGTGCCTTTCTCGGCGGCTGGCAGGGCCCCGGGTTGCCCGGTCCGCTCTGGCTGGTCTTGAAGATGCTTGCCGTAGTGGGCGTGCTGTTGCTGCTCGGCCGGGTGCTGCCGCGCGTGTCGCCGGAGCGCTGCGTCACCTTGATGTGGGTCGTACTGCTGCCCTTGTCGTTCATCGACCTGGTATGGGCCGGGGTGGAGGCGCTGCTATGACGGGTGACATGAACCCTGGCATCGGCATCGATATCGCGTTCTTGCTGCTGGCAGGCCTGGCGGTGGTCTCGGGCTGGCGAGTGTTCCGTACCGACTCGATGGTTCGGGCATCGTTCTTCCTGTTGCTGTCGTTCATTGCCGTGGGCGCGATCATGATCCTGCTGGCGGCGGAGTACCTGGGCGTGGCGATGTTCTTCATGATGGCCGTCGAAATGATGGTCATGGCGCTGTTCATGGTCATGTTCATGATGAATCCGGCGGGACTGAACCCGATGATGATGGTGCATCAACACCGCATCGCCATCGGGACGGGTATCGCCGCGTTCGTGGTGCTAGGGACGATGGCGTTGCTCGCCGGCTTCCCTGACCGTCCGCTGCCGACTGCCCTCGACCCAGTGGCATCGTTGGGCCATGAGATGCTCGGCGATTCGATGCTGATCTTCGAATCGGCAGCCGTCGTGTTGCTAGCGACGATGATCGGCGTCGTGGTGTTGTCGGGGCATCGCGGACGGTACGGCGCTGCCGAGCATGGCTCGGTGCCGCCGGGACTGACACCCGGCGGCGACCCCGCGGGTCAACCACAGGAAGAGGACGAGGGCGACGCTCACGAGCACCATCACTACCACTGACAAGCAGGGAGGCGCTATGACATTGATGACCTTGCTACTGTTGGTCGCCGCACTGATTGGCATCGGCCTTTATGGGGCACTTTCCCAGCAATCGTTCGTGATGCTGATGATGGGGCTCGAGCTGATGCTCAACGGCGTCATGCTCGCCGCCGTGGCGTTTTGGGCACTGAGTGGAGCCGGGGCGCCGCAAGGCCAATTGCTGACGATCATCGTCATGGCGGTCATGGCCATCGAGATGGCCATGGGCTTCGCCCTGGTGGCGGCGGTCTACCGCGGCAAGCAGGCCGACATGACTGAAGCGTTGAGCGGGCTGAAGCACTGATGCTGTGGTCGGTGCCGCTGTTGCCGTTGCTGCTCGCGCCGCTGCTGTATCTGAGTGGTCGCCGGATCGGACGTGGCGGACTGACGCTGGGTGCGGTGCTGGTGCTGTTGACGACCCTGGCTCTGGTCGGGCTGGCGGTAGCGGGAGAGTGGAACGGGAGCTATCGCTGGAGCGCGGCGCTCGAGCTGACGCTGGGACTGTCCACGGCCGGCAAGGCCTTCATGCTCTCGGTGCCGCTGGTCGCCTTGCCCATCGTCGTCTACGCCGGCTATCACGAGCGCGAGTCCCGGGCTCGGCTGCTCGCGTTGCTGGTGGCCTTCGTCGGCGCCATGCAGTTGCTGGTGCTGGCCAATGACCTGTTGACGTTGCTTGTCGCCTGGGAGTTGGTCGGCGCCTGTTCCTGGGCATTGATCTCGCATCGCTGGGGCGAGGCCGAGATTCCACAAGAGGCAGCGCGAGCCTTTCTGATCACGCGTTTCGGCGACCTGGGGCTGTATCTCGCGGCGGCGGCGCTCTTCGCCGGCACCGGCGGATTCGGCTATGCGGACCTGGCCTCGCTCGATGGTTCTCTATTGCATGTCGCCGTGGCCGGCATCGTGCTGGCATCGGCGGCCAAGTCGGCACAGGTACCGTTCTCGATGTGGCTGTTCGCGGCGATGGCGGGGCCGGTCCCCGCCTCGGCGTTGCTGCATGCCGCGACCATGGTCGCCGCGGGGGTCTATCTGCTCGCTCGGCTGGAGCCCCTACTCTCGAGTGTCGCGTGGTTCATGCCCGTGGCCATCACTGTCGGGCTGGTCACTGCGCTGGCCGGCGGTGTCGTCGGTGTCGTGCAGGGACAGGCCAAGAAGCTACTGGCGGCCTCGACCTCGGCCCAGTACGGGCTGATGTGGGTGGCGGTTGGGGCGGGCTTTCCCGGGGTGGCGCTGGTGCACTTCGTTACGCATGCCTTCATGAAGGCGGGGTTGTTCCTGTCGGTGGGGCTGGCCGAGCGTCAGATCGGCAGCTATTCACTGCACGACATGCGCCTGGGTCGCCGCATGCCGGCGGTGGCGTTGGCCACCGGTGTGGCGAGTCTGGCACTGGCCGGCATGGTGCCGCTGGGCGCCGCCTGGAGCAAGGAACAGATCGTTGCCGCCGCCGGGCACCAAGCGCTGTGGCTGACGATTCCCGTCATGCTGGCCGGTGCCTTGAGTGCACTATATGCTACTCGTTTCCAGCTGTTGGCCTATGGGCGCTCGCGCCGGGGCGAGCAGGGGAGAGGACTCGAGTCGTCCGCCCCCTCGACGCCTGAAACCTGGGCGCTGTATTCGCTGAGCGCCGCTACCTTGCTGTTTTCGCTGTTGTGGTGGCCCGCCGTGCACCAATGGCTCGCCGTGGTCGCGCCGCTGCCGGCAAGTGCGTCCTGGGAACTGTTCGGTTCGCTGGCGCTGGTGCTCCTGGGCATCGCCGGGGGCATCCGGGTGACGCGAGGCCCGGCACCTCTGGCAAGCGGCCGGTTCGCCTGGGTTGCCTCCTGGTGGGGTCTGCCCACGGCGATACGGTACGTCACCACGGCCGTCGCCGAGCTCAGTGTGTACCTGGCTCGTTTCGATGACCGGGTACTGGATGCCTTTGCCGGTGCTGTCGTCAGGGGCGTCAGCAGCGCCAGCGGCCGGATGGCGCGCGGCGACAATGACGTCGTCGATGCCGGCCTGCAGGGGACGGCGCGATTCGGCCAGTGGCTGGCCCATCTTCATGCGACTCGTGGCGAATCGATCTCCGAGGGTCTGCCGGGGACGCTAGCTCGACTGACCGAGCGGGGCGGGCAGTGGGCGCGCCAGGCCCAGAGCGGCCAGACCCATCACTATTACACCGGCATTGCGGCCGGCTTCGCCATCGTTCTTGCCATCCTGATGATAGGAGCGTTGTTGTGATTCTGACTCTTGCCTTGGGCTTGCCCATGCTGGGGGCCCTCGTGCTTGCCGCTTCACCGCGCTGGCAGGCCTCGCGCACACGCCAGTTTGCCGCAGGCGTCGCTTCGCTGTCGTTGTTGATGCTGGTGGTGGCATGGTTCGCTTTCGATCCGGGTGGGCCATTGTTCCAGCATGTCGACGAGGTGCACTGGGTACCGTCGCTGGGGGTGGCCTATCGGGTCGGGGTGGATGGCATCGCGCTCGCAATCGCGACGATGAGCGCGTTGCTGTTCGTCGCCGCCATCGTCTATCCGGTGGATACCCTGGGTCAGCCGCGCCAATATTATGCCTGGCTGCTGTTCTTGCAGTCGGTGTCGCTGGGGGTCTTCCTGGCGCTCGACCTGCTGCTGTTCTATGTCTTTTTCGACCTGAACCTGGTCGCGATGTACTTCCTGATCGGTCGCTGGGGACATGGCGAGCCGCAGACCTCGGCACTCAAGTTCTTCCTTTACACCTTTGGCGGGTCACTGTTGCTGCTGTTGGCCATCATCGGGCTCTATCTGTCGCTCGACCCGCACACCTTCGACATGCGCGTCTTGATCGAGCGACAGCCGCTGGCCGGCTCCGGGCTCTACGGCGGGCTGGTGTTCCTGGCACTGATGCTGGGCTTTGCGATCAAGACGCCGTTGGTCCCGGTTCATACCTGGCTGCCGCAAGCCCACGTCGATGCGCCGGGACCGGCCTCGGCGATCCTCGCCGGGGTGCTGCTCAAGATGGGCACCTACGGCATGATCCGCCTGCCGTTTTCGATGATGCGGGAGAGTTTTGCTCGCTACGCCCTGGCAATTGCCATCGTCGCCCTGCTGGCCATTCTCTACGGGGCGTTGGTGGCGCTGGGGCAGCGCAATCTCAAGCGGCGTATCGCCTACACATCGATCAACCACATGGGCTACACGGTGCTGGGGATCGCCGCCGCCGCGGCGCTCGTGGCCGACGATACCGCGGCCCGACAACTGGCCTTGACCGGGGCAACGGTGGAGATGGTCGTGCATGGCCTGATCACCGGAGCGTTGTTCCTGATCTCCGGCTCATTGTGGCAACGCACCGAGGAATATGCGCTGGATCGCTACGGTGGGCTGGCGGGTCGGGCGCCGCTATTGACCGGCTTCACGGTCCTGGCGGCATTCGCCAGTCTGGGCATGCCGGGACTGGCCGGCTTCGTCGCGGAATTCCAGATATTCACCGGCATCTTCGCCGTCTACCCGTGGCTGGCGGTGATCGGCATCCTCGGCATCTTGATCACTGCCGCCCTGTTTCTGGATCTGCTGCGGCAACTGTTCTTCGGCCACCTGCCATCGCGTCTCGCGGAATTTCCCGATCTGGGGCGGGCCGAGTGGGGTGTGCTCACGGTGTTGGCGCTGGGGATCGTGGTCATCGGCGTCGCGCCGCGCTTTCTGCTTACGTTGATCGAAGCGTCCTCCTCGGTGCTGGTGGGAGGCCGCTGATGCCCGTCGGTGACCTGCTGCCGGAGATCACGTTGCTGAGTGGGGCGGTGATCATCGTGCTGTTTGCCGCCTTCACGCGTCAGCAGCGGCAGGTCTGGGCTGTTGGGCTGGCGCTGGCCGCTGTGGCGTTGGCGGTTCTCTTCAGCATCCTGCAATGGCCATGGCCGCCGACACTGACCTTTTCCGGTGTGTGGGCCCTGGATGGCCCGGCCATCGCCGCCAAGCTGCTGGTGTTGTTGAGTGGGGCGGTCGCCGTGTTGCTGTCACCGGACTGGATGCGCAGCGACCGGCGGCACGGCGAGTATTACGCCCTGTGCCTGTTCGCGCTGCTTGGGGCGATCATGATGGCCTCGGCCAGCGACAGCATGGAACTGATCCTGGGGGTGTTGCTCTCCTCGGTGGCCAGCTATCCGCTGGTCGCTTATCACCGTGGCTGGGCGCCGGCGCTGGAAGCGGGCATGAAGTATTTCCTGATCGGGGCGCTGACCAACACGCTGCTGGCCATCGGCGTGGTGGTGCTGTTCGGTCTGGTCGGGGACACCGATTATAAACGCACCGCAGAAGTGCTGGGCACGGGCGTTAGTCCGCTGGCGCTCAGCATTGCCACCGCCGGCATCGTGCTCGGCCTGAGCTTCAAGCTGGCGGCGTTTCCCGGCCACGCCTGGATGCCGGATGTCGCCCAGGGCGCCCCGGCACCGGTCGCCGCGCTGTTGACCGTCGCCCCCAAGATCGGGGCCGCGGTGGCACTGGCGCGTTTTGTCACGCTTCTGCCGACAAGCCAGCTGTGGCCAGCCATCGTCGCCTTCATCACCGTGGTCACCATGACCCTCGGCAATCTGGCCGCACTCAGGCAAACCGATGTGCGGCGTCTGTTGGGCTGGTCGTCAGTCTCGCAGTCGGGATATGCCCTGATGGCGGTGGTGGTAATCGATGCCAACGAACGGGCGCTGGCGGCCCTGCTGGCATTCCTGGCTGCCTACGCGCTGGCCAATCTCGCCGCCTTCACCGTGGTGACCCATCTTCGCGGGCGCACCACACTGGATGACTATCATGGCCTGGCACACTCGCAGCCACTGGCCACGGCGGTGCTGGTCGTGGCGATGCTGTCATTGGTGGGGATCCCACCGCTGGTCGGCTTCTTCGGCAAGTTCCTGCTCTTCGAAGTCGCCATCGCGACGGGATACGGCTGGCTGGCCGTCATTGCCGCCGTCAATACCCTCGTCTCACTGTTCTATTATCTGCGGGTGGTGGCGGTCATGATGTTCAAGCCGCAAGCGGGCGAGGTGCATGTGCTCGGTTCCTGGTCATGGCTGGCCATGCTGTCGAGCGTAGGACTGCTGCTGGTGGCGAGCCTGGGCGTGGAAGGGGGACTGTCCCTGGCGATGCGGCTTGAATTTGTCGGCTAACCCGCCGTTGCGCTCGTGCCATTGGCGCCACCGATTTCTCGGCAATCCCATTCAACTGGGCTGACTCGCATGACGACAGTCATGGGTGATATCTCGCTCGACCTGAACCACTTTGCTCGTCACGCCGAGCACGCCCAGAACGCTGTGAAAGAGATTGTCGTGGCTAAGTGACAGGTCGGTGCGGGCCTCCAGACACCTGTGATCCAGGCCGACAGACTGGTCAAAGGCTGGGGAGGACCACCAGATCATCGGCACTTGGGTCTGCTCCGAGGGGGCGATGGAATAGGGTATCCCATGCAGATAGAGGCCATGTTCACCGAGTGATTCGCCGTGGTCAGAGACATAGATCAGTGCCGGATCATGATGCTGCTGGCTGTCGAGATAGGCGATGATGCCGTCCAGCAAGGCATCGGTATACAGAATGGCATCGTCGTAGCTGTTCACGATCGACTGCCGGGAACATTGGTTCAAGTCGGCGCTGTCGCAGGTTGGGGTAAAGGCCCGGAAGGTGGCCGGATAGCGTCGGTAGTAGCTGGGCCCATGATTGCCTAGCTGATGCAGGACGATCACGGTATTTCCCGTGAGGTTGTCGGCCTGCTTTTTCACTTCCTCGAGCAGTGCGCCGTCCAGACAGTGTCCCTCCGGACATAGCCCGGGGTAGTCCTTGGGCGAGGGCGACAGATTCACCACCTCATCGCATACCCCCTTGCAACCGGACTGGTTGTCCACCCACACGACCTGGAAGCCGGCATGCTTCAGGACATCCAGCAGCGATTCGTGACTCTGGATATAGCGCTTGTCATAGTCACTCTTGCCTACCGGTGAGAACATGCAGGGCACCGACACCGCAGTGCTGGTGCCGCAGCTGCTGACATCGGAGAAGTTGATGACACCACTCCGAGCGGCCAGGCGTGGCGTGGTCTGACGTTCGTAGCCGTCGAGTCCCCAGTTGGCGGCACGAGCGCTTTCTCCTACCACCATGACCAGCAACAGCGGTTTGTTGCCCTGGTGCGGGGTTGGTGTCGCATCTTCCCCAATGGCCAGACGCTCGCTGGGAAGCGGGTCGCTGGCTGCCAGGACCTGTCCCATCGATACCAGGTAATTGCCAGGCGTTACCAGGTAGCGCAGTTCGTTATTGTTGCGCATCAACGACGACAGGCTTTGGTAGGACAGCATCAGCGATATGGCCAGTACGACAATGCCTCCGGCCACATAGGCGAGTCGGCGACCGATTGCCCTTTTCCAACCATTCTCGGCCAAGCGCACACGCCACAGCAGGAAAGTGGGCAGGATGCCAAAAGCCAACATGTGGGCCATTAATCGTGGGGTCAATAACTCAGTGGCTTCCTGCCTATCCGTCTGCAGGATGTTAACGATCATGTCGGTATTGAAATAGGTCCCGTAGTAATAGGTGAAAAAGCTCACCGAAGCGGCGATCCACACCAGTACCGTCAGCACCACCTTGACGCTCAAACGATTGACGAACAGTACGAAGACGAGGAACTGCAGGCTGGTCAGCACTAGGGCATAGCCAGCCAATTGACCCCAGATGGCCGGCGTCAGAAGTGATCGGTCGCCAACTACGCCATGCCAGAACGCCAGGTTGTAGAACAGGGTGAAGGCCAGGCAGACCAGCAAGGTCAGGGCTTCCGGCGACAGGGTAAAGGAGAGACGGCAATGTCGTGCCAGCCAGTGGTCGGAGGCAAAGAAGCGATTAGACATGTGGAGAACCTTAGAGAGAGACACGCTGCGCGTCAGTGGATGCGGGGATCGATGGGGAAGCCGGAAACATCAGTCTTGCCAGGACGAAGCTGATCGACAGGCACAGCATTAGGGTCCAGAGGTCGTGGGACAGGAAATGTGCGCCGCGCAGTTGCTGAGTGATACCGAATACCAGGCCCATGACGATGCCCAGCCAGAGTCCGGCCCAACGCCAGCGGGGTACGGTGGCGCCAAGGAAGAAATACAGTGCCAGCCAGGCATACCCGGCGCTGGCATGGCCGGCGGGAAAGCAGGCTGTGCCCGGTATCGTGGTCGGGCGGGGATCGAACAAGCCGATGTAGGGAGTGTCACCGCCGTAGCGGACGAGATCCCAAGGACACTCCATACTCACCAGGTGCTTGATGACCGATACGGTCAGTGTCGATGCCGTCACCGCCAGGAACAGGTAGGTCAACGGCCGGCGCCAAGTGCGCAACGGGGACAGCAGAAAACTGCCGATCAGGGCCATGATGACGCCGCCACCCATGAGTTGACTCATGAGCCGGCCGCCACGATGCAGAATGTCTTCGGTAAGGAAAGCATCACGCAGGGCCCAGCTATCGCCCTGCAAGCGATAGAGCGTGTCGGCCAGGTGGAAATCCACTTTGAGCCAGCGTCCTGCCAGCATCACCGCCAGGAATCCGAACAGGATCCAGAGCACTGCCGAGAGGTCGCGTGGTGTCAGCTCAGCAAGACGCATGCCCAGCTCCCGCCCGCCAGCAGTAGGCTGACCATTACCGCCGCCGAGCCCAAGTCCTTGGCAAGCCCGCTTATCGGGTGATGTTCCATGCCGATGCGGTCGACCGTTGCTTCGATAGCGGAGTTGAGTAACTCAACCACGATCACCAGCAGCATGGAGACCCACAGCAAGGCACGTTCAACCCCTTCCAGGTCGAGTACCATGGTGATGGGGAACAGGCATGACAGCGCAACGAGTTCCTGACGAAAGGCCGCTTCGTAACGCCAGGCGGCCGATAGCCCGGCGCAAGAATGTTTGATGGCCTTGGACAGGTGCTTAAGACCCGTTCGCTTGTGCGTCTTTATGTTTATGGATGAATCGAGTGATGACATGCCCGGTACTCCTCTTGGGTCAGGCATGCCAGTGTCGGTGGTGAGGCTTAAGTATTGCTTAACGGGGGAAAAAGCTTACAGCGCCTTCCAATCCCTACCGCCGTTCTCGCTCATGAGAACCCTGCTGCGTTGGTCCACCCCGACTAGCCGTTCACCATTGTTGGGGTCGATGGCGAGGTGCAGCAGATAGTCTTCCCCCCAGTCGTCGCTGAGCACCTGCCAGTCGTGCGTTTCCTCCGTGGTGCGCAGCAGGCCTAGCCCCGGCATGAAGGCATAGAGATCGCCTCCGGCAGTGGCGGTAACCACGCTGGTGGGGCGACGTTCGGGGTGTGCCTGGCGCCAGCGCTTGCCGCCGTCGGGGCTCATCAGCAGTCCCGTCTGAGTGGCGGCGTAGAGATGATCCGAGTTGCGTGAGGAAGCCGTCAGGCCAATCAGTCCTTCAGGGGCTGGACCCTGGATTTCCCAGTCATGGCCACCATCGCGGCTGACCTGCAAACGACCGTGATAGGCGCCATAGAGCACCTGGGGATCGGCCTTGCTGACGGTCAGTTGGTGGAAGTCCACCGGACCACCGGCGCCGGGAGCGCGCTGCTCCCAGGTCTTGCCGCCATCGCTGGAAACGATGAATCCGAGATTTCCGCCGCGTTGCGGATGGCCGCTGGCGAAGAACAGCTCGGGATCCCCGGGGTGGGGGGCGAACCCCATGAAATCGTGGGTTTCTTGCGATATCTGCCGGGCCAATCCATCGTCGCCGATGATATGCAAGCCATGGTGGGTGGCCAGGTAGAGCCGCTCGGGATTGTTGGGGTCGAAGCCGATGCCGTGAAAGTGTGTCTTTTCCCCCAACTCCTTGAGACCAACACCTTCCGCTTCCGATTGGCAGGCGGCGAGTGCGGGTGCTAGCAGGAGAATTGCAAAGCTACGTAGCAGCATGGACGGTTTCATGGACTTGTCCGTGTTGGGGATGGCGAGAACAAGAATACTCCGGGTGGTGGCTAGCCCACAGTATCCTTCGCGACCGCTTATTCAACAGGCATGGCGCTTGGCCACGCAACCCCGGTGCAACACCGAGGTCGCCACAGCATCGTATCTTGATGCGGGTCAATCGACGGATCATGTCCGTGGACTATCGTCATGACAGGTTCTTCGCTCACCAGGAGAGTCATCATGAGCATTCGTCGACACAAGATCGCACTGGGGCTGATAGTGGCATTGGGTGTAGGCACTACGGAGCTTGCCGTTGCCCAAGGCATGACCGGAGGCACAGTGGGCCCCGGCATGATGGGCGGCCAGCAGGGGATGGGCCCAAGGATGATGATGGGACCGGGCATGATGGGCGGTCAACAGGGCATGGGTCCAGGGATGATGATGGGGCCGGGCATGATGGGCGGCCAGCCGGGCATGATGGGCGGCCAGCCGGGCATGGGTCCAGGGATGATGATGGGGCCGGGCATGATGGGCGGCCAACAGGGCATGGGCCCGGGAATGATGGGTAGCATGATGGGCAGCCAGCCGGGCCTGGGCTCGGGAATGATGGGTGGCATGATGCCATGTCCGATGATGGGGAGTTCCGGCATGGGCAGTGCCATGCATGACGAGCTGACACCTGAGCAGCAACAGGAGATGCGTCGGCTGATGCACGAGCATCGACCCGCCCAGTTCGAGCGCATGGGCCAGTTGATGAACCTGCGCGATGACTTGATGGCCCGGATGGGCGAGTCACGACCCAACCCGGACGAGGTCCAGGCTCTACACGGCCGTATGGCGGACTTGCACGGCGAGATGTTGGCCGAGAAGATGCGGCATCACAACGCCATGGTCGACCTGCTGACCGAGGAACAGCGCGAGCGGTTGCTGGAAGCTCCGGTTCCACCGGCGGGGGAGGCCGGTGACAGTCACTCCGAGCATCACTGACGTTGAGCGTCATTCTTGTTGGGGCGGCCGGCAATGCCTGTCGCCACTTCCCTGTCGATGAGGAGTGTCACCAGATGGCAACCGCGGCTGATCCCAGAGAGTTCGAACTGACAGTACCCGGCATGGGCAGCGATCACTGCGCCGGTATCGTGCGGCAGACGCTCAAGCGCCTTCCCGGCATCGCTGATATCCATACCAATATCGCCAATCATCGGGTCTCGGTAAGCGTCCAGCCGGGTGGCCCCGATGTCGACGCCTTACGTCGGGCGGTGGAAGGTGCCGGTTATGATGTGGCAGCGGTGCATGGTGCGGAAGAAGCGGCGGATGCCGGCTCGGATGTGGCGATTGAGGAGACTTATCTCGCCATGGCACGCAAGCGGCTGTGGATCGCCGGTGTACCCACCTCCTTGATCATGTTGCTGATGATGCCGCACATGTTTTGGCAACCGATTCCCGGTTATTTGCCGATCGTGCTGGTGCTGGCGTTCCCGGTGGTGTTCCTCTATGGCGGCGCGGCGACCCATAAGGCTTCCTGGCGCTCGCTGACCAATGGCACCTTCAACATGGATGTGTTGATTTCCCTGGGGAGTCTGCCGCCCTACCTGATCGGTCTATTCGGTTTCGTCTATCCGATGACCTCGTTCGTCGAGATGGCCGCCACCATCATGACTTTCCATCTGCTGGGACGTTTTCTGGAGGCCAAGGCCAAGGGGCGGGCCTCCCAGGCCATTCGGCGCCTGTTGACCTTGGGCGCCAAGACGGCGCGGGTGGAGCGCGACGGCGAGGAAGTGGAAGTGCCGGTGAAGGCGCTCGCGCCCGGCGACATCATGATCGTGCGTCCCGGCGACAAGATTCCCACCGACGGTGAAGTGGTCGAAGGGGAGAGCCATCTCGATGAATCGATTGCCACCGGTGAATCGGTGCCGGTATACAAGTGCCCGGGCGATAGTGTGATTGGCGCGACCATCAACAAGGAGGGGCGGTTGCGGGTGAAGGCCACCCGGGTCGGCGGAGATACTTTCCTCGCTCAGGTGGTGCGCTTGATCGACCAGGCCCAGGGCTCCCGGGTACCGATCCAGGAGTTCGCCGATCGCATGACTGGGCGCTTCGTGCCGGCGGTGATCCTGATATCCATCGCCAGCCTGGCGGCTTGGCTGATGGCGCCAGACGCCCTGCGCCCGATCCTCGACTGGGGCGAGACCTTCCTGCCGTGGGTCAATCCCGAGGCCGCGACGCCGGTGTTGGCGATACTCGCCGCGATCGCCGTGCTGGTCATCGCCTGTCCCTGTGCCTTGGGCCTGGCCACACCAACGGCGCTGATGGTCGGCTCGGGGATCGGTGCCGAGCGCGGCATCCTGATTCGTTCAGGCGAGGCGATCCAGACCTTCAAGGACGTCAAGGTCATGGTGCTCGACAAGACCGGCACCATCACCCGCGGCGAGCCGAAGCTGACCGATGCCATCCCCGCCGCCGGTGTCGACGAGAAACGCCTGCTGACCCTGGCGGCGAGCGTGGAGAACGCCTCCGAGCACCCCATCGCCCGGGCCATCGTCGACGGCGCCCGGGAACGCGGCGTCCCGCCCGGCGAGGTGACCGAGTTCCGCTCCACCGGGGCGCGCGGCGTCTCCGGCAAGGTCGATGGCGAGCCAGTCCTGATCGGTAACCGACGCCTGCTTGAAGAGGAGGGCGTCACCGGCCTGGAAGCGCTGGAGGACGACCTGCAACGCCTGGAATCCCGTGGGCGTACCGCCGTGATCGTGGCGTCCGGTGGCCGGGCACGGGGCATCGTGGCCGTCGCCGACACCATCAAGGAAGAGTCGGTGCAAGCCATTCGTGGCATGCACGAACTCGGCTTGCACGTGGTGATGATCACCGGCGACAACGAGCGCGCCGCGCGCGCGGTGGCCGATGAGGTAGGCATCGACGAGGTCCAGGCGGGCGTGCTGCCGGAGGGCAAGGTCGATGCCATTCGTGCCTTGCAGGAAAAGTACGGTCCGCATGTGGCCATGGTCGGTGACGGCATCAACGACGCCGCGGCACTCAAGCAGGCCAACGTCGGCATCGCCATCGGGGCCGGCGCCGATGTTGCCATCGAGGCGGCGGACGTGACCCTGGTGCGTGGCGAACTGACCGGCGTGGTGGAAGCCATGCACTTGTCTCGTGCCACCTTCAGCAAGATCGTGCAGAACCTGCTCTGGGCCAGCGCCTACAACGTGGCAGCGATTCCCATGGCCGCCGTCGGCCTGCTGCATCCGATGATCGGTGTCATCGCCATGACCGCCAGCTCGCTGTCGGTGATCGGCAATTCGTTGCTGCTCAAGCGGCGTTATGCCCGGCTACAACCCAATGGAGGCATCATCTCATGAGCCAGCCTCATTCGAGCGAGAACCAGTCACCAAAGCGCTCGCACGGCGGCTTCTGGCATTCGACCATGGGGATTGTCTGCCTGGTACTCATGGGAGGGGTTGCCGCGCTGCTGATGTGGCGCAGTCATGTTTCGCTCACCAGCGGTTGGTGGCTGTTGGTGCCATTGGCGTTGTGCGTCGGCATGCATCTATTGATGCACCGTGGGCATGGCCACCACAAGAAGGATTGAGGCTCATGCTCCGGTAGGATCGATGCCGTGCTCCTCAATGTTCTGCCAAGTTCGGGGAAGAGGCGCTGGGCTTGAGACCCAACACCCGCGCCTCCTGGTGTCGCCGTCGATACAGGTCCCAACCGGTGGCGGCGGCCAGCAACAGGAAGCCGGCCAGTTCGACCAGGGCGTGGTAGTCGACGAACAGGGTGTATAGCAGGATTCCCGTGGCGATGGTGCCCGCCAGAGTCGGGCCAAGGCTTTGGTGGCGGCGGATGCCGGCGGCTATCGCGGCCAGTGTGAGCAGCACGAAAAGTGCGATGGCAGTGGCCCAGGCCCCTTCGTTCACTCTCAAACCGAGACCCAAGAGTGGCAGCATCGCCACCACGGCCAGGGTGCCATAGCAAGTCAGCAAGGCCATCAGCAGGGTGGCCATGCCCGCCAGGCCACGGCGATGGAGAGCTGCCAGCCAGCGCCGCGGGTCGAGGCGTCGCAACCATTGCTGCATCGGCGAGGGGGCTTCCTGGCCACGCTGCATGCCGAGTTCGATGGAATGGGCACCGAAACTGGCGGCAATTTCCCGCGTCTGGTCACTCGGGCTATGTGCGAAGTAGTCGAGTGTATTGAGTACATGGATGTCCTCGAATCCGGCATCGTGGAACAGGGCCAGCAAGTCCTCCTCCACCGTGGCCCCCACCACGCACTCGACCCACAGGCGCGGGTCGTCATGGCAGTCCACCGATACCGGGCGGCGAATGACCACGTCGGCAAGCTGCAGGCGACCTTGGGGGCGCAGCACGCGAAACATCTCGGCCACCGCGCGGCGCTTGTCCGGTACCAGGTTGAGGGCGCCATTGCTGGTGATGCTGTCGATGCTGGCATCGGCCAGCGGCAGGCGCTCCGCCGAGGCCTGGAGCACGCTGATGTTAGGCACTCCCGCCTCGGTCACGGTGTGTTTCAGCTTGCGGGTCATGGCGGCCGTCAGGTCCAAGGCGATGACATGCCCCCTGGGGCCCGCCAGGCGGCTGGCGATCAGGCTGTCGTTACCGGCCCCGGCGCCGATGTCCAGCACCCGGTCGCCAGGCTGTACGGCCTTGGCGCGGAAGGGGTAGCCGACGCCGGCAAACGATTCCACGAGCGATTGGGGGAGTTCGGCGACCTGTTCGGGTGGATAGCCCAGCAGCCGGCACGCCGAGCTGCCAACGGGAAAGTGAAAGGGTGAGTCGGGTGAGTCGGCCACGGCGGTGTACATGCCCTGGACCGCCGCAACGATCTGCTGCCGAGAGTAGCCGAGTATGGCAACCATGCGAATGTTCCTCCCCGGTCAGGTGGTGGAATCCGTTTCATCGCCATCGAACTGGTCGAGCAGGTCCTTGATGCGACGATGCAGCCGGCGAGGGGCTCTCACCGTGGCGGCCGCTTCCACCTGGGCACGCAGTCTTTTCTCGAATTCGGCGCGGGTGAAACAGTCGCGGCACCTGGCCAGGTGACGCTCGATATCGGCGCGTTGCTGGCTGTCGACTTCCCGGTCGAGGTAGGTGAAGAGCTGTTCCATGACTTCTTCACAACTGAGGTCTCGTGTACTCATGGCCGCTCTCCCTCCATTCCCTGGTGGTCGATCGTGAGCCCGGCGTCCCTGGCCTGCTCCCAAAGTGCCTTCTGCAGCAAGGCCCGCCCCCGGCTCAAGCGGGATCGCACGGTGCCGAGTGGAATCTCGAGCAGCCTGGACGCTTCGTCGTACGTATAGCCCTGCACCTCCACCAGTACAACGATTACCCGGAAGGGGTCGGGAAGGGCATCCAAGGCCCGCTGCAGGTCGTCTTGCAGCAAGGCGTTGAGGAACTGGTCCTCGGCACTGCCCCACCACAGCAGAAACGGTTGGTGCAATTGCTGGAACAGCGAGAAGTTGGCCTCGTCGAGGTCATCCGGTGATGCGGGCTCGAGCTCCGGCGAGGCGTGTGGACGACTCTGCCGACGACGCCATTCACTGATGAAGGTGTTGTTGAGGATATGAAACAGCCAGCCTTCGAAGCAGCGTCGGTCGCGTAGTTCATCCAGCTTGGTCCAGGCCTTGCCCACTGCGTCGGCGACGATATCTTCCGCATCGTCCGGGTTCCGGGTCAGGCGCAGGGCCGTGCCGTAGAGCCTGTCCATCAGGCGCTCCACTTCGTGCTCGAACCATCGCCGCCGTTCTCGATGGCTGGGGGGATCGCTCGATGACATCAGTGTCCTCGAATTCGGCTGTCGGGGGAGATGCTCCCCGACGGCCGCGTCGCTGGTGACATGATTGGCAAGGGACATGGACCACCTGTATGAGCATGGGGCAGGCCAACGCTACGAGCAATCTCGGGCTGCCCGCCCTCGGTGGCAAGGACGCTTCAGGGTCGCGAAGGGTTCCCGACGTTATGGCAAGGGGCTGCGTCGACTGCCGGGAACACCGCTGGCTCCTCATGCGTCCTGGCGGCACGTGGCACTTCGGGTGCCGCGACAACCGTAGCCGAGCAGAGGAGGGCATGACCCATGACAATCGCTACACATACCACAGCGTCGGCGCTGGACCGCTCGGACCTCGAGCACCAGGTCAAGGAAATGTACCGCCAGGTCGCGGAAACGCCGCAAGGTGAATTTCATTTCGAGATGGGGCGCGCCCTGGCCGAGCGGCTGGGTTATGCGCCCGAGGACCTGGACCGGATTCCCGCCGCAGCGATCGACTCCTTCGCCGGGGTGGGGCATTTCTTCGACCTGGCGGACATCGCCCCTGGTGAGGAGGTGCTCGACCTGGGCAGCGGCTCGGGAATGGATGCCTTCCTCGCTGCGCTCAAGGCGGGCCCCGAAGGGCGCGTGCTGGGGCTGGACATGACCGAGGCGCAGCGTCTCAAGGCCCAGCAACTGGCGCAACAGAACGGGTTTGCGACGGTCACTTTCCACGAGGGTTACATCGAGGCACCGCCCTTCGCGGACGCCAGCGTCGACATCGTGATCAGCAACGGCGTGATCAATCTTTCGCCGGACAAGCCGCGAGTCTTCGCCGAGGCGGCCCGGTTGCTGCGTCCCGGAGGACGACTGGCGATCGCCGATATCGTCACCGAGGCTCCCTTGCCCGAGCAGGTCAAGTGCAATGCCACCCTGTGGGCGGCGTGCATTGGTGGGGCCATCCAGCAGAACGATTATCGCGCGGCGATCGAAAAGGCGGGGCTGCGCATCCAGACCGTACGCGAGCACCCGGAATACCGCTTCCTGACCGAGTCGGCCCAGGGCGCCAGCCGCACCTACGGCGTCAAGAGCGTTTCCCTGCTGGCGATCAAGCCATAGATCCGCCGACGATCCAAACCACTGGAGGGAAGCATGAGCGACAACGGCGGCCGTGAAGGCCGCCGTTGTCGTTGTGGGTAGTGACGTTTTGGCTCAGGAGGTGGTGCCAAGCGCCTCCGCTTCACCAATGGAACCAGGCATGGCATGCACAGCGCCATTCTGGGTACTCAGTGCCAGGAAGTGGAGGTGGCGTTCGTACTCGGCGAGCACGTCACTGATCACCTGGCCACGAGTGTAGCCGTTGAGATCCTGGCCGAGACCACCCTCGGTGAGATAGACATCCAGGCGCAGGTAGTAATCGTCGTTCATCGGCAGGAAGCTTGGTGCACGCATGCGATGCGGACGGACCTGATAGACGAAGGTCTGGGCGTTGTCGAACTCCACTTGCAGCGTCAGGCGCGGCAGTGGCTCGCCATCGACCTGCTCCTCGCCGACATTGGCCGTCTGGCCGCGGCCTTCGAGTTCCTGGGCGAACTGGGTCAGGGCCGGACGAATCGAGTGCTCGATGACGGCGGCGGCCCCGGCACGGCTGGAAGTGTCCAGTGCGCGGTCGAGCCGTTCGCGCCAGTCACCACCCGGGGCGGTGCCGGTGATCCGACGGCGGGCGTTGGCCTTGTCGTCTTCCATGCGCAAGGCGCGATAGGTGCCGGCCATGATGGCGAAGATCACCACCGAGAATGGCAGGGCAGTGACTACCACGGCACTCTGTAGGGCGGAAAGCCCGCCGGCCATCAGCAGGGCGACGGTGACCAGACCGATCATTGCCGACCAGAAGATACGCAGCCTGATCGGGGCGTCGTGGTTGACGTCGGAGAGGATCGAGGTGAAGTTGGCCAGTACTAGGGCACCGGAATCCGCCGAGGTGACGAAGAACACGATGCCCAGGATGGTTACCACGGCGGCGGTGAAACCGACCCACGGGTAGTGCTCGAGCAGGGTGTACATGGTGGTCTGCGGTGTGTTCAGGGCCTGCTCGCCGAGAAGGGCGACGCCCTGGTTGGCGACCAGTTCGATGCCGCTGTTACCGAATACCGACATCCAGATCATCATGAAGGCCAGCGGGATGCCCAGGGCCCCGGCGACGAATTGGCGGATGGTGCGTCCACGCGAGATGCGCGCCAGGAACAGGCCGACGAACGGTGTCCAGGCGATCCACCAACCCCAGAAGAAGATGGTCCACCAGCCCTTCCACTCATTGGCTTCCTGGCCGGCATAGGCATAGGTGTCGAAGCTCTTGGCGAGGAAGCCCGCGAAGTAGTCGCCGATGTTGTTGACCGCCATGTCGAGCAGTTTCAGGGTTTGCCCCTGGAACAGCACGAACAGCAGCAAGGCCACGGCCAATAGCATGTTGAATTCCGACAGGCGACGAATCCCCTTGTCGACGCCACTGACCACCGAGATGGTGGCGATTACCATGACCAGTACGATAAGGATGATCTGGACCGACAGGCTCTCCGGCACGTCGAACATGTAGCTCAGCCCGTAGTTGAGCTGCATGACACCGATGCCGAGGCTGGTGGCGATGCCGAACACGGTGGAGATCACCGCGGTGATGTCCACCGTGTGCCCGATGGGACCGTAGATGCGCTTGCCGAGCAGCGGATAGAGAGCGCTGCGGATCGACAACGGCAGGCGGTGACGATAGCTGAAGTAGGCGAGTGCCATGCCCATCAGCACATACAGCCCCCAGCCGGACAGGCCCCAGTGAAAGAACGTCTGGACCACCGCGGCACGCATCGCCGCCTGGCTTTCCGGCTCGAGATCCGGCGGGACCAGGTAGTGCGATATCGGCTCGGCGACGCTGAAGAACAGCAGGTCGATGCCGATGCCGGCGGCGAACAGCATCGCCGACCACGACAGCAAGGAGAACTCTGGGCGCGAATGGTCGGGGCCGAGGCGAATGCTGCCGAAGCGTGACATGCCAATGGCGACGACGAAGACCAGATAGGCCACCACCGCCAGCATGTAGTACCAGCCGAAGGTTTCGCTGACCCAGGCCAGGGCGGCATCGAAGAAGGCACCGGCCTGTTCAGTGAAGGTCATGGTAATTACCAGGAAGACGAGAATACCCGCCACCGAGCCGTGGAAGACGGCCGGATTGAGGCGGTCTCGCCGCTCGGGAACTGCATTGTCATGCGCCATGGGGATGACTCCCTAAGTGTTGTTGATATCTGTCTCGTGCCCTTGGGCGGTGCGACATGCCGGGCTGCCCGAACGGAATCGGGAGCACCGGAGAGTGAGGGCGTCCTTGGATGTCATTCATTGGTTACTGTTATTTTGATTGAATGAGCAATCAAAATAACGCCAAAGACAGTCCTTGCCTAGGCCCTGATGACGGGATGTCGCAATCTGACACAAAACGCCGATTCGACGCCTGGAGCGTCTCGAGGGTGGGGTATCGCACTAGACCTGCCCTGGAACGGCTGTTGCCGGAGAGCAGGGTCCCACCGCATAAACAATTTTTATTGATTGTCTGTTCAAATAAAATACGCACTTCTTTGACGAAGTGCAACTTCAGGCGAGGCTGGCAGAGCGAGGACATCGTGGTACGGGGCTGGACGACTGAATAACCCGGTAGCGAAAAGCCCGGCACATTGGCCGGGCAGGTAGGGGGCGACAGGAGCTTATCCGGTAGCGGAAAGCGTTTTACCACAGGGTCAGGCGTCGTCGTTTGCCTGGTGCTCGGGGGCGTGATGTCCGCCATGCGGCTCTTGGTGGTGACCCTTGTGATGCGCATGGGGGGACTTCATGATCTCGCGGAGCTCTGCCAGTTGCTCGTCGGTGAGGATCTCGGCCAGGGCCGCGCGGTGCTCGTCACGGATCTCCAGCCAGGCGGCGCGCCTGTCTTCACGGTTGTCGAATTCCTGATCGCGCAGCTCACGGGCGTCGGCCATCATCGCTTCGCGGGCATCATGCAGGGCCTGTCGCTCGGCTTCGTCGAGTCCCCAGCTATCGATCAACGCATCCAGGCGTTCCTGCATGGCCTGGCGGCGTTCGGCGTGGCGTTCCTCGTGCATCTCGCGCATGGCGGCCTTGAGTGCCTCATGCTGTTCTTCGCCGAGGATATCGTTGACGCGCTCGTGATGCTGCTCGCGCAGCTCACGCTGGGCTTCGCGGTGCTCGGCATGGGCCTCTTCCAGGGCGGCGCGAGTGGCTTCATCGATGCCGGCGCGCTCGTAGAGCGCCTGGCGTTGCTCCTGATGCCGCTCGTTCCAGGGGTGGCGTGATTCGTCACCGGGGGCGGCACTGGCGGCGAGCGACAGCGGCGCGATGGCGATCGCCAGCAGGGCGGGCATCAGCAGTTTGCGCGTGGTCAGTCGGATCATGGCAAGACGCTCCTTGTGGTCTCTGTGTTGACGCTGTCAGTCTCGCCGTGCCTTGTGCATCCAGCTTGCAGGGAGCGTGCAACCATCGAGCAAGTCCGTGCACCCTTCTTGCCCGTTCGGCGGGCAGGCCTACTCCTCGGGCTGATACTTGTAGCCCACGCCATACACCGAGCGAATGATTTCCCGTTCCGGCCATACGTCGCCGATCTTCTTGCGCAGCTTCTTGATATGACTGTCGACGGTGCGTTCGGAGACGATGCGATGGTCGCGGTACATGTGATCCATCAACTGATCGCGCGAGAAGATGCGCCCCGGCGCATTCATCATCACCTTGAGTAGCTGAAATTCCACCGCGGTCAGTCCCAGGTCGTGGCCATCGGCCAGTGCCCGCCAGCCATCGTCGTCGAGCACCAGGGCGCTACCGGCCCCTTCGGCGCCCCCCTGGCCACTGAGGATGCGGCTGCGACGCAGCACGGCCTTGATACGAGCCACGACTTCCCGCGGACTGAAGGGCTTGCAGATATAGTCGTCGGCACCCAGTTCCAGGCCCAGAAGGCGGTCGACTTCCTCGACCCGTGCCGTGAGCATGATGACCGGCAGGGTGGGCCAGCGTTCGCGGATCTGCCGGCACAGCGTCAGGCCATCGGTGCCCGGCAGCATCAGGTCGAGCAGCACCAGCGAAGGGCGTTGCGCTTCCAGCCACGGTATCACCTCGTCGCCATGCTCCAGGTGGTGGGGATGAAAGCCGCTGCCGGTCAGGTAATCGGATACCAGGCGGGCGATCTTGGGCTCGTCTTCGACGACCAGAATGGTGTCGTCCTGATGCTTATCTCCGTTGCCACTCATGCCATGTCCTCCCTGATCAATGGAAACTCCAATGTCCAGCATAACCCGCCCAGCGTCGAGTGCGAGGCGTATATCCGTCCACCATGGGCCTTGACCAGCGCAGTGGCGATGGACAGGCCCAGGCCGCTGCCGCCGCGCTTGCGGTTGCGCGAGCTGTCGACGCGATACAGACGCTCGGTGAGGCGTGGCAGTTCCTCGGTGGTGACGCCGGGAGCGCTGTCTTCCCAGGTGACGCGCACACGGGTCTCGCCGAGTGCAAGGCTGACACGTAGCCGACCCGGGGCATCGGTGTAGGCACAGGTGTTGTCGAGCAGGTTGTTCCAGAGCTGACGCAGGCGCTGGGTGTCGCCATGGATCGGGGCTGGGTGGGGGATCTCCAACTCGAGGGCGATATCCCGGTCGCGCAACCAGCCCTTGGCATCCTCGAGTCGTCCGCTCAGGGACTCGGCCAGGTCCAGCGGGGCCAGTGACACTTCCAGGGCCCCGGCATCGCTCTGCGCCAGCAGGCGCAGGTCGGCGACCAGCCGCTCGAGCTGGCCGACTTCCTGGGACAGGGAGTGCAGGTTGTCGTCGTTCATCGGACGAATGCCGTCCTGCATGGCCTCGATCTCGCCGCGCAGCACCGCCAGTGGCGTGCGCAGCTCATGGGCGATGTCCGATACCCAACGCTGACGTGCCTCGCGATTGGCCTCGAGGGTCGCGGCCAGCACATTGAAGTCGTAGGCCAGGCGTGAGAGTTCATCGCGGCCTTGCTCGGGCAGGCGAATGCTGTAGTCGCCTTCGGTCAGGCGACGCGTGGCCAGCGCCATGCTGCGGGTACGACGGCCCAGCCACCAGGACAGCCCTCCGGCAAGCAGCAACGAGGCCAGTGCCAGCGAGCCGACGATGATCGAGAGGTTGCGTTGCTGGCGGGCCAGGAAGATGCGATCCATGCGTGCCATCAACTGTTGAGGAGGGCGGTAGCCCAAGGCGCCGACCTGCTGGCCGTTGCTGATGATGGGTAGCCAATTCAACTCAGGCGGCTCTTGGCCATCCTCGGGCAGTATCGGTGGCGGCAGCCCGATCACCGGCAGACCATCGGCATCGTGCAGTACGAAGTCGCCGGGGTCGCCGAGGCGACGGTCGATGCCTTCGGGGGGAGGCCCCTCTCCAGGCCACAGTTGCTGGCGAACCAGCCGGTGCCACTCCCGTCTCGATTCACGCAACCACTGCCAGTCGCCGCGCCGCTGCCATTCCTCGCCGAGCCCCTCGGCCAGGGTCTTGGCGCGGTTGACCTGAGTGGTTTCCAGATAATCGATGAAACCCTGGTCGAGACTGCGCGACACGCCCAGGAACACCAAGCCCGAGATCACCACGTTGACCACCAGGATGATCAGGAACAGCTTGATGCCCAAGCGGGATATGGCCAGGTGAGGCAGGTGCTTCATGGTGTCTCCATGGTGGGGGCCTCGGCGGGACCGGGACCCGGCCCAGTCGCTGGCCCAAGGCATCCAGCATCGGGTGCAGGCAGGGGACCTGCAGGATCAGGGTGGCGAGGAGGCGGTAGGCGTGTCATCGGCGGTTCGAGATGGAAACTTGGACCCTATAGCATCGCCGCCGGGGATGCAGGCATTGGTCATAAAGTGTGCAAGCAAGGTGCAAGCGTGGGCAACCCCACGGGAAAGCACGATCAGGGGCAGCTTTCGCCGATCAGCAGCTCGGTGGTCAGCACCTTCGCTTCTCGAGGTGCCAGGCCGAGGATCATCCTGGCGGCCAGCCGGCCCTTCTCGACGCTGTCCTGGCGCACCGTGGTCAGGCGTGGCGCACGGTACTGGCCTTCGGCGATACCGTCGAACCCGGTCAGGCGCAGGTCCTCGGGGATACGCAGACCGCGCTGTTCGGCCAGCGTCAGGGCGGTCAGGGCGATGCGATCCGACATGCACAGCAGCAGGTCGGGGCGCTGGTCGTCGGGCAGGTCGAGGATCTCCTCGAGCACCGGGGCGCAGACCTCGTAGGTGTTCTCCTCGATGTTCCACATCGGCACCTGGGCTGGGTCGATGCCATGTTCCGAGAAGGCCCGCTGGAAGCCAGCGAGCCGCGAGCGGGTGATGGTGCGCTCAGCCGGCAACGGCTCATACTCGTCGGTGATGCGCCCATTGCAGGGCTCCTTGGTGAGGCGCAGGGTGACCACCGCCGGTCGTTGCGGCAGGGTCTTGAGGGCATGGCAGGCGATGGCGTAACTGGCCGGCTCGTTGTCGATATGCACCGTGGGATAGCCTTCGGGAGTGAAGTCCACCGCCACCAAAGGATGCTGGGCGGGAAGGTCGGCGAGCAGCATCAGGCTCGGCGGCATCAAGCCGTAGGCGATGAAGCCGTCGGCCATGCTCGATGAACCGGGTGCCTGAGAGATGTGCTGGCGGCCCGACAACAACAGCAGGGTATGGCCGTGAACATCGAGCACCTCGGCGATCCCTGTCAGTAGTTCGCTGGCTACGGCATCGTTCAAACTGTAGGTCAGGCTCTCGGCGAGCACCACGGCGATGATCCGTGAGCGGCCGGTGCGCAGGCTGCGAGCCTTGGCATCCGGACCCGAATAGCCCAGGCGCCGGGCCTCGCTGAGAATGCGCTCGCGCAGTTTCGGCGAGAGCTGGTCGGGCCGGTTGAAGGCATTGGAGATGCTGGCAGTGGACACGCCGAGCTCGGCAGCCAGATCCTTGAGCGTGATGCGGCGTGGCGGTAGGGTCACGTTCGTTTCCATGCTAAGCAATCCAACGTCAAGGATACCGCTCCGGCTGCCGGGGCGATAGGGCGATTTACCAGCCGCGACGGCCGAGGCGCTTGAGTTCCGAGTCAAGCTGCCGTACCGCACTGGCAGCGTCGATGTCACCGGAGAGCACCTGGTGAGTGCGGTTGAAGAAGGCATTGGAGACCCGCGCATAGGCGTCGCCGGTAACGGAAGCCGGGCGTGGCACGCCATTGGCCAGGGTTTGGTAGAGGTCCCTCATGGAAGGGTTGCTGGCCAGCACTTCCTCGTCCTGATAGAGCGACTCGATGGTCGGGTTCATGCCCATCTCGATGGCATGCGCCTTCTGCTGCGGCTTGGCGGTGAGGTAGGCGACCAGGTCGGCGGCCAGTTCCGGATGCTCCGAATAGCGCGAGACGGCGAAGTTCCAGCCGCCCAGCGTCGAGCGCGATTCACCCTCAGGGCCATGCGGCAATGTCGCCATGCCCACCTTGCCGCGCACTGCGCTGCCATCGCTCTGGGCCAACGACCAGACATAGGGCCAGTTGCGCAGGAACAGTGCGTTGCCGGACTGGAAAACCCCACGCGTCTCTTCCTCGGTATGGTTGAGGGTGCCTTCCGGCGAGATGTCGCCGATCCAGGAGGCGGCAAGCTCCAAGGCAGCGATGGCCTGGGAGTTGTCGACGGTGACCTCGCCCTCGGCATCGACGAGGGTGCCGCCGCCATGACTCGCCACCCATTCCAGGGCGTTGCAGGTCAGGCCTTCGTAGGCGCGACCCTGGAACACATAGCCCCAGAAGTCGCTGTGGCCGGCCTCACGTTCTGCGGCTTGTACCTCGCGGGCGATCTCGGTCAGTTGCTGCCAGGTTTCGGGCACCTCATGGCCGTACTTGTCGAGCAGGTCCTGGCGGTAGTAGAGCAACCCGGCGTCGGTATACCAGGGCATGGCCACCAGGCGACCATCGATGGTGTTGTTGTCGATCAGCGCCGGGAAGAAGCCGTCGGTGGCAGCTTCGGGCAGGTAGTCGCCGAGATCCACCAAATGGTCGTCGAGCAGGCCAGGCCAGACGATATCGATCATCAGCACATCGACATCGCTGGACTGGCTGCTGAGCAGTTGCTGGTAGAGCGACAGTTTTTCGGTGGTGGCGTTGGGAGTGGAGATGACATTGACCTGATGGCCGGTCTGCTCGGCCCACTGTCGGGCGAGCACCGGGCAGTAGTCGGCGGCATCGCCGGATCCGCAGGCAATGGAAATCTCTGCCGCCAGGGCCTGCTGACCGACCAATGCGATACCGCTCAGCAACAGTGCGCCGGCACCGCCTCTGAGCAGGCGGCTGGTGGCCGATAAGGAGTGAGTCGATACAAGAGGCATGGGCGAACTCCCCGTATTGTGCTTGTTGGAGGACCTGAGTGATTTCTTCAGGCGGCCTGACTTTGCTTGGCGAGCGCTAGCGCCTTGTCGTTACCATCGAACAGGTGGACATGTTCGAGCTCGGGCACCAGCGCCACCCGCTGGCCGACCTTCCAACGACTCGGTGCTTCGCTGCGATGGATCAACAGGGTGTCGCCGGCCTTGGGCTCGAGGTAGACATAGACCTCATTGCCCAGGTACTCCACGTTGACGATCTCGAAGCTGTTGTCGCCTTCCGCCTCGGCCAGGCGCAGGTGCTCGGGACGCACGCCGAGGGTCAAACCGGCTCCGGCTTGCTGGCCGTCGGCGCTCTGGGGGAGGGGCAGTTCGCCCAGGCCCGGGGCGCGTACCCGGCAACCCTCCGCGGAACCACCGATGAGCTCCGCCGGCATGAAATTCATGGTCGGCGAGCCGATGAAACCGGCAACGAACTTGGTGGCAGGCTGTTGATAGAGGGTCTGGGGGCTGCCGACCTGCTCGATGCGACCGTCGCGCAGCACCACGATCTTGTCGGCGAGCGTCATGGCCTCGACCTGGTCATGGGTGACGTAGACCATGGTGGAGCCTAGGCGATGGTGCAGCCGGGCAATCTCGTTGCGCATCTGCACGCGCAGCGAAGCATCCAGGTTGGACAGCGGCTCGTCGAACAGCAGGATGCGCGGCTCGCGGGCCATGGCGCGCCCCATGGCCACTCGCTGGCGCTGGCCCCCGGAGAGCTCCTTGGGCTTGCGCTGCAAGAGCTCCTCGAGCTGCAGGATGTGCGCCGTTTCCAGCACCCGCTGCTCCACGGTCTGCTTGTCGGTCTTGGCCAGCTTGAGGCCGAAGGCCATGTTCTCGTAGACCGTCATGTGCGGATACAGGGCATAGGACTGGAACACCATGCCCACGCCGCGCTCGCGCGGCGGCAGGTCGTTGACGACCGTGTCGCCGATTCTCAGCTCGCCGCCGGTGATCGACTCCAGGCCGGCGATCAGGCGCAACAGGGTCGACTTGCCACAGCCCGAAGGGCCGACGAAGACCACGAACTCACCGTTGCCGACCTGCAGGTCGACGTCCTTGATGATGTGGGTGCTGCCGAAGATCTTGTTGATCTTTTCCAGGGTCACGCTTGCCATCTTGCGACTCCCCGCCGGTCATTGCGGACCGGCATGATTGTGTGTTGTCAGCCGAGTTGGAGATAGGCGGCTTGATAAGGCGGCAGGGTCAGGCGCCTGCCCTCGAGAGTGGCCTGGAAACCGTGGCCATCGAGTAATCTGCCGTGCTCCGGCAGCGTGGTGACCAGCGCCTCCCCCGTCAGGTTGAAGGCACACAGCAGCCGCTCGCCATGGCCATCACGAATGAAACCGAGCAGATCTTCCCCCAGGTCCACCAGGACCAGGTCGCCGTCGAACAGCGCCGGATGCCGGCCGCGGAAGGTGAGCAGCCGTCGCACGGCGTTGAGCGTCGAGGCAGGGTCATCCTGCTGCGTCTCTACGGCCAGCGGCAGGTGGCGCTTTTCTATCGGCAACCACGGCTCGGCCTCGGAGAAACCGGCCAGCGGCGCCTGACGCCAGGGCATGGGGGTCCGGCAGCCGTCACGCCCCTTGAACTCCGGCCACAGCGCCTTGCCATAAGGGTCCTGGATGCACTCGAAGGGTACCTCGGCCTCGGGCAGACCCAGCTCCTCGCCCTGGTAGAGGCAGACACTGCCGCGCAGCGACAGCAGCATGGCCAGGGCGATCCGGGGATAGGCCTTGGGGTCTTCCCTCTGACCCCAACGCGTCGCGCTTCTCGTCACGTCGTGGTTGGACAGCGACCAGCATGGCCAGGCGTCGCCGGCCAGGCGTTGGAAGCGCTCGATCACCTCGCGGATATAGCGCGGCGAATGTGGCTCGTTGAGCAGGTCGAAGGTATAGGCCATGTGCAGCTTGTCGCCGTTGGCGGTGTATTCGGCCATGCGTTCGAGCGGGTTGTCGTCGCCGATCTCGCCCACCGTGGTGGTGCCGGGGAATTCGTCCATCAGGGCCCGCAGGTCGCGCAGGAAGGCGAGGTTTTCCGGACGGCTGATGTCGTAGACATGGCGCTGCCAGGTGTAGGGGTTGGTATCCGGGGCGCCCAGGGTCTTGCTTTCCCCCGCTGGCACCGGCGGGTTGTCGCGCAGTTCCCGGTCGTGGAAGTAGAAGTTGACGGTATCGAGGCGGAAACCGTCGACCCCCAGTTCCAGCCAGAAACGCATGTTGTCGAGGTGTGCCTGGCGGACCTCGGGGTTGTGGAAATTCACGTCCGGCTGGCTGGACAGGAAGTTGTGCAGGTAGTACTGGCGGCGACGCGAGTCGAAGGTCCAGGCAGGCCCGCCGAAGATCGACAGCCAGTTGTTGGGCGGCGTGCCATCCGCCTTGGGATCGGCCCACACGTACCAGTCGGCCTTGTCATTGGTGCGATCCTGGCGACTCGCCTGGAACCAGGGATGCTGATTCGAGGTGTGGCTGATGACCTGGTCGATGATCACCTTCAGTCCCAGGGCATGGGCACGCGCCAACAGCGCCTTGAAGTCGTCGAGGGTGCCGAACATCGGGTCGACATCGCGGTAGTCGCTGATGTCGTAGCCGAAATCCAGCATCGGCGAGGTGAAGAACGGCGACAGCCAGATGCCGTCGACGCCCAGACTCGCGACATAGTCGAGTCGATCGGTAACCCCGCGCAAGTCGCCGATACCGTCGCCGTTGGCGTCCATGAAGCTGCGCGGGTAGATCTGATAGATGACGCCGCCGCGCCACCACGAGGTGCTGTCTTGCATGCGAATATCCATTGATGAGTGTTAACCCTTGACTGCGCCTGCAGTCAGGCCGGAGACGATGCGCCGCTGGAAGATCATCACCAGAATGACCAGCGGCACGGTGACGGTGACCGAGGCGGCCATGATCGGTCCCCAGGGCAATTCGTGCTGGCTGCCGCCGGAGATCAGGGCGATGGCCACCGGCACCGTGCGCTGGCTGTCGGTGAGGGTGAAGGTCAGGGCGAACAGGAACTCGTTCCAGGCGGCGATAAAGGCCAGCAGGCCGGTGGTTGCCATGGCCGGCCACATCAGCGGCAGGAACACCTTGGTGATGGTGACCCAGGGTGTGGCACCGTCCATGATCGCCGCCTCTTCCAGTTCCATGGGGAGCTGGCGCATGAAGGTGGTCAGCACCCAGACGGTGAAGGGCAGGGTGAAGATGGTGTAGCTGAGAATCAGGCCGCCCGGGTTGTTGTAGAGGTTCAGGCTGCGGATGACCTCGAACAGCCCGGAAAGCACCGCCACCTGAGGGAACATCGACACCCCGAGGATCACCAGCATCACCGTGGTGCGGCCACGAAAGCGCACCCGACCCAAGGCATAGGAGGCGGTGATGCCCAACAGCAGGGCGATGAACACCACGCTCAGCGACACCAGGATGGAGTTGAAGATGGCGCGCACGAAGCTCTTCTGGCTGAAGATCTGCACGTAGTTGCTGAAATCCAGCGACGACAGCCAGAAGTCGACGCGGAACAGTTCGCTGGACGGTTTCAGCGAGGTGATCACGGCGTAGTAGAAGGGGAAGATGGCATATACCATCACCACGGCGATCAATGCCCAGAACCCGAGGCGTTTGAGTAGCTTGAAGAGCTGACGCTGATTCATTGGTCGACTCCCAGTTGACGGCGGCCGAGGTACAGATACATCACGGTGGCCAAGGCGATGATCAGGAACAGCAGGGTCGAGGCGGCGCTGCCATAGCCGACGTCCTGGAATTCGACCAGTTGCTGACGGGCATAGATCGACATGGTCATGGTGCTGGTGGAGTTGGATGTCAGCACATAGATGACGTCGAATACGCGCAGGGCGTCGAGCAAGCGGAAGATCACTGCCACCAGGAGGGCCGGGGTGATCAGTGGCAGGGTCACGCGGAAGAACACCTTGACCGGATGGATGCCGTCGACCTCGGCGGCCTCGTAGCAGTCCTTGGGCAACATCTGCAATGCGGCCAGCACCAGCAGGGCGACGAAGGGAATGGTCTTCCACACGTCGACCATGATCACCGCCCACATGGAGTAGGTGGCGTTGGCGGTCCAGGCGATGGGCGAGTCGATGATGCCGAGCGCCAGCAGCATATGATTGATGATCCCGAATTGGTCGTTGAGCATCCAGGCCCACATCTTGGCCGAGACGATGGTGGGGATCGCCCAGGGGATCAGTACCGCGGCGCGAACCAGGATGCGGCCCTTGAATTCGGCATTGAGCAGCAGTGCGACGATGATGCCGAAGACCACTTCCAACGACACCGAGACCACGCTGAAGAACAGGGTGTTCCACACCGAGCGCCACCACACCGGATCGGTGAGCAGGCCGTACCAGGCGCCGTCGTCATAGACCAGATAGTTCTCGAAGCCAATGAACAGGGCGCCAGCGGTATCCGACAGCGAGGCATCGGTGAAACTGAGATAGAAGGTGCGCAGCAGCGGCCAACCGGCCACCAGGGCCAGCGCCACCAGCATTGGGGCAAGGAATAGCCAGGCGGCTCGCACACGCTGACGGCGGACCTTGGTGGCGCGATAACTCGCCCGTGGGGGGCGCACCCGTTGGGGTGCGCTAGCGGTGACTGGAGTGGACATGGGTGCCTCCCGGGTTACCAGCGACGACGCTTGATGCGGGACAATTCGCTATCCAACTGGGCGACGGCCTCGGCGCCGCTCTGATTGCCGGACAGCACGTTATGCACAGCGTTGAAGAAGTTGTTGCTGACGCGGCCATAGTTGTCGCCGGTGGGCGCCGAAGGGCGAGCGACGGCCTTGGTGAAGGTGTCGTAGAGAGTGCCGAAGAAGGGCACCGCCGCCAGGACCTCTTCGTCCTGGTAGAGCGCAGCGATGGTGGGGTTGTAGGAGGCCTCGATGGCACGACGCTTCTGTTCGGCCTCGGAGGTCAGGTAGGCCACCAGCTCGGCGGCGAGTTCGGGATGCTGCGTGTACTTGGAAACCGCCAGGTTCCAACCGCCCAGAGTGGCGGCACTGTCGCCTTCGGCACCATGCGGCAGCTTCACCACGCCGACCTTGTCGCGCACATCGCTATCTTCACTCTGCGCCAGTGACCAGGCATAGGGCCAGTTGCGCATGAACACCGCATTGCCGGATTGGAAGATGCCACGGGCCTCTTCCTCGGTGTAGTTGAGCACGCCTTCCGGGGAGATGTCGCCGATCCAGGTGGCGGCCAGGTCGAGCGCTGCGGCGGCCTCAGCGTTGTCGATGGTGATCTCGCCGTCGGTGTCGACGAGGGTGCCGCCGCCGTGGCTGGCGACCCACTCCAGGGCATTGCAGGTCAGGCCCTCGTAGGCGCGGCCCTGAAAGACATAGCCCCACATCTTGTCGTTGCCGGCCTCACGCTCGGCAGCCTGGATCTCGCTCGCGATGGCAGTCATCTCTTCCCACGTCTCGGGAACGTCATGGCCGTACTTCTCGAGCAGATCCTGGCGATAGTAGAGCACGCCGGCATCGGTGAACCAGGGTATGGCCACCAGGCGATCATCGATGGTGTTGTTGGTCACGATGGCCTCGAAATGGCCCTGGGCAGCGTCTTCACCGAGGGTCTTGCCGAGGTCGAGCAGATGATTGGCCAGCAGCCCCGGCCACACCACGTCGATCTGCATCACATCGATGTCGCTGGACTGGGAGGAAAGAATCTGCTGATAGAGCGACAGACGCTCGGTCGACGAATTGGGCGTGGAGACGACATCGACGCTATGGCCGGTTTTCTCTTCCCAGGCCTCGACGCCCTGCTGGCAAAGTGCCAGTTCAGCACCCACGGCGCCACAGGAGATGGTCAGGTCGGCGGCCTGGGCATGAGTGGTACCGACACCGGCGGCACTGGCGAGGGCGATGGCGGGAATCAGTTTCTTGAGCATGGGTGTCTTCCTCGTTGGCTTGTTGTTGTCGCTGGTTATCATGATGAATGAGATTGCCAGTGGTACTGATTAAAGGTTGTCTTAATCGTTTAAGATAACGTTCGCACAGTTAGCCGCTTGATGGGGTGGACTTCAACCTAGACTTTAGGATAATGGCTGCGGGCTGCGGGCTGCGGGCTGCGGGCTGCGGGCTGCGGGCTGCGGGCTGCGGGCTGCGGGCTGCGGGCTGCGGGCTGCGGGCTGCGGGCTGCGGGCTGCGGGAGTGGCCGTTATAGGGAGAGGAAGAACAGGATCAGCGGCGGCGACAGTAGCGATAGGATGAAACCGCTGACCACGGCCACGGGCACGCAGGCCACGCCACCGTGCTGTTGGATCACCGGCAGGGTGAAGTCCATGGCGGTGGCGCCGCCGTAGCCGATGGCGAGTGGTGTGGCGCGATGAATCGTCAGCGGGATCAGCAGAAAGGCCAGCAGTTCGCGGGCCAGGTCGTTGAAGAATGCCACACCGCCAAGCACTGGGCCAAGCTGATCGCCGATCAGGATGCCCGACAGCGAATACCAGCCGAAGCCGGCGGCCATGGCCAGCCCCTGATTCCAGCGTAACTCGAGCCATGGTGCCGCCAGCAGGCCGGCAACGAGCGAGCTGGCCGCGACCGTGCTGGCGATCGCCAGGCCATGACGGTTGAGCAGGATCTGCCGCAGGGGCATGCCGGAGTTCCGGAGCTGGCAGCCGATCAGTGCCAGCAGAACGTAGAGCACCCATTCGGCCAGCCACTCGGCGATGGGGTAGGCGCTATCGATACCGGCCAGGCGACACATCAGCCCCAGCGCAACGCCGCCGGCCACTACCGCTACCAGGGCCAGAGAGCCCAGCATCGCCGCCAGTTTGCTGGTGGGAGCGTCCTTGATCGCCGGCGAGTTACCAGCGCGCCAGCGCAGCCGCGTCGACAGCCACCAGAGGGCAACCAGGTTGCAGGCCGCAGTGATTGCGAACAACAGTGCGGCCTGGCCCCCCATTCGCGAGAACTGATGGCCCAGGTCGTCCAGCCCGGCCAGGCTGATGCCCATCAGCAACAGGATGACGTAGACCGAGGCGTTCACGGCGCGATTGATCACGGCCATCAGTCCGTCATGGCGTACCGGCACCAGGTACCCCAGCAGCAGTGGCAACAGCACGATCAGTAGTCCGGACAGCATGGCACCTTCCCTTGGCAGCACAGCACAGGCAAAAGCCAGCGCAGAACGAGAACGGCAGCCATATGGCTGCCGGTCGCTTACTCTAAGGTCTGGACGGATGGCCGGGAAGTGATTTCCGCTGATACCCCATTAGCGCCGCCGATGTTCAGCGCCGATCTAGATTCAATTCAGTGAGAGTCAAGCGGCTCTTGCGCTCGCCATCGCGATGGTAATCCACCGCCAGCAGCAGGCCGGGCAGCTCGGGATGGAAGTTGAAGATCAATTGGCGCTCGGGGTGCTCGGGATCCCAGGCTTCGATGGTTACGGCGTCGAATTCACCGGCCGGCAAGGCTAGTTCGCCACGCTCGACAATGCGATAGCGAAGTACTTCCTCGCGCCCTTTGTGATCCAGATAGCGTAGCTCGCACGGTGAGTGGTTCGCATTGCACTGGGCCTTCACCGCTTGACGCGAAAGTTCGAATAGTGCTGCCTGGCGGTCGGGCAGCGCAGCGAGGTCATCGTGCCCTAGCTGATACTTGTCACCGATACCCAGCAATGAGTAGCCGCTGCGGTAGGCAGTGGCACGAATGCCGTCATCGCCGACCCGGAAGCGGCTGCTCTCATTGCCGCGGGCTATGGAGATGGTCGCACGCATGTCACTCTGCCAATGAGGGCCGTGACGCGACAACTGATGGTTGATGCGAGCATGGGGCCAGCCGTCGACTTCCAGACGATAGCTGGCGGCGAAAGGGCGAGGGGCAACCGGTTCACGAGCCATGGCAGTGCTCGCCAGCATCGAAGTGATTGTTATACCTAACAGGAAGGTTCGCAGTACAGGGGGCATGGACGTCTTCACCATATCGAGACAAGCACTCCCGCTGTGATGAATCGGTGCGGCGAAAGGTTCCGCCGTGCATGATCATTGCGCGTTTGACAGGCTCGGCTACGCTATGGCTTACCATCCTTGGACACGTCGGTAGCGGCGGTTGTACCGCGTCAGGCGGGTCCCCACGCACGGGAGCTTTTCTCATGGCCAGAATCCTGTTGATTGCCGGTGACTTTGTCGAGGACTACGAGATCATGGTGCCCTTCCAGGCCCTGCAGGCGATGGGGCATGGCGTCGAGGCGGTGTGCCCGGAAAAGCGTGAAGGCGATAGCATCAAGACGGCCATCCACGACTTCGAGGGCGATCAGACCTATACCGAGAAGCCTGGCCACCGTTTCACCCTGAATGCCACCTTCGCCGAGATTGCCCCTGCCGACTACGATGCATTGGTGATTCCCGGCGGTCGTTCCCCTGAGTACCTGCGTCTCAACGAACGGGTGCTGGAACTGGTGGCCCACTTCGTCGAGCGCGAGAAACCGGTGGCGGCGATCTGTCATGCCGCCCAGTTGCTGGCAGCGGCGGTGTCGCTGGAGGGGCACAGGGTGTCATCCTATCCGGCCTGCGCCCCGGAAGTGCGTCTGGCCGGTGGAGACTATGCCGATATCGCGGTCGATCAGGCGATTACCAGCGGCACGCTGGTCACCGCACCGGCCTGGCCGGCGCACCCGGAATGGCTCAAGCAGTTCAACGCCTTATTGCAGTGAATGTCATCACTGCTGCCGTTGCAGGCGTTTCAGGCCCTCGCTGAGTTCGACCGGATAGGCTGGGTCGGCGGGATGGAGACTGCGCACTGCGGGTGGCAGGTGGGGCAGGATCTGTTGAACCCGTTTACGGGCGCGGTCGGCTTCCGCGAGGGTGGCTTCATCGATCTGGCCCTGTGTGACCAGCGGGGTCAAGAGGGGTTCACCCGCGTCGATCGCTTCATCCCGCAGGGCGATCAGGTCGCCGCTGTAGTAGCCCTGAGTGTCGCGGCGCCGGTAGATCTGTTTGCGCCCCGGCAGGTTGATCTTGCCGGGCGAGTGCTTCATGCGCGGCTTGCCGGCATATTCCACCAACTTGTAGGAGAGGTCGATCACCGGGGCATCCTGCGACACGCCCATGGAGGTGCCCACACCAAAGGCATCGATGGGAGCCGCTGTTTTCACCAGTTCGGCGATGTTGTGCTCGTCGAGTCCACTGCTGGCAACGATCTTCACGTCCTGGTGGCCGGCTTCATCGAGCAATCGGCGTGAGTCCCGGGCCAAGGCACCGAGGTCGCCGGAATCGAGGCGAATGGCGCCGACCTTGAGGCTGGGCTCCTCGGCCATCAGGTCGATGACCTTGCGTACCGCGGCCAGCGTGTCATGGGTATCCACCAGCAGGGTGGTGCCCGGGTAGAATCGTGCGAATTGGCGAAAGGCGTCGCGCTCGTCGTCGTGGGCCAGTACATAGCTATGGGCCATGGTGCCGCGCAGCGGCAGGTCATGGATCAGCCCCCCCAGGACGTTGCTGGTGCCTGCCAGGCCCGCCGTGCGGTAGGCACGCACGCCGCGTATGGCGGCATCCATTCCGTGCATGCGGCGCATGCCGAAATCGATGACCGGTCGTCCCTCGGCGGCCATGACCAGGCGCACCACTTTGGAGGCCAGCACGGTTTCGAGCTGAACCTGATTGAGGACCAGGCTCTCCAGCAACTGGGCCTCGGCGATGGGGGCCTCGACTTCCATCAGCGGCTCGTTGGGGAATACCGGCGTGCCTTCTGGCACGACCCAGATATCGCCCGAGAAACGAAAGTTCTCCAGCCAGGTGAGGAAGCCGTCGTCGAACAGGTCGATGTCGGCCAGACGCTGCAGGCTTGCCGGAGGAAAGCGCAGGCGGGTAGCCAGTTCGGCGACGTACTGCTGGCCACAGGCGAGCATGAAGTTGCGTGGCTCCGGCAGCTTGCGGAAATACAGGCTGAACACGCCACGCTCGTGCATGCCTTCCCACCAGTAGGCCTGGAGCATGGTCAGCTCGTAGAGGTCGGTGAGCAATGCCAGGTCGTCGTCGGCCACGCAGGCCGGGGAGGGATGCTTCATATCACGACCTCTCCGCCCGCCTCGCGAAGCTCGTCCTCACATGCCTGGCGCTGCTCGGACGACACCGGTTCGGTCAGAGCGGCGAGCAGGCAGGTTGGGAAGCCGGCCTTGAGGGCATCCAGTGTCGTGGCACGAACGCAGACATCCATCGCCAGGCCGCAGACCACTACCCTCTCGATGCCACGACGCTGGAGAAAGCCGGCCAGGCCGGTGCCGTCGAAGGCCGAATAGGCATCGCGGTCGAAGGCAGTGCCCTTGCTGACCTTGACGGTACCTTCGGGGAATTCCAGTTGGGGATGGAAGGCGGCGCCCGGCGTGTCCTGCACGCAGTGTGCCGGCCAGGGACCGCCTTGGCTGTCGAAACTGCAATGGTCGACGGGGTGCCAGTCGCGCGAGGCGACGATCAGCGCGCCGGCTCGGCTTGCGGTTTCTGCTTCGGCATTGATGCCGGGGACCAGAGCATTACCGCCGGTCACGGGCAGCGCGCCACCCTCGCAGAAGTCGTTCTGCATATCGACGATCAGTAACACGTCGGAGGGGCGATACGTCACTTGTGTCTGAGTCATCACTGGCCTCCCTTGGATTATCCAAAGTGGCAATGCTTATCTATCAGCGTAACGCGTCGACGGCTGCCTTTGTAGGATTCGGTAACGATAGGCCCGCTCCCTTCGAGCCGTTAATAGCCGGCCTCGCGGTCGACAGTGGTCACGGGCTCTCCGGCCTCCCAGGCGCGTAAGGTGTCGGCGACCTGATCGGCGGCCTCCTCGATCAGGGTCGGCGCGGCCATATGGGGGGTGATTCTCACCCGTGGATGCGCCCACAACGGATTGTCGGCTGCCAGCGGCTCGGTGGGGAAGGCGTCGAGGATGGCACCACGCAATCGGCCTTCCTCGTGGCCGGGACCCAGGGCCTCGAGCAGGGCGCTTTCATCGACCAGGGGGCCGCGACCGGGGTTGATCAAGGTCGCGCCTTCTGGCAAGGCAGCAAGAGTGTCGGCGTTGACGATGTGCCGGGTCGACTGCGTGTCGGGCAACAGCGTCACCAGCGTCCGCACCCGGCCCAGCAATTCGTTGAGTCCGTCATCGCCATGGTGGCAGGTTACGCCTTCGACTTGCTTGGGCGAACGGCTCCAGCCGTGCACGGAAAAGCCGTCCGCCGCCAGCGACTGGGCGACATGGGTGCCGATGGCGCCGAGACCGAGGATGCCGACGCCCCAGTCGACCTTGGCGACGACCGGGATCTCGCGCCACTCGGCGCTGGCTTCCTGACGCTGGTAGCGGTCGAAGTCGCGCTGGAAATGCAGCACGCCATAGCGCACATAGTCGGCCATCAATTCGCCCATGCCGGCATCGCGCAGCTTGACGATAGGCACGTCCTGCGGCAGCCCGGGATTGTTCAGCAGGGCATCGACCCCGGCGCCGAGATTGACGATGCCCTTGACCCGAGCTTGACGCTCGAGGAGCGCTGCCGGTGGCTTCCATACCGCCAGGTAATCGATATCGTCGACGGCGTCCTGATCGCTGGTGAAGATCTCGGCCTCCGGCAGGCGGCTGGCCAGGGCTTCGCGCCATTGGTCGGCGTCGTCGATATGAATCAGGATACGCATCGGATCCTCCCTCTGCGGCTCGGTGTTTCAATACACGATCTGCATCATGGGCGGTGGTGCCTCGTCAAGCAAGCCAGCCAATTGTTGCAAGCCTTCTTCCAGCCGGCCGATATCCGACTCGGCCCCCAGGCTCAAGCGTACGCGGCTCGGTGGTGGGGTCTGTTCAACCATGAAGGGCTGGGCGGTGGTGATGGCCAGGCCTTCCTGCTCGGCTTGCTGTTGCAGCTCTTCGGCGCGCCATAGGCTCGGTAGTGACAGCCAGACATGCAGGCTGCTGGGGCGCGATGACAGTGAGTGGGCACCCAGCAGGCGCGCGGCCAGTTGCTGACGTTCGGCCAAAAGTTCGCGTTGTTCGAATGCCAGGGTTTCGACCGTGCCGTTGGCCAGCCATAGATCGGCAATCTCGAAGATCAGAGGGGTCGCCATCCAACTCGTGGCACGCAGGCGCGGCAGGGTGTGGTGCAATTGAGAACGCGGCACGCTCAGGTAACCGGCCCGCAACCCCGGGACCGTGACCTTGGTCAGACTGGTGACATGAAATGTCTGGCGTGGCAGGTGTGCAGCCAGTGGTATCAGGCCAGGGGGCTCCAGCAGGGCATGCACATCGTCCTCGATCAACCAGACGCCGTGACGATGGAGTACCTCGGCCACCGCATGGCGTCGGCGAGCATTCATGGTCGCCCCGGTGGGGTTCAACTGGGTGGGTGTCAGGCACACGGCGCGCGGACCAAAGCGCTGGCAGGCGATTTCCAGGGCATCGGGGATCACTCCTTCGTCGTCGATGGCGACGCCGCGCAACTGGAAGCCAAGGGTGCGCGACAGTGCGATCAGGCCATGGTCGGTCAAGGCCTCGGTGAGCACGATGTCACCGGGCTGGACGACGGTCGCGATTGCCAGCATCAGACCATGGGCGGCGCCGTTGCACAGGATGCGGTCGTCCACGTCGCCGGGCACGCTCAGGCGCCTGTGCAACCAGTCGTTGGCGCGTTCGCGTTGGTGGACCAGTCCGGCGATCGGACGGCAGGCGGTGATCACTTCCGGGCTGGCATGCTCGCAGAGTTCGGCCAGGGCCTCGCGAAAGCGCAGGTGATGACGCGGAGGGCATACCGGGTGAGCGATCGACAGATCGATCAACGGGCTCTCGTAGCGTGGCTCCAGGCCGCGCAGGTATTCCGATTCACGGCCATCGTCGAAGGCATTGACCCAGGTGCCGCTGCCGACTCGGGCCTGCACCAGCCCCATCTTTTCCGCTTCGGCATAGGCGCGTGAAACGGTCTGTACGCTGACGCCCAGCGTCTCGGCCAACTCCCGATGTGGCGGGAGACGGCTGCCGGGGATCAGATCGCCCTGACGTATCGCTTCCGAGAGGGCGCGGGCGATGGCCAGGTACTTGGGGCCCTGCTTCGGCAGATAGGGGGTCAGGTCAATTGTCATGAATCAATAAAGCCTTTGACGGGGGGCTCAGCGTAAATGCTAATATCAGCGGTAGGACATTGACTGGAAATTGTCATGCTTTTTCTTATAGCAAATCATGACATTAACAACGCCAGTTTTTCAACCGGCGTCCGGCACAGGTTCTGGTAGTTGGATGGTGTTCCAAGCGTTGGTGGGTGCCAACGAGTTTCGGACTCTGCCCAGGAAGTTCTGACGCAAGGGGTCGGCATTCCCAGTTCGTTGGGAGGGGCCGTTTTTTGGCAATTTTTGCGATGGCGAGTGGCCCAATGATCGAGGTTTCCCTGCCTTTCACTCGTGAGGAATATGCGCAGCGCCTGTGGAAGGTGCGTGTCGAAATGGCCAACCGTGGTATCGATGTGCTGGTCATCAGCGACCCTTCCAACATGGCTTGGCTGACCGGCTATGATGGCTGGTCATTCTATGTGCATCAATGTGTGCTGCTAGGCCTGGAGGGCGAGCCGGTGTGGTATGGCCGTCGTCAGGATGGCAATGGTGCGTTGCGCACCTGCTGGATGGATCCGGAGAACATTACCCACTATCCGGATTACTACGTGCAGAATCCGGACATGCATCCCATGGATTACCTGGCCCAGACCATCATGCCCGACCGAGGTTGGCATGAAGGGGTGGTAGGCATGGAGATGGATAACTACTACTTCTCGGCCAAGGCCTATCAGAGCCTGCTGCGCGAGTTGCCTCATGCGCGCTTCCAGGACGCCAACGCCTTGGTCAACTGGTGTCGGGCGATCAAGTCGCCCAGGGAAATCGAGTACATGCGCGTGGCGGCGAAGATCGTCGAAGGCATGCATTCGCGTATCCTGGAGGTGATCGAGCCGGGTCTGGCCAAGAGCAAACTGGTTTCGGAGATCTACCGGGTGGGCATCGAAGGGTGGACCGATCCGGAGGGCAGGGTCTTCGGCGGCGACTACCCGGCGATCGTGCCGCTGTTGCCGACCGGCGCCGATGCCTCGGCGCCGCACCTGACCTGGGATGACACCCCGTTCCGCGCGGGGGAAGGCACCTTCTTCGAGATCGCCGGCTGCTTCAAGCGCTACCATGCGCCGCTGTCGCGCACCGTGTTCCTGGGCAAGCCGCCGATGGAATTCGTGCGTGGCGAGTCGGCGCTGCTCGAGGGCATCGAAAACGGACTGGCGGTGGCCAAACCCGGCAATCGCTGCGCCGATATTGCCATGGCCCTGGGCGCGGCCATGGACAAGTACGGCTTCGACCGCGGCGGTGCCCGTTGCGGCTATCCGATCGGTATCAGCTACCCGCCGGACTGGGGCGAGCGCACCATGAGTCTGCGTCCATCCGACGAGACGATCCTCGAACCGGGCATGACCTTCCATTTCATGCCTGGCATGTGGATGGATGACTGGGGAATCGAGATCACCGAAAGCATTCTGATCACCGAAACCGGCGCCGAGACACTGGCCGACTTTCCGCGCCAGTTGTTTGTAAAGTAACGCTCAGCTGTTTGTGAAGCGACGCTCAGGCTGTTCGTCAAACAAGCCAAGGGTTCGAGGAGAAATGACATCATGAGCAAGCGACCCAGTCCGATTTCCGCCACCGTCGACTTCGAGGCCGACGGTGTGCGGCATGGTTTCCTCAAGCTGCCGATCTCCAATGACGAGTCGGCGTGGGGGGCGGTGATGATCCCCGTCACCGTGATCAAGCACGGCCAGGGCCCCACGGCGTTGTTGACCGGCGGCAACCATGGCGACGAGTACGAGGGCATCACCGCATTGATGAAACTGGCCAACACACTGGCCAGCGAAGACGTACATGGGCGAGTGATCATCGTGCCGATGATGAACGCGCCGGCGGCCATGGCTGGTAGGCGCACCTCGCCGATGGACGGTGGCAATCTCAATCGCAGTTTTCCCGGCAATCCGGACGGCAGCGTGACCGAGCAGATCGCCGACTACTTCACGCGCACCCTGGTGCCGATGTGCGACGTGGTGCTGGACCTGCACTCCGGTGGCCGCACCCTGGACATCGTTCCCTTCGCCGCTTCGCACCAGTTGGAAAACAAGGAGCAGCAACGCCAGGCACTGGAGGGGGCCATCGCCTTCGGCGCGCCCACGGCGATGATGATGTTCGAGCTCGATGCCGCCAAGCTGTTCGATACTGCCGTAGAGAGCCAGGGCAAGGTCTTCGTTGCCACCGAGCTCGGTGGTGGCGGCACCACCACGCCGGAACGCATGAGGACCGCCGAGCGCGGGGTGAAGAATTTCCTGATTCATTACGGCTTGATCGATGGTGAGCTGGAAGTCCCAGCCGAGCCCCAGGTCTATGTCGACATGCCGGATGCCAGTTGCTACGTGCAGAGCGAGCACACCGGTCTGCTGGAGCTGACCCTGGCGCTGGGCGAGCCGGTGGAGAAGGGGCAGGTGATCGCCCGGGTCTACGACATGACCCGTACCGGTGCCGCACCGGTGGAGTATCGTGCCAATCGCAATGGTCTCCTGGTGGCACGACGTTTCCCGGCGCAGGTCAATATGGGTGATACCATCGCCGTGATTGCCGAGGTGGTCGACTCTCTGGGCGAGGACTGATGAAGCTCGATCGTTACGACCTGAAGATCCTCGAGATCCTGGCCACGGACGGCCGTATCACCAAGTCGAGGCTGGCCGAAGCCATCAACCTCTCGGTCAGCCCGTGCTGGGAGCGCGTCAGGCGGTTGGAAAAGGCCGGCATCATCGAGGGTTACAGCGCTCGCATCAATCCTCGGACACTGGTCAAGCGCACGCCGGTGTGGGTGCAGATCGAGCTAAAGGCTCACCACGCCGAGAGCTTCCAGCGCTTCGAGAGGGTCGTGCACGACACGCCCGAGGTGACCGAGTGCGTGGCGGTGGGCGGAGGGGTCGACTACCTGATCAAGGTCGAAGCCGATACCATCGATGCCTATCAGCGGCTGATGGACACCTGGTTGATGTCGGACATCGGCATCGAACGCTATTTCACCTATATCGTGACCAAGACGGTCAAGCACACCACGCCGCCTATCCGGATCGACAATCTCTGAAGCTAGATCTCCCAGTTCGGCGCTTCGTGGCGTTGCTGCGCGAACGACTGAACGGATGATGCTGATCGGGGCGAGACGATCGATGTCAATCAACGGCTAATGGACGCTCTATAGCTATCGGCTGTCGGCGTTGACGGCTGTCTTGCTAGGCTCATGATCCTGAGTGCCAGTCGAAAGTTTCTACCAATTCAAACGGATAGCCGACTGGACGGCCAGCCTGATCGGTCTTTGAGAGACTTCGAACGATCGAGGTGCGATGGCGTCAAGTGCAACGAGTGGCTTACAAGCGGCTGCGATCTGGCATAAGCTGGGAAACGTGCCTAGGCACGCAGGCGATAGCGCCGAGTTCATGACGTTGAGTGTTTTCAGGCGATCGCCGATTTAGAGGAAGACCATGTCCTACTTCACGATTGCGGGGGTGCAACTGCATGCCCTGCACCACGGTGACAACACCGATGTCATGCGTCATCGTATCGATATGCTGATGGCGCGCTTCCCCCAGGTACAGATGGTGCTGTTCAGTGAACTGGTGGCCAATGGCGCGTCTCCCCATCATGCGCAGCCCATGCCCAGTGCCATGGAAGCCATATTCTGCCAGATCGCCGAACAGCACCGCATCTGGCTGATTCCCGGTTCGATGTTCGAGCGCATCGACGACAAGATCTTCAACACCCTGAGCGTGATCAATCCTCACGGCCAGGTGGTGGCCCGTTATCGCAAGATGTTCCCGTTCCGACCCTATGAAGAGGGCGTGGAAGGAGGCAGCGAGTTCGTGGTCTTCGATGTGCCCAACATCGGCCGCTTCGGGGTCTCGATCTGTTATGACATGTGGTTCCCCGAAACCACCCGCACTTTGGTCGCCATGGGGGCCGAAGTGATCTTGCACCCGACCATGACCGACACCATCGACCGCGATATCGAGCTGTCGATCGCCCGGACCAACGCCGCAGTCAATCAGTGCTACTTCTTCGACATCAATGGCGCCGGGGCCATCGGCAACGGTCGCTCCATCGTGGTGGGACCCTCCGGGGACGTCATCCACCAGGCGGGCACCGGCGAGGAAATCATGCCCATCGAGGTCGACCTGAGTCGCGTGCGCCGGGAGCGCGAGACCGGCCTGCGCGGCCTCGGCCAGCCGCTCAAGAGCTTCCGCGATCGCCAGGTGGACTTCTCACTGTATCGCAGCGAGACCGGATCCACGCCGTTCCTCGACACCCTGGGGCCGCTGGCCAAGCCGGCCAGGGTGGATATCGAGGAGCATTGACGCGCTGGTTTCCCGTTCAAGACGGCGCTGGATGACAGAGCAAGGAGTTCGCGATGGCCAACCATTTCATCAATCGACTGCGCCGTTTCCTTTCCCGCTGGATCGAGCCTCGTGACAGCCGTCTACAGACGGATGCCGTCATGGGCCAGACCTCGCCAACAGGACCGATGGAAAGCACAACGACTGGAGCGATGGCAATGAATAAAATAACCAGCATCTCTGATGTGCGCCGCTATTTCCACAACAACAAGGAGCCGATCTATTTCATCTCGGCCACCAATTTCAACCTGCTGGGGATCGGCGACTGGGTCGGTAACTTTCGGCACATCAATTACATCGATTGCTTCGACGGCAGGCAGAAGAACGTCTTCGTGCCCAAGGAAAAGTTTCCCCGCGACTTCGAGAGCATCGAGGACATCAACAACTACCTGCTCGAGCACAAGGAGGTCATCGACTACCTCAAGTCGCGCGGTGGCACGGGCGTGGCGACCTTCCTGATGTTCGACGAGCATACCGAAGAGGTCTGTGAGCAGTTGGGCCTCAAGATCGCCTTCCCGCCGGCGGCGCTGCGCTCGCGCATGGACAACAAGATCGAGACGGTACGCATCGGCAACAAGGCCGGTGTGCCCAGCGTGCCCAATGTGCTGGCCAAGGTGGGGAGCTACCAGGAACTGCAGGAGGTCAGCAGGGAACTGGGGAACGATCTGGTGGTACAGACCGCCTTCGGCGACTCCGGCCATACCACCTTCTTCATCGCCAGCGAGGACGACTACTACAAGCATGCCGAGGAGATCGAGGCCGAGCCCGAGGTCAAGATCATGAAGCGCATCAACTGTCGCGGCTCGGCCATCGAGGCCTGTGCCACCCGCTGCGGCACCGTGGTTGGCCCGCTGATGACCGAGCTGGTGGGGTTCAAGTCCTTGACCCCCTACAAGGGCGGCTGGTGCGGCAACGAGATGTTCGCCGGGGCCTTCACCCAGGAAGTGCGTGACAAGGCTCGCGAATACACCTTCAAGTTCGGCGAGGCGTTGCGCGACGAGGGCTATCGCGGCTACTTCGAACTCGACTTCCTGATCGACATGGATACCCATGAGGTCTATCTGGGCGAGCTGAACCCGCGCGTGACCGGCGCCAGTTCGTTGACCAACGTGGCGGCCTTCGCCCATTCGGACATCCCGCTGTTCCTGTTCCATCTGCTGGAATTCTCCGGCCAGGACTTCGATATCGATATCGCCGAGCTCAACGATCGCTGGTCGCACCCCGACAGCATCGATAGCTGGAGCCAGTTGGTGATCAAGCATACCGACGAGTCGGTGGACCTGCTGACCCAGGCGCCCCAGTCCGGGGTATGGAAGATGGCCGATGACGGCGGTATCGTCTACGACCATTACGACTCGCACCCGCATGCGGCCGAGAGCGAACAGGAAGCGTTCTTCCTGCGTATCAGCGGCGTCGGCGATTTCCGCTACGAGGGCGCGGATCTGGGCATCCTGATCACGCGTGGCCGGTTGATGGACGACGACTTCCAGCTCACCGAGCGGGCCAAGGCCTGGATCGACGGCATTCGCGGCCAGTTCGCCGGGCAGGCGCTACAGGATCCGGTAGTCGAAGAAGTGGCCGTTAACCACGCGATCGGCGGCGGCAATTTCAAGATCCTGTAATGACAGGCATTGACGACGGAGTGACAGGCCTGCCATCGCCGGGACATGCCGGCACTGGCAGGCACGATGACATGAACAAGCAGCTCGAATTCCGTACCGTGCATGAGCTTGATGCAGGCGAGAAGTGGCGTGCGCTTTTCGACCTGCATTGGCCGGCGTATGAGCGCTGGTATCTGTCGGAGACCGAGCGCGAACGCCCCGGCTATCTGGCTTGCTACAACGCGCTCCGCAAGCACATGCCGGAACTGGTGCCAACCTACGAGCGGCTGTGCGAGTTGGCCGGTGGCGGTGACCTGGCCGCCCGCATGCTGAGCCTTTACCGTCCCCCGGCCTACATTACCGGCTGCTCCCAGGCGGTGCTGGCCAATGGCCGTGCCAACGTGCTGGTACGCAACTACGATTATCCCCCCGAGCTGTGCGAGGGCACCATCTTCTACAGCCGCTGGAACGAGCGCCGCGTCATCGCCATGTCCGATTGCCTGTGGGGCGTGCTCGACGGTATCAACGACAGCGGATTGTCGGTCTCGTTGGCGTTCGGTGGTCGCAAGGTGGTGGGGGATGGCTTCGGGGCACCGATCATCCTGCGCTATATCCTCGAATTCTGCGAGTCCACCCCGGAAGCGGCCAAGGTGCTGGCTCGAGTGCCGACCCACATGGCTTACAACATCACGGTGGCCGATGCTCAGGGGCGCTACATCACGGCGATGATCGCCCCCGACAAGCCGACGTCCGTCAAGCGGGTGCCGGTCGCGACCAATCATCAAAAGAAGATCGAGTGGTATGCCCATGCGCTGGCGTCCGAGACGCTGATCCGCGAGCGTCAGCTATCGATCCTGGTGGATGACGATGCGACCACCGAGGAACGGCTGATTTCAGCGTTCTTCTCGCCGCCGCTTTATCGTGTCGACTATCGGCGTGGGTTGGGGACTGTCTATACCGCGGTCTATCGTCCCGCCCAGGGCGAGGCCGAGTTTCACTGGCCACAGGCCAGTTTGGGGTTGTCCTTCGACTGCTTCCCCGAAACGACGGTGAACATCCACTACGCCAGCCGCGCCAGTCAGGCGGGTTGACTGCCAGAAGAGAGGCCACGAGCGACACTTTGCAAAACCTGAAGATGCCTGGGACCAGGGTCAGGCGAGACGTCAACGAATGGGGCACAGCCAGGTGATATCATGAGCGAGAAGACAGGATCGGATACGCCGTATACGGCGCTTGGGTTTTACCACAAGATTTCACAGCTGCGCGCCGACACGTGGAATGCCTTGAAGCGCGATCTCGGCAAGCTGCTGCTCCTGAGCGACGCGGGCCAGCGGCGCCACCTGGTCAAGGCCGTGGATGTCAAGCTGACGCGGCTCGAGATCATCGAGGATTACCACGCCTTCCCCTCGAAGGAGGACTTCCGCCATCTGTGGACGCTGTACGATCGTGAGGAGTTCGCACTGCTCGAGAAGGTGGTCAAGCGATTGGTGAGAGCCCTGATCAGCGAATCCTATCGCCGTCGCCATGTGGATCTCAGCGAGACCGATGCCGATGCCGAAGATCTCGAGACCATGGATGCTTTGGCGCAACTGCGGCGCGGTCATCCGGCTTCGAACAGTTCTTCCCAACCCTATTTCGAGCTGTTGATCGTCGACGCCATGTCGCTGCAGGAAGAGGAAGTCGTGCGTGAGGCCTTCCACAATCTGCGCCGCCCCGAGGACAAGTTCGTCTACGACGTGGTCACGGTGAGAAGCTTCGAGGATGCGCTGATCGCCATCCTGGTCAATCCCAATATCCAGGCCTGCCTGATTCGTTACGAGTTTCCCTACAAGTCGAAGTACAACCTGAGCGCGCTGCGCAACTATCTGGAAGGGTTGTCGGAAGTCGAACTGGAGAAGAAGTCCGAGGCCGAGCGCAGCATTCTGCTGAGTTCGATGATTCACGAGATTCGCCCGGAAATCGACCAGTTCCTGGTGACCAGCGGCGACGTGGAGAGCACCGCCAGCAGCGACATCCGCCACTTCAACCGCATCTTCTACCGCGAGACGGACTACATCGAGCAGCACCACACCATCCTGCGCGCCATTGACAGCCGCTATCGCACCCCCTTCTTCGACGCCTTGCGCGAGTACAGCAAGAAGCCCACCGGGGTGTTTCATGCCATGCCGATCTCGCGTGGCAAGTCGGTCACTCGCTCGCATTGGGCGGGGCAGATGATCGACTTCTACGGCATCAACATCTTCCTCGCCGAGACCTCGGCCACCTCCGGCGGGCTGGACTCGCTGCTACAGCCCTACGGGCCGATCAAGAAGGCCCAGGAATACGCCGCCCGGGCCTTCGGGGCGCGGCAGAGCTTCTTCGTCACCAACGGCACCTCGACGGCCAACAAGATCGTGGTCCAGGCGTTGGTCAAGCCCCGCGATATCGTGCTGGTCGACCGCGACTGTCACAAGTCGCACCACTACGGCATGGTGCTGGCCGGGGCCCACGTCAGCTACCTGGACTCCTATCCACTCAACGACTACTCCATGTACGGAGCGGTGCCGCTCAAGGAGATCAAGAAGACCCTGCTCACTTTCAAGCGCAACGGTCAGCTCGACAAGGTCAAGATGCTGTTGTTGACCAACTGTACCTTCGACGGGGTGGTCTACAACGTGCGCCGGGTGATGGAGGAGTGCCTGGCGATCAAGCCCGACCTGGTGTTCCTGTGGGACGAGGCCTGGTTTGCCTTCGCCACCTTCAACCCCACCTACCGCCCACGCACCGCCATGCATGCCGCCCGCACGCTGCTCGAGCGCTATCGTAGCGAGGCCTACCGCGAGGAATATGCCGCCTGGAAGGCCGAGTTCGATCAGCTCGATCCGGATGACGATGCGACCTGGCTGGAGCAACGCTTGCTGCCGGATCCCGAGGTGGTGCGGGTGCGCGCCTATGCCACCCACTCGACCCACAAGACCCTGACCTCGCTGCGTCAGGGCTCGATGATTCATGTCTACGATCAGGACTTCCGTCAGAAGGTCGAAGCGCCGTTCCATGAGGCCTACATGACGCATACCTCGACCTCGCCCAACTACCAGATCGTCGCCTCGCTGGACGTGGGACGCATGCAGGCCGAGATGGAGGGCTTCGAACTGGTGCACTCCCAGGTCGAGGCGGCGCTATCGCTGCGCGAACAGCTGTATACCAACCCCCTATTGCAGAAGTACTTCCAGGTACTCAAGAACAGCGACCTGGTGCCCGCGGAATATCGTCAGTCAGGGGTGGAGACCTACTACGATCCGGTCAGCGGCTGGAACAAGATGGAGGAGGCGTGGGCCCAGGATGAATTCGTGGTCGACCCCACCCGGGTGACGATCGCCATCGGCAGGACCGGCATCGATGGCGATGCGTTCAAGAACGAGTACCTGATGAACAAGTTCGGTATCCAGATCAACAAGACCTCGCGCAACACCGTGCTGTTCATGACCAATATCGGCACCTCCCGGGGGGCCATCGGCTATCTGCTGGATGTGCTGATCAAGCTGGCCAAGGGGTTCGATCGCCGCTGGGAGGAGAGCAGCCGCCCCGAGCGCAAGATCATCGACTATCAGGTCAAGTCATTGACCCAGGAATTGCCGCCACTGCCGGATTTCAGTCGCTTCCACGATACGTTCCGTCCCAATCCGGGAACCCCGGAAGGCGATATCCGGCGTGCCTATTTCCTCAGTTACGATGACGAGAACACCGAGTACCTGCGTTTCGACAATGGCGCATTGCAGCGCCAGATGAACCACGGGCGCGACGTGGTGTCGGCAAGCTTCGTGATTCCCTACCCGCCAGGCTTCCCGGTGTTGGTGCCGGGGCAGGTGGTCAGCGAGGAGATCCTGCACTTCCTGCAGGCGCTGGATGTCACGGAAATCCATGGCTATCGCCCGGAGCTGGGGCTGATCGTGTTCACCGAAGCCGCATTGGACGCGACTGCCGACGGCGCCGATTGAGGTCGACGAACCATCTCTTGCTGCCGTTTGGCGCCCCGGTCGAGTCGACCGGGGCGCCAGCGTCCGTGGGTCAGAAAAAGTTGTATTTCCCGCTGATGAGACAAAAAAAACCGCGCTTGTCGCGGCGGCGAACAAAAACTCTTTTCCCTCGTTAGCCCCTACCCTATGCGTATAGGGCGGCCACCGGCCGCCGGCCATTTTTTTGCCATTACCGGCAGCCACCGGTGCGTCAGGGGAGGTGCAACATGACTCTGTCCAACAAGCTAAGCGATCCGCGTCTGTTCCGTCAGCATGCCTATATCGACGGCAAGTGGACCTACAGTGACGGCGGCCGGGAAGAGGCTGTAGTCAATCCGGCTACCGGCGAGGTGCTGGGCCATATTCCCTGGCTGGAAGCCGAGCAGGTGCGCGGTGCCGTGGATGCCGCCGAGCGTGCTTTCCCGGCTTGGCGTGCTCTGCGTGCCGATGAGCGTTGTGAGCGTCTGCTGGCCTGGAACGAGCTGCTGCAGGCCAATCGCGAAGACCTGGCGACCATCATGACCCTGGAGCAGGGCAAGCCGCTGCCGGATGCGCGCGGCGAGGTGGAGTACGGGGCCAGCTTCGTGCGCTGGTTCGCCGAGGAGGGCAAGCGTACCTTCGGCGAGACCATTCCCAGCCACATCCCCAATGCGGCACTTGGCACCATCAAGGAGCCGGTGGGCATCGCTGCGCTGATCACGCCGTGGAACTTTCCGCTGGCCATGATCACCCGCAAGGCCGCCGCAGCCTTGGCTGCCGGTTGTCCGGTGATCGTCAAGCCGGCCAGCGAGACGCCGTTCTCGGCCCTGGCGTTGGCGGAACTCGCCGAACGTGCCGGAATCCCGGCCGGTATCTTCAACGTGGTACTGGGTGATGCCCCGGAAGTCTCGAAGGTCCTGTGTGCCGAGGAGCGCGTCATGGCGCTGTCCTTCACCGGTTCCACCCGGGTGGGCCGACTGCTCCTCGAGCAATGCGCGAACAGCGTCAAGCGGGTGTCGCTGGAACTCGGCGGCAATGCACCCTTTATCGTCGGGCCGGATGTAGATCCCAAGGAAGCGGCACTGGCGGCGGTGGCAGCCAAGTTCCAGACCTCCGGCCAGGACTGCCTGGCGGCCGACCGCATTCTGGTCCACGAGTCGATCCATGATGAATTCGTCGAGTGCTTCGCCGAGCGCATGGCGGCCCTGACCGTGGGTAACGGCATGGAAAGCGAGGTCGATCTCGGCCCGCTGATTCACTCTCAGGCGGTGGATAAGGCGTCCCAGATCGTCGACGACGCCATCTCCAAGGGCGCAACCCTGGTCGCCGGCGATCAGTCCCAGGCGCCAGGGCCCAATTTCTTCATGCCGGTGCTATTGACCGGCGTGACGCCGAAGATGCAGGTCTGGCGCGATGAGTGCTTCGCGCCGGTGGCGGGGATCACCGCCTACAGCGATGACGATGAAGTCATCGAGATGGCCAATGACACCGAGTATGGGCTGGCGGCCTACGTCTATACCCACGACATCCGCCGGATCTGGAAACTGCTGCGCGGTCTGGAGTATGGCATGGTGTCGGTCAACTCGGTGAAGATGACCGGTCCGCCCATTCCCTTCGGCGGCGTCAAGCAGTCCGGCCTGGGACGTGAAGGCGGTGTCGCCGGGATCGAGGAGTATCTCGAAACCAAGTATTACTGCCTGGGCGGCCTGGGCTCCGCCTCCGGGAGCTAGCTGCGCTTCGGCCATACGGCGTTGGACCTTGATTCGAAAATGCTCATTTACAACACGTAAACTCCGCTTTTCTTATCAAGGTCCGCCTTGTCTGGCCATCGCTCGCAGAGCTCTCTTGCTTGCAGACAAAGAGTCTGTAGCCGCGATACAAAAGCCGCACGATTAAACAACATAGGAACAACGCCCGGCCCTGTGAGCCGGGGACATTCAGGAGAACGATATGAGCTTGCACCAGGAACTGATCGACCGCGACCGTCAGGTCACCTTCCATGCCTCCACCCACCTGCGTGATTTCGCGCATGGCGACGCGCCGGGCCGCGTGATCAGCGGGGGCAAGGGCATCAATATCGTCGACAAGGACGGCCGCGAATTCATCGACGGTTTCGCCGGCCTGTACTGCGTCAACATCGGCTATGGCCGCACCGAGGTGGCCGAGGCCATCTATCGGCAGGCGCTCGAGCTCTCCTACTACCATACCTATGTGGGCCACTCCAACGAGCCGCAGATCGCGCTGTCCGAGAAGATTCTCGAACTCGCCGGCCCCGGCATGTCCAAGGTCTACTATGGCATGTCCGGCAGCGATGCCAACGAGACCCAGCTCAAGATCGTGCGTTACTATAACAACGTGCTCGGTCGTCCGCAGAAGAAGAAGGTCATCTCGCGGATGCGCGGTTATCATGGCTCGGGCATCGCCTCCGGTTCGCTGACCGGCCTCAAGGCCTTCCACGATCATTTCGATCTGCCCATCGAAACCATTCGTCACACCAAGGCACCGTACTATTACCATCGCGGCGCCGATCAGGAAGGCATGAGCGAGCGTGAGTTCTCCAAGTACTGCGCCCAGAAGCTCGAGGAGATGATCCTGGCCGAGGGCCCGGAGACCGTGGCTGCCTTCATCGGTGAACCGGTGCTCGGCACCGGGGGGATCGTGCCGCCGCCCGAAGGCTACTGGGCCGAGATCCAGGCGGTGCTGGCCAAGTACGATGTGTTGCTGATCGCCGATGAAGTGGTGTGTGGTTTCGGGCGTATCGGGGCCGAGTTCGGCTCGCACTATTATGGCATCAAGCCGGACCTGATCACCGTTGCCAAAGGCCTGACCAGCGCCTATCAGCCGCTGTCCGGGGTAATCGTCGGCGATCGCGTGTGGAAGGTGCTGGAGCAGGGAACCGGTGAATATGGCCCCATCGGCCATGGCTGGACCTATTCCGGTCATGCCTTGGGCTGTGCCGCCGGCCTTGCCAATCTGGAGATCATCGCGCGCGAGGGGTTGACGCAGAATGCTGCCGAGACCGGCGCCTACCTGCAGCAGCAGATGCAGGCCGCCTTCGGCGATCATCCCATCGTCGGCCAGGTGCGTGGCGTCGGCATGCTGGCGGCGCTGGAGTTCTCTGCCAGCCCGGCGAAACGTGAGCATTTCGACCCCAGCCTCAAGGTCGGGCCGCGCATCGCCATCGCGGCACTCGAGGAGAATCTGATCGTACGCGCCATGCCGCAGGGCGATATCCTCGGCTTTGCACCGCCGCTGGTGATCACCCGCGACGAGGTCGATGAGGTGGTGGCCCGTGCCAAGCGCGCCGTGGATCGCGTGACTGACGAACTGGTCAACTCCGGCGATCTCACAGGCTGATTCACGAGTTGCTATGCTTATCGCCGCGGGGGACAACCCTGCGGCGATGTCGTGTGGTAAGCCAATATCCTTCGCGGCTGAAGCCGCTCCTACCTGGAATTGGGCGCCAAGCTCCTTGTAGGAGCGGCTTCAGCCGCGATTCCCAAGGAGGGTATCGCATGCCCCAATCCGAACACGGCGTGACCCTGGCCTCGATCTATGCGGCGCGCAAGCGCATTGCCGGCCAGGTGACGCGTACCCCGCTGATCCGTTCCGTAGCGCTGTCCGAGCGTTTCTCCGCCGAGGTCTTCCTCAAGCTGGAGACCTGCCAGCCCACCGGTGCCTTCAAGCTGCGCGGCGCGACCAACATGATCGCGACGTTGATTGAGCGCCATGGCCGCGATGCCCTGGCGGCGGGCGTGACCACCGCTTCCACCGGCAATCACGGCCGGGCAGTGGCCTATGCTGCGTCGCGTCTGGGGGTGCCGGCGACGATCTGTCTGTCGACCCTGGTGCCGGCCAACAAGGTCGCCGCCATCGAGGCCCTGGGAGCGACGGTCAAGCGAGTCGGCAATAGCCAGGACCAAGCCTTCGAAGAAGTGGCCCGCCTGGTGGCGGAGGCGAGCATGACGCTGATTCCGCCCTTCGACGATCCGTTGATCGCGGCGGGCCAGGGAACCATCGGCGTGGAACTGCTCGAGGACCAGCCGGATCTCGACCGGGTCTTCGTTGGCCTTTCCGGCGGTGGCCTGCTGGGCGGCATCGGTGCCGCGCTCAAGGGCATTCATTCCCGTATCCAAGTGACCGGTATCAGTTTGTCGAAAGGGGCGGCGATGTGGGAGAGCCTGCAGGCCGGCCATCCTGTCGAGGTGGAAGAAGTCGAGAGCCTGGGTGATTCCCTCGGTGGGGGCATCGGGCTAGACAACCGTTGCACCTTCGCCTTGGTGCGCGAGGTGATGGACGACCACTTCCAGGTCTCGGAAGCGGCTATCGCCCAGGCCATGGTCGCGATGCTTGCCGACGAGAAGCTGCTGGTCGAAGGGGCTGCCGCGGTTGGCCTGGCGGCTCTGGAAGAACATGCCATCGATATTCGTGGTCAGAAGGTGGCACTGATCGTCTCGGGCAATGGGGTGTCCCTGGAGACGTTTGACCAGGCACGCGCGATTGCCCAACGTTGAGATACCTGTCTTCAATAGCGAAGGAATCACTATGCAGCTCTATCAACGCGATGCCATCGAAGCGGCGGTGAAGCTCGACCATGATGCCCTCTCCATCGTGGAGGAGGCCTTTGCCGCCCTGGGTCGTGGCGGGGTGGTGCAGCCACCGATCCTGTCCATGGCCATGGAGGAGTTCAACAGTGAGGTCGACGTCAAGACCGCGCACATTCACGGTTGGGAACGCTTTGCCATCAAGGTCAGCACGGGGTCCTTCGATAACCCCCAGCGTGGCCTGCCGAGTCTCAATGGCTTGATGATGGCGTTTTCGGCCCAGACCGGCCTGGTTGACGCGGTACTCTTCGACGAGGGGTACCTGACGGCGGTGCGCACGGCGTTAGCTGGCGCCATTGCCGCCAAGCACCTGTCCCGTAACGACAGCCGCCGCGTCGCCGTGCTCGGTGCCGGCGAGCAGGCCGAACTGCAGGTCGCGGCACTACGCCTGGTGCGTGATATCGACAGCGTCGATGTCTGGGCACGTCGTCGCGAGGCCGCCGACAATTATGTGGCGCGCCTGGCTGGCCAGGGGCTGCAGGTCACGGCACACGATAGCGTACATGCGGCCTGTGAGAATGCCGATATCATCGTCACCACCACACCGTCGCGGGAGCCGATTCTCAATGCGGCCGACCTGCCGGAAGGCGTGCATGTCACCGCGATGGGCTCCGACAGCCCGGACAAGCGGGAACTGGACGATTCGGTGATGACGCGCGCCGATGCCTTTGTCTGTGATACGCGCGCCCAGAGCGAGAACAACGGCGAGCTAAAGGCCTTTGCCGGCCAAGAGCCGCCGTTCAAGGTGTACGAACTGGGCAAAGTGATTGCCGAAGGGCAAAGTTTGCGCGTATCGGATGCCACCATTACCGTCTGCGACCTGACGGGTACCGGTGTACAGGATACGGCGATTGCCAATTTCGCCCTGTCGCGGCTAGCGGGCGACTAAGGAGGGAGACGGCTGGCGGGCGACGATGCCTCGCGTCAGGCATTGTCTCCGCATTCGTACTGCGCAAGGTCGTGTAGCGAGACAACGGAAGGAGGGCGGTGATATGGCAATGGTGCTGGCATTCGATGTCTACGGCACGTTGATCGATACCCATGGGGTGCGCACCGAGCTCGAGGAGGCACTGGGCGACGAGGCGCTGAACTTTTCTCAGCGCTGGCGCGACAAACAGCTGGAGTACAGTTTTCGCCGTGGGCTGATGGGGGCCTATGAGGATTTCGGGCGATGCACCCGCGAAGCGTTGGAATATACCGACCGTGCCTTCGGGGGACGGTTGTCGGAGACCCGGAAGGAGCACCTGATGGCGACTTACGCGCGCCTACCGGCCTTTCCCGACGTCGCCGAGGCGCTGGATGCCCTGCATCGCAGCGGGGTGACCTGCGTGGCCTTTTCCAATGGCACGCGGGCAGCGGTGAAGGGGCTGCTCGAGCAAGCCAGCATTCTTGGATACTTCGACGATATCGTCAGCGTCGATGAGGTCAAGCGCTTCAAGCCCGATCCGGCGGTCTATGCTCATTTGCGGGTGCGCCTGGAGAGTGCCGCCGCCGAGACCTGGTTGATCTCCAGCAATTCCTTCGACGTGATCGGCGCCAAGCACGCCGGCCTGCGTGCCGCCTGGATACGTCGTCATGCCGAGTCGCCTTACGATCCTTGGGGCGGGGACCCCGATTTCACCGTCAGCGACCTGGTGAGTCTTGCCGAGCGCTTGATAGGCACCAATGGATGATGTGCCGTCCACCGTCATCGGCCGACTCCTCTTCAGATGTTCGGGGGCCGTTCAGGTGGGGCAGTTCGGGGGTTCCGGTGTCGTCGCAAACCCCAGATGGGTGAACCAGGCGGTGGCATCGACGCCGGCGTTGTCGCCATCGCTCATCAGGGCCACACCGTCGAGGGTGGCCGGCCGAGAGTCGAACAGGGTCTCGAAGTCGTTCCGGACGTCTCTGACTTCGGCCACCCAACGGCTAACGTTCTCCTCGCCGCCCTGCAGCGCTAGCAGGTGAGCGCGCGAGGTGAAGGCATTCGGCCAGTCGGTGCCGGCTTCCTGGGTGGACGACCAGACATAATTGACCGATTGCACCTGCCAGGGCAGCAGACCGGTCTTGTGAACCACATAGACCCGGGCCGGATAGTCGTCACCCGCCTTGGTGGTCTCATCGAGCCCCGGGTGGATATTGGAGACTCGCCAGCACCAATGCAGGTAGGGCGTTTCTTCGAGATCGATCTTGCGCTCCAGGTACTTGGCCGAAGCCTGTCCTTGGGCGCGGGCCTGGAGCACGGTCATGCCGTCATCATCCACCAAACGGTAGTCGGTCTCGCCCTCGAAGGAACGCATCGGCCAGCGTGCTATTTCCTGGGCGGAAAAGCGTACTTCTCCCGCAGGCAGTGACTGGCTTGCCGCCAAGGATAATCCCGCCATGATCATGCTGCCGGCGATTTTCGATTTCATGTCTCTCTCTGGTCAGGTCGTATGGCGTTCCGGTGCCGGGCCCTGCTCGAAACAGCGGTCGTCGCGGGCCATCCGGCAGAGCGTGCTGCCTCTTGAGTCGTGGCGTGGCGGCAATCCTTACCGTCTGCTTCTCTTCTCGCCACTGCTGTGGGCTCGCTTTGCTCGACAGTGTGTAAGGAATCGAATTCTCGAGTGACCAATCGCCTGGACTTTCTGGTAAGGGAATCGCTTCGATGGCACTCGATAACTCCTTGTTGTTCTGGGGCTTCCTGCTGGTCTACGGCGGCCTCATGTACTGGCTGTCGCCGCGCAGTCGCAGTGCAGCGTCGTTCTATCGTGGCGCGGATGCCCGCGGCAACCCGGTCGGGCAGTGGTCGCTGACCGCCAGCGTGTTCATCAGCTGGATCTTCGCCAAGTCGGTAACCAATGCCGCCAACCTCGGCGAGGCCTACGGGGTGGTGGGTGGCCTGGCGTATGCCACTTACTGGCTGTCGATTCCGGCGGCCGGCTATATCATCTACCTGATTCGCACCCAGACGGGGGCGGACAGTCTGCAACACTTTCTGACCTCGCGTTTCGGACGCCTGGCGGCGTTGAGCTTCGCCGTGGCGATCCTGATTCGCCTGTACAACGAGGTATGGAGCAACACCGCCGTAGTGGGGGGCTATTTCGGTGTGCCGGGAGAGCCTGGTTACTATGTGGCCGCCTTGCTGTTCACCGCCTTCACCTTGGCCTACAGCCTCAAGGGTGGGCTGCGCAGCTCGATCTTCACCGACCTGATCCAGGCCGTGGTGTTCGTATTCTTCGTCGGGGCAGTACTGTTTCTGATCCTTCCGCAATCGGGGCCGGAAACGCTGCTCAGCACCGGGCGTTTCGAACTCGGCAGTGGTCTGGACCTGTTACTGGTCGCCGGGTTGCAACTCTTCAGTTACCCCTTCCATGACCCGGTGCTTACCGACCGCGGTTTCGTCAATAACGAAAAGATCATGCTCAAGAGCTTCGTCGTTGCCGGGTTGCTGGGTTTCGTGGCGGTGTTCGCCTTCAGCCTGCTGGGGGTGCATGCCCAATTGCAGGGAATCGAAGGCTTGGGCAACACGCCTGCCGCCGTCGGCAAGGCCATGGGCCTGGCCGCGTTGTGCATTATGAGCATCATCATGATGACCTCGGCGGGGTCGACGCTGGATTCGACGTTCAATTCCTTCGCCAAGTCATTGGCGATCGATCTCCCTCGCCTGGCCGGTCGATTTCAGGAGTTGCCCAGTGTTCGCGTCGGAGCCGTGGTGATGGTGGTCTTCGCCATTCTCGGCAATCTGCCGATGTTCGCCGGCACCGACATTCTCAAGGCCACCACCATCAGCGGCACCATGGTCATGGGACTGGCGCCGGTGTTCCTGTTCTACCGCTTTACCCGCTGGTCGCCGTGGAGCTTTCATCTCAGCTTCTGGACCGGCGTGGTACTGGGGCTCCTGCTAGCCGCGGGAGCCATTCCCGATGCCTGGCGGATCGGCGACGGCGCCTACGGACTGCTGCTGGGCGTCAATGCCTGGGGGCTGCTACTGTGCACCGCTGGGTTCTTCCTGCCGCTGGTGCTGAGACGTCTGGCGCGTTCTCCCCAGCTAGGGGAGGCCCGTTGAGCAGCGATCACCAAGGCAGGTCACAAAACCCGCACGGAAGGTGGGGGGGCGAGAGCCTGGACGACAGATCAGGCTCATTCGGTGCTCGGAATTTGGCCGCTGGGGAGTTTTATCAGGCACTCCTTGCGGAAAGTGCTGCCGCTTCACGCCGCCAGTGCCTCAGCGTGGAGGGATGGACGCCAAAGTCCTCGGGTAGACCGATGCCAAGGCTTTCCGCCAACAGGCCGATGATCGCCATATGGTGAATGGTGTGACTGGTCAGGAAGGCCAGTTCGCGTCCCAGACTGGACTCAAGATCCAGAGTGGATCCGCCAGCAGGATATACCAGCTGGATGGCGTCATGGACAGGCTCTCGCTGCTTTAGCGTTTGCAGCCTGCTCTCGATCCAGGCCAGGCGCTGGGCGGCCCGCGACGGTGATTGTTCGAGAGAGGTATCGCGCTGGCGATGCTCGTAGTCGATCGTTGCGGTGGCGGGCAAGGTGCCTTCACCCAGTAAGGCATCGTAATGATCGATGATGTGACGAATATGTTTGCCCAGGGTGTGCCGCCCGTGGTCGCCGAGTGCTTGCCGGTAGGGTTCCGGCGATAGTTCAGCCACGAAGTACCTCAGCTGCGACAGCGTTTGGAGGTTCTCCTCGATGAGCGCCTCCATTTCCGATAACGGCATGTGGATAATGGATGACATGGTGCGTTTCCCATTGGTTCTCGGAGTCTGTCCGTTAGGAGGAGGGAAGCCAGAGCCGTTCTTTCGCACTCCTTCAGGCTCCAGCTTCCCACTCAGGCACTTGGCAAGGGATCAGCCTTCGGACTCGGCTTCGCCTTCACCTTCACCTTCGCCTTCACCTTCACCTTCGCCTTCGCCTTCTTCCTCGGGTTCGGCTTCGCCTTCGGCGGCCAGTAGCAGGGTCTCTTCCTGGGCAGTGGCAAACCCTGCATCGGTTGCGGCATCGCTTGCCACGGCCTGGAAGGCCACCCCGCTGGCTACCAGCGCCAGCGCCGGTGCCGTATAGGCAAGGCGGCTAAGACGACCCAGTAGGCGGCGACGTTTATCGTCTTGCTGTGACATGATATCTACCTCCGTGATGGCCATTTAGCGACATAACGAGTATGTCGTCTTGCTATGAAGTCAGCCTATTCAGCCGGCTTCACCTTCTGCCCTGGCCGTGGAAACCAGCAATGCTGAGGATGACTGGCGCCACGAGCGCGTAGTGGGGAAGGGGGGTCATGATGTTGCGGCGGCCCCGGTTGGTGCATGCTGGGGCGCCAGGAACGCTTGCAATGACTCGGCCAGCACCCGAGTCGTATCGACCTCGTCACTCACCTCGACCGTGTGCCGCTCGCAACGGGAGAGCCAGTCGGTCAGCGCCGTCACGGTGTCCGTATCCAGTGGCTTGCCGCCGGCGGTAAAACAGGACGGCAGCAGGGCACCCAGGATGTCCAGGGTCGATACCTGTCCTTGAGCGGCGTCAGGCGTAGCCATGCCGTGGTGCACCCAGATCAGGGTCCGCACCTGGGCTGTCTCGGGCAGCGGTATGCCCGCTATGCTGCTGCTCGGATTCTTGCCCCCGGTCTGTAACCCGAGGGGCAGCCCGAGCGGCTCGGCAAGTGCGAAAGTGCTGGCATCCAGGCGCAGTCCTCGCGTCAGTGTGAGGTCTGAGGATGACGCGAGGTGTTGCGCCATGGCGTCAGCGTCTTCACTGGCTGCAAACAGGCATATCGCTGCGGAGCCGTCCCGAATGGTCAGCAGGCCCGTATCGATGACCAACTGATGAGTCGAGGCGGCCTGTCGGGCCAAGTAGGCGATCACCGCTGGGCCAAGCTTGGCCAGCGTCAATCGCGAGGCCACTACCTCGCCCTCGGTAGCCAGGAGGTAACCCGGCGAATCGCGCAGGATATCCAGGCGCGGCAGGCCCGTGGCGTGGTCATCGTCGGGCAGCGGCGAAAGTTGCGCGGAGAGCAGGGTAGACAGACGAACCAAGGCGGGGGCGCTGTCGGTATACAGTGCCCACTGCCTACCTCCGCATACCAGCCGCATGGGCTGGCATGGCGCGCCTGGCGGACTCATGTCGGCTTCGTCAACGGCATGGGACGACGGGCGGCGTGCCTCGTCGTGCTCAACGCCCCGCTGCCTGATCAGCCCGATATGACACCACTCCGAGAGACAGTCCCAGACCTGCTGACGCAGTTGATGTCGAGTCGGCGCCGGTCGTTCCGCGGTCTCGTCGGCGGCCGAAAGGGCCAGTTGCTCGGCAATGGCGTCGGGGTCCAGCCCATCCGTTGCCAGCAGCCAGATCAGCGAGGCCGTGTCATTCAGACGGTAGAAATGACCGGTATGAGTGGCATAGAGGGCGAGCTGGTCATCATCGCCGAACACTTCGGCCGCTTGCCAGCGTTGCAGGGACGGACGCCGGACCGGGCGTTTTGCCAACCCGTCGGCCAGTTGGATATCGGTCAGCCGCGGCAGCGAGAAGAATGGCAGATAACGTGCTGTGTCATCGTTCGGGAAGAGGCGCAGGAAGTCGCCGGCGCGTGCCAGTTCTGCCTGCGCCTCGCTGGCGAGTCGCTCTGCGGCGCCGCTATCTGGTGTGCCGGGGGCCGTGTCCGAGGCATTGGCCGTTATGGCATCGAGCCCCACCAGCGAGACCATGTCCTTCACCAGCCCAGCCTTGACCGCTTCCTCCACGATGCCACCGCTCTCGGGCCCGGCACAAACCCCCATCGACGGGCTGAGGTTGCACTCGAGAATCCAAGGCTTGAGGGTGTCGTCCACCAAGCAGTCGAGGCCCAGCAACTCGTAGCAGCCCCGCGGATCGGCGCCGGATTCGGCGGTACGCTGGCGCATGGCGTCCACGGCGGAGATCACGGTTAGGGTGATCAGGTCGTGAACCTGTGCGAACAGCCGTTCATCGTCATGCCCCTGGTCTCGGAGCCACTGGCGATAGCGATCGAAATCTATGAACTCGACGGGAACCTCCGCCGTGATGTTCAAGGCGTTGATGTCCGGGTTGGTCAACTGGCTATAGAGATTGTCCGGATCGTTGACGTCATAGGGTTCGGAGGCGAGCTTGGCAAAGCCCTGACGATAGACATAGACGCGCAAAGGTTCGATGGACGCGACCAAGACATAGAGGCGCAGGACATACTTGTGCCCGCGGATGGTGTGCGGATTGGCAAGATACTCCTGGACCATCCAGCGGGGTTCCAACAGCGCATCGGCCACATCGCGCAGCACCCGGATGCCTTTGCCTTTGGAGGCATTCTTGGGCTTGAGAATCCAGCGTTTTTCGGGGTGCTCCAGGGCGGCCTGCTGAAGGGCATGATAGTCCTTCGGCATGGAGTAGACCCGAGGGAAGAATTCCAGGCGCGCTACGGCCTCGTGCGTCGGCCCGAACGTCTCGATGACTCGAGTCCGCATGGCGGCCAAACCATCGTGCAGGCGGCTTTTCACCGTGAGGGCACTATTCCCGGGAAAATGATTGAGCTTGCGCTGCGGCGATACTTGCTTGAACTGAGCGGGGTCGGGCATGCCGGTGCACCACGCGGCATCCCAGTGATCGGCGTCGCCCAGCTCCCAGCCCAGCGGATCTAGCGCTTCCCGAAAGAACCGATCCTGCGAAGCGGCGCGTTTACCGCCCAACCAGTAGCGACGCGAAACGATCTTCTGGTCCGTCATTCCCGAAACCTCCTGACCAAGCGACTATTGTTTAGTGAAATTTTGGTCGCGATGAGGCGAGGGTCCTTACAACCCATTAGCCGATTTTTCTCGGGTGCCTGCCGGCTCCTGTCGCGGGCCCATCGGCGCTGTAAGGAAACCGGCCGCCTGCTTGACCCAATGTCTGGATTATTTTTTGGAGAGAACCGGATGACACTCGATCACTCCGTAGTTGCTAGGGGACGACACTGTCCGTTGGCGTATCGCTACGACCCGACCGACGTCAGTGCAGCGCCGGAATCTTCGGTGGCCGATGTGCTCTATGTGATCGGCGGCCTCTATGGCAACCCGGTGGCGTTGGAGACTATCGAGGCGATGGCCGAGGTGGAGCGTAGTGAAGGTCGTCGTGTCGAATTGATCTTCAACGGCGATTTTCACTGGTTCGATACCGATCCGGCGATCTTCTGGGCGCTCAATGACCGCGTGATGCGCCACACGGCGCTACTGGGCAATGTGGAATTCGAGTTGGTCGATACACACCCCGGGGCGGGGTGTGGCTGTGTCTATCCGGATCATGTGGACGACGGCGTGGTGGAGCGTTCGAACCGTATCATGGCGCGGTTACAGGGAGTCGCGGCCGAGTGTCATGAGCAAGTTGCCGAGTTGAGAAAGCTGCCGCGCTATCGCTGTCTCGAACTGGCCGGGCAGCGCGTGGCGATCGTGCATGGTGATCCCGAGTCGCTGGCTGGCTGGGGGCTGGCCTTGGAAGCGCTACGCGATCATGCCCATCACGCCACGCTGCAACACTGGTTCGAGCGGATGGGGGTAAGTGTGATTGCCGGTACTCACACCTGTTTGCCCACTCTGTGGCATGAGGGAGAGAGGGCGATCATCAACAATGGCAGCGCCGGAATGGGCAATCTGCGTGACGACTCGCGTGGGCTGATCAGCCGGATTGCGGTCGACAGCTCGCATCCCGACGCCCTGGTGAGGAGTCGAGCCGGAGCATTGACGGTCGAACTGCTGCCGGTGGCATTCGATATCGAGGCCTGGCAGGCGCTGTTTTCACGTTGGTGGCCTGACGGCAGTGACGCGGCACTGTCCTACGGCAAGCGGATCCGTGGCGGGACTCGACTCGATATCGAGCAGGCCCATCTCGATCTCGACACTTCTCGATGAAAAGGCCTGGAGAGCCCGGAGGATCACCTTGGTCTTGCGCGTCCTTCGTAGAGAAAAGTCATCGGCTTGGGTCCTTTCATGTAGCCGGTCTCGATCTGCGCCATATCGAAACCGTTGCCTTCGATCATCGTGTGGATCGGCCGGTTCAAGTGGCATCCCCCGGCAATACGCTTCCAGGCCGGCGTCAGCCGATCCTGCCACCTTTGGACACTCGCCTCAGGCGCCCGTCCATGTTCCACGAACAGCAGTTGTCCTCCCGGCCTGAGCACACGGCGCATCTCGTGGAGCGCCAGTTCGGCATCGGGTATCGAACACAGCGTCCAAGTGAGGATCACGGTATCGATGCTGGCATCATCCAGTGGGATTGATTCGGCGGAACCTTCTATAAAGGACAAGGGGAGCGATGATCCTGCTGCCTCCCGCCGCGCCATTGCAACCAATCGCGGCACCGGCTCAAGCCCGATCACCTCACGTACCTGGGGCGAGAAGTACGGCAGGTTGAGGCAAGAACCGATCCCGACCTCGAGCACACGCCCCTCCGCACCACCAATGACGCGCTCGCGGTATGGCAGCAGCTGGCGATTGCGCATCATGAGGTTCTGCAAGTGCGGCAGTACCCGATCCTGATAGAAACCCATAGCGTCGCTCTCCTATATCGACTTCCAATTCATGGGGGTTACCCTCTGACCGCCAGGGAAAGCGACATCACCGATATCAAGGCCAGGAAGACTCCCCCGCTGAATAGCCCTAGCATCCAGCCCAGGCGCCGGGTATTTTCCGCAGCATCTCTCGGCTCATTGCCAACCGCCCCACCACCCGCAGAGGTGGGAGTCATCCTTTTCTTTCCTATTCGGTCCTTCTTGTAACCCCAGCGTCTGAGAATCACCAGAAACGGCACCAGAGACATCATGCTGCCAAGGATCCAGACTATGAGCCCTCCCAGCAGCTCATCCATTTCGCCATCCACCCACAATCGTCCGAGCTCATCGTAGACTGGATACAATACGCTTGACTTCATCGTCAGATAGGCACCCAGGGCAATGTTGGCGGTGGTGGCAATCCACAGCATGGCCAGTCGAGTTCCATAGTGCGTGGCCGAGGGGCGGGTATCGAAGATGCACCACCAGAACAACAGCCCGGACCCCAACATGGTGACATGCATCAGGTAATGCACCATGTCATTGCGCAAGGCCAGCTCGAAATAAGGGGGGTATTGCCAGACATAAGCCAGTCCTGCGAATAGCAAGGTTACAGTCACTGGGTGAGACAGTGTGCTCAGTCCAGTCAATCGCCCCACCCGAGCCAAGAATCGCCGAGCATGTGTATTCAAGCCGGCTACGAAGGTGGTCTGAGGGGAGGGGAGAAACAGCAGCATGGGCCCCAGGGCGCGTAATAACAGATGCTGCACCTGGTGCATGGAAAAGCTTCGCTCTCCAAGCGGGTCGATGGGCGACTGGAGGGCGAGAAAAAGCATGAAGAGCCCCAGAAATACCAGTGAAGCTTCCCGATGACTCGTAGGTCGTCCCCGTTGTTGGCGTTGCCATACACCGCGCAGATAGACGAAGCACACCAGCACCAAAGGCAGTATGAAATCCAGACCGAAGGACCAGGCAAGCCAGACATTGGCCGTCAACGCGCCATCGCCATGCGCCGCCGCCGGTGTCGCAAGCAGCACCAAGGGCAGGCACACCCAGTATCGCTCTCGGGAATTGGCCATGGCACTCATTCCTGGTTTGGAAACATCGGCCGAGCGCATCGCTACTCACTCTGCGTCGGAAACGGGGCTCCCTCGCTTTCTTCCGCCTGATGACGGCGTTGCTCCGGCGTCCATAACGTCTTGAGGTAATTCACCACATCGCGGATCTCGGCCGGGGCCAGGATATCCTTGAAGGTCGGCATGGTCAGCCGCTCGGTCTTGTTCCAAGGGTCGCGCCACCCTTCAGCGACGATCCGGTAGAGCATGGCATCGGAGTGCTTCCAGGTATGGCCCTCCGGCCCATGAGGGGGAGCGGGCAATTCGCCCTGGGCATTCTGGCGCTCCCAGTTCGGCATGCCCTTACCCTGAGGCCCATGGCAGCTGGCACAATATTGCTGGTATATCTTTTCCCCGTCTTCCATTGGAGAAGCACCCCCCGAAGGGGTATCACCTTCCGCCATGGTCTTCCCGGCGGCACTTAACAGAAGCCACACCGTAATGAGGGTCCAGCGGTCACGCATCGGGGGTTGTCCAGCTCTGCCCCTGGTCTTCGCTGCGCATGAGCTCCCCCTCGCGATCCAGCGCGTAGAGCGTTCCCGCCGGCGCAAGAGCGAGAGCGACTTTCTCCGTGCCGTCGTCATTCACCCGTTGCCATTCCTGGCTGCCATTGTCGCTGCGCCACAGGCCCTGCTCCGTGGTTACGTAGACGTGTTCAGGAGCGTCGAGATCGTAGGCCACATCATAGACCCTGCCGGCATCGAGCTCCCCGGTCGGCCGCCAGCCGCAGAAGCAGTCCATCGACAGGCGCACCGCATCGTCGGACACCGCGTAGAGCCAACCGGTCTGCATGCTGCCCTCCATATCGGAGTGGACGAGCCGGCGAATGGGCTGAGTCGGGCCGCTATCCATCTTCTTCCAGGTCGCGCCGGCATCCTCGCTTTGATAAAGGCCGTCCTCGGCGACCACGGCATAAAGCGTTTCTGGCTGATGACGGTGCACGGTGAAAGCGATAACGTCCTGGCTAGGTAGCCACTCATCGATCGTGTGCCAGCTTTCCCCATGATCGGTACTGCGCTGCACCCCGATGGAGGGGCCCGCGATGTAGAGCGCCTTTTCGGCGGTTGCCGATGCCGTTACCAACCGTCCCGCCTTCACCTCTTCAGGCAAGGGAATCGCTCTCCAGGTCGCGCCGCCATCCGTGCTCTGGAAAAGCTGGTGGGAATCCACCTTGAGCAGCCGTTCGCCCGTCTGGTCATATCTCAGCGATGGCAATGCCTCCTCGGTAGCTCCGGCCACACCGGCGATGCCCAGGCTGGCCATGACCCAGCCCGCCAATGACAGAGCCTGCAAGAAGCGACTTGCGATCTTTTTCATATCAAGAATTCCTTGAATAACGGCTAGCCAATGCTGCCTAGCGCAGGGAAGGTGCGTAATAACCAGTAAGACAGTTCGGTCAGTCTTCCAGTGATCATCAAGACGCCCATCAGGATCATGATCAGCCCGGCCGCCATATGCATGACTCGCCCCCAGCGGCGCAGGAATTTCTGGTGTTGCAAGAAACGATCGAGCGAAACGGCACTCAGCAGGAATGGCACACCCAGGCCCAGCGAATAAATGCCGAGTAACGCCACGCCGCTCGAGGCATTGGCCGTCGAGGCGCTAACGGTCAGAATGGCGCCCAGGATAGGGCCGATGCAGGGGGTCCAGCCGAACGCGAATGCCACGCCTAGCAGATAGGCCGCACCGCGCCCACCACCCTCTTCCTTGAGCTTGCCGATCAACCGCCATTCCCGCTGTAACCACTGCAGCGGGATGAGCCCGGTCATGAAGGCACCGAACAGGATGACGATGAGACCGCCGACAAGATTCGCTTCCTGGCGATACACCAGCAGCAGGCGGCCGATAGCCGTGGCGCTGGCGCCAAGCATCAGGAATACCGTGGAGAACCCGAGCACGAACCATATCGATTGGGTCAACACCCGGAGCCGTTCACGCCGGTCCGCTTCCTGTATCTGCCCCAGCGAGCGCCCGGCCACGAAGGAGAGATAGCCAGGCACGAGCGGCAAGACACAGGGCGAAACGAACGAAATCAGGCCAGCCAGAAAGGCAGTGGCCAGACCGATATTGGCAATTTCCAACATCACCCCTTACCCCGCGGCTAGGCTTGGAGCTTCGACACGGGCTGTTTGGCTGATTGGTTGTGATCCGTTGTTTGGCGATTGGCGGTTGGAGAGGCTTGCGGCTTCTATTGTTTGACTAAGAAACTCGATCATCTCGGGGGTATTCCATTCGGCTTCCCCGACCAGGCGTCCGATCTCCTTGCCCTGGCGGTCGAGCAGAAGCGTCGATGGAATCCCCACCGCACCCAGGTCCGCGCTGGCCATGCCGCTTTTATCGACATATCGAGCAAGATGCTCGATACCCACCTCTTGATAAAACTCGTTGACGACATCAATGCCCTGGCGATCGATCGATAAGGCGACCACCTCGAAGTCATCGCTCCCCAGCTCAGCCTGGAGGGCATCCAGGGTGGGCATTTCCTTGCGGCAAGGGCCGCACCATGTCGCCCAGATGTTGAGGAGGATCAGCTTCCCTTCGAAGTCGGCCAATGTCAGTGGGGTGCCATCGCCATCCTCGAAGCTGATTTCAGCCACGTCGCGTGGGCTTTCCCAGAGAAGAAATCCATTCGGCCCCACACGTTCGGGAGGTTCGGCGGCGGCCGAAGAGGTCATCGCTCCCCAAAACGCTGCCGCTAGCCAGCTGGTTCCGATCAGTTTTCTCATTAGCAAAGCTCACCTTCAGTGGGTGGCGTAAACCTCGGGGGTATCGGTCGGCTGGAAAGCCAAGGTGTAGACCTCGAGAGGGCCTTGTTTCTCGCCCGACATCCCCGGTGAGCCAAGCGGCATCCCGGGCACGCTCAAGCCTTTGATGAAGGGCTTTTCTTCGAGTACCTGGGTCAGGCTTTCCACGGGCACATGGCCTTCGAAGACATAGTCGTCAATGAGCGTGGTGTGGCAGCCATGCAGCTTCTCGGGGACATTGTGCTCGGCTTTCATCTGGGCAAGATCGTTGGTATCGATCGTCTCCACGTCGAATCCGTTTTGTTCCAGATACTTGGCGTATTCGGCACAGCAGCCGCAGTTAGGGTTCTTGTAGAGGGTCGCCGACGTCTCGGCGGCCAATCCCGTCAGCGGGAAGGCCAGTAGCGCAGCAATGGTGAGTGTCTTTAGGTGCTTCATATGCTAAGTCTCCAGGGAATCCATGAGAACGATCGATAATTCGATTGGCTTCACTCTCGTGGTATTAGTTAAAGATGTTGGTAACCGTATGGCGAATACGATCCCACACACCGGTGGATAATGTCTCGGATCCTTCTGCCAACACCTTTACATAGGAAACCAGGTGCTCTGGCTCGAATTCGAGGCCATGAAAACGGGCCTGCATACGCCCCGACTGGTCGATGACATGAGTCACGACGCCATGGGCCTGGACGCCTTCAGCCACATCGTCGAACTTGAGGCCATAGGCTTCCGCGACCTGGCGTGTGGTTTCGGCAGACTCGTTTTCGCTCCGATAAAGAAAGCGCCAATTGGCGGGATCGAAGTCGAAATTCCTGCCGTAGGCCCGCATGTTGTTGCGCGTACCGACGATATCCTCGCTATCGGTGGCGATAGTAATGAACTCGACCTCGTCACGCAGGCCGGTGTCGTTGACTTGACTCTGCACCTCGGCAATCAGGTTCATATGCACCGGGCAGGCTTCCTGACAGCGCGTGTAGATGAAATTGAGCACCACGACGTTACCTTCCAGGTCGGTAGACGACACGGTATTACCGTCGGCATCGGTCAGAGAAAAAGCCGGCGCTGGTTGGTCGACAAACTGGGCGTAGCGTTCCCGTTCTTGTAACTCTGCCTCGGCATCTTCAAGGGAATGCGCGAAGGCAGGGGAGCTGATCATCAGCGATAGGACAAGTAGCGGCGTATAGAGTTCTTTCTTCACGTACCGTCCTCCACTCACCTCGCCATAACCGTAAAGCGGCTGCTCCTGTGGGAGCAGCCCCGCCAATGCCACCTCAGGCGTTACTGTCGGTCGCATGGCCTTGTTGCATGTTTTCCATCATGGCGTTGCAATTTTCCATCATGGAATTCATTTCGCTCATCATCCCCATCATCCCGTGCATGCCACCGCCTTGTATCATCTGGCCATGCATGCCCTTGCCCTCCATCGGCTCCTGCTGCGCCTCATCCTGCGCAAGGAGCGGGCCGGCCCCAAAGCCGCTGACAACGATGATGGCGGCAGTCAAGATCGCGTTACGACGTTTCCACATGACACTCTCCTTTCTTCCTATGAATCGCTCTGCCAAGCAGGTAGGCACCAAGAGGCTATCCTGTCTGTGCCCGGCAGGAATGTCGCTTGCTGAAAAAAGGTATCCTTAAAGCCCACTTCAAGGTCAAGCGTCTTTTTGATGGGACCGGCTCGGCAGACCAGTGTTTTAGACTACACTCGCACACGGCCATCAGAGCGCCGGCGTTCCGTATGCGCTATCCGTAGCATCATGAGGCGGGACTGATGGCGAAGGCCCCTGGCGGCGAGCCGTAAAACGCTTCGAGCTCGATCTGTTCGGGCGGATAGCAAAGTCCCCGATCGGAACAGCCCTGAAAGGTCACCGTGATGGCCAACGGCTTGGTATCGGCCTTGGCCGCTTCGATAGGAGCACTGAATACTACCTGGTCATAGAACACGTGGATCTCCCCCAGGGACGCATGCACCATGGGTTCGCCGGGCGGTAAGGCCAGCTCACCGAAACTCACGCCTGGGTCGCGGCTGTCAAGCGCGAACTGGTGCCGGTGGAGGTAATAGTCTTCGGCATTGATGAAGCCGACATATACTCGCTCATCGTCTCGCCAGGCGCTGGCCCGGAAGGCATCGTTAACTGGCAGGAAATTGCCATGAATCCCGTTGCCGAGGAATCCTCGTTTTGCGCCGGTGATCGAGAAGCTCTCACCGGCGTTAGCCGACACGGTAACGAGAGGGAGGGCTAGCATCAGTAGCATGGCGACTTTCATGAGATACCTTCCTCTTTCGTATTTTCTACTGCCTGACTGCGCGGCCAGGCGAGCGCTGCAACACCTGCCACCAATATCGGACGTGTGATGGTGTCAATTCGAGCTACTCTTTCGTTTTCGATGCCATGCCAAAACGAGTCGTGCCAGGATCGGCAACAACGTGATCCCGCTGACAAGAAGCAACACGGCCGTCAGCCCCCTGGAGTCGGCAGTGATGAGGACTTCGCCGAGCGTGGCAATCAAGTAGGCTGTCGGAATCACGCCAGCCAGTGTGGCGATCAAGAAGCGCCAGAAGGCCAGCGGTGTCAGGCCCGCTGCGTAGCTGACCGCATCGAACGAAATAAATGGCACCAGTCGACTTGCAAAAACGACGAGCATCAACCCTGTCTGTGAGCGCTCCTTTCCCAGCCAGTCCAATATCGGACGTATCCGCGACCAGCGTTGCATCGCCTCGTAGCCGAGCAGGCGAGCAATGCAGAAGGCGAGAAGAGCGCCGGCCTCGGCACCGATGACCACATACACGGTTCCCCAAACAGGACCGTAGGACGCCCCGGCCGCCATGGCAATCGGTCCGCTGGGTATTGGGCTCATGACAATGGCCGCTATCATCATGGCGATAATGGCCAGCGGCCCCCAGAGGCCCAGATGATCGACCCACTCACGCAAGGCCTGCCTATTGGTGAGTGTCGATAAGGCGCCGGTCTCCCTCAAAACCCAATAGAGAGCCGCCAAGCCAATCAGTAGGGTGGCTCCCAATACGAGTCTATGCTTTACACCAAGCTTGCTTGCCATTTCCGTCTCATGTGGTGTGCCGCATCCTTTCGTTAAGCCAATGAGGGTTTAGTCGCTAGTCAACACGTTTCCTTTACTCCTCGTGCCTCCTGTTGAAAAACAGATATTTGACGAGCGCAGCAATGCCAAGTACCAGCGCAACAATCAGCAGGATGGAAATCAGCCCCATACCCGCCATCCCCCATGTGCATGCTTCGCTTCCCATCATCTTGGTCTCCTGGTTGCTTTCGCTGCTTAAGCTTGAGGGGCTTGACCCACCACGGGTTCACCGCTTGTTATTGGCGAAGCGTCGTCGATATCCGGCGTGAAGCGGCGTAGCCGCAACGAGTTGGTCAGCACGAAGACGCATAACGGCCTTCCCATGTTCCCTTGCCCGCCCGACAAGACCGGCGAGTTGCGGGTCATCAAATATTACGTGTCAGTGGTCACGCTCCCGATCACTATCCTTCTCTCCGGCGATGGCCTCGACGATTGGGCAGCCTTCCTGCATCGGCCCCTCTCCCTTGCACTCGGCAAGGGATCTCGACAACACGGCCTCGATCCTCGAGAGATGCTTGAGTTGTTCGCGGATCTTGTGCAGTTTCTCTTCAGCAATGCGCTTGGCCTGCGCTTGGTCGCCGTTGGCATCCTGGAGGATCAGCAGTTCGCGAATCTCATCGAGTGTGAAGCCCCACCGCTTGGCGTGAACGATGAACTGTAGCCTGGCCACAGCATCCATGGGATAGCGCCGATAGTTGGCTTCCGTCCGTTGGGGAGCAGGCATGAGCCTCTCTTTCTCGTAATACCGTATCGATTGGCTGGCGACCCCGCTGAGTTCGGAGAGCTCGCCAATACTGAGTGTCTGCATTGATTCACCTATGCTGCATTCCTCATCGACAGGATTTGGCAGTCGACAAAACCGTTCCACCCGATTGTCACGGGATTTTCTAATGTCTCTGGCGAGGATGTCTGCCAACCTTCCGGGAACGATAACCTTAAAGTCAACTTTAAGGTCAAGCACCTTCAACAATACAAAAAACCTTTTTTGTTATATGGATATTCAGCAATCCCTTGTTGACCTTGAAGCAGACAAAGGCTGTAGAATTTATTCATCGTTGAGCTCGATGCGAAACAGGCAGCCTTACAGCGGCAGGCTGGTTCGTTCATCGTGTGTGGACAGCCTCAGGAAGCGTAACTCCTTGGAATCTCTCTCTTCTATCGGTTTGCTTGGTGCTTTCGCCGGCGGCCTGATCTCCTTTTTCTCGCCCTGTACGCTGCCGTTGCTGCCGGCGTATCTGTCGGTAGTCACAGGCGGTAGCGCCGGCAAAGTCGATAGACGCCTCGAGGCAATGATACTCAGTGCCTTCTTCGTCGTTGGCTTCACTAGCGTCTTCATCATGCTGGGCCTCGGTGCCAGCAGTGCCGGCCAGCTGCTGCGGGGTTATCGCCAGGAATTCAACTGGATCGCCGGCTCCGTGGTGATCGTGTTGGGCCTCTTCATGACGGGGGTGTTCCGCTTGCCGTTCCTCCAGCGCACCCTGCAGTTCACACCAAGTGTTCAGGGTGGTTCCCCGCTGTCGGCAACGGTATTCGGTGTGTCCTTCGCCATCGGCTGGACGCCCTGTATCGGCCCTATCCTGGGTACCATCTTGATGGCCACGTCCACTGCCACCAATGCCCAGGCCGGCATGGTCTATCTCAGCACCTATTCGGCGGGGTTGGCCTTACCGTTTCTGGCCAGCACACTATTTCTCAATAGCTTGAGTCGCCATAGTAGACGGCTTGGCAAGTGGAGCGCCTACACCCGCCCGGTCGCCGGCTCGATCGTGATCCTGATGGGCATCGCGATTGCCTCGGGCACCATGACGCGGCTCTCCAGCATCATGGTCGACCTGTTCCCGTCCTTGGCGACGCTGGGATAGCCAACACAGACGCCTGCATCGCCCACTCTTGACCTTGCCACTGTGGTAAGGTTTATCGTAATGATTACATGCATCGCACTGAGATCAACGGGAGCGATCCATGAATATCGGTGATGCGAGCAGACTGAGCGGCGTCACAGCCAAGATGATCCGCTACTACGAAGAAGTCGGGCTGATCCCCGCGCCACTGCGGAAGGCGAACGACTATCGCCACTACCGGTCCCACGACATCCATTTGCTGCGATTCATACGTCGTGCCCGGGACCTCGGGTTCACGCTGGAGCAGACGCGTCAATTGATCACGCTCTGGGAGGATCACGAGCGCTCGAGTGCCGAGGTGAAACGAATCGCCATAGATCATATTGCCGAGCTGAACGACAAGATCCGCCAGCTGGAGGCGATGCGGGAGACCCTCGTCGAACTCGCCGAAAACTGCCATGGCGATCACCGGCCCGAGTGCCCCATCCTGCGAGACCTGGCCGACGAGAAGGTGGTAGCAACCAACCACGCATCATGAGCCTTTGGGAAGCGCTGCACAAATGCCTGCGCGAGCGAATCGCTGCGTTGCGCGGTGCTGGTGCGCCAGCCCGGTCGAAATCCTCACCTATACCCCATAGGCTCTGGTTCCTGTACTCCGTGCGCCTTGCGCTTCATCTCGCTCGTCTATTTGTTCAGCATTTCCCTTGCACAACGGAGGGTTCGTCATGGAAAAAGACCCCGTTTGTGGCATGAGCGTCGACCCCGCCTCGGCGGAGAGCGTCGAACACCGCGGGGAGCGTTACCATTTCTGTGGCAGTCACTGCGCCAAGCGCTTTCGCGAGGATCCGGACGCGGTGCTTGCCGATACCTCGGTGGCGGCGTCGGAGCCCAGTGGCAAAGCCAACTATTTCTGTCCCATGTGTCCTGGCGTGGAGAGCGACGAGCCGGGGGTGTGCCCCAAGTGCGGCATGGCACTGGAGCCTGCCAGGCCGCAACCGTCGTCGAGGGTCCAGTACACCTGCCCGATGCATCCCGAAGTGCGACAGGATGAACCCGGCGACTGCCCCAAATGCGGCATGGCGTTAGAGCCCACCCGCGTTTCCGGAGAGGAGCGCAGCGCTGAGTTCCTCGACATGTTCCGCCGCTTCTGGGTGGGCGGCTTGCTGACGCTGCCGGTGCTGTTCATCGCCATGGGCAGCATGCTGCCCGGTATTGGCCCCTGGCTAGAAGAGGCACTGCCCGCCGGCGGTGGTCACTGGATCGAGCTGATCTTTGCCACGCCCGTGGTGTTGTGGGCTGGATGGCCATTCTTTTCGCGTGGCTGGAAGTCCCTCGTCACCCGCAACCTGAACATGTTCACGCTGATAGCCCTCGGCGTGGGGGCGGCCTATGGCTACAGTGTCGTCGCCACGATCGCTCCGGGTATCTTCCCGGACACCTTCCGTGCCGTTGACGGCACGGTCGGCGTGTACTTCGAGGCGGCGGCGGTGATCGTCGTGCTGATCCTGCTCGGTCAAGTGATCGAGGCCCGCGCCCGCGAGAAGACCGGCAGTGCGCTGCGTGCGATCCTCGATCTCGCCCCACCGACCGCGCGACGCCTCGACGCCGAGGGCAACGACGAGGAGGTTTCGCTCGATGAGCTGCGTACCGGTGACCGTCTGCGGGTTCGCCCCGGTGACAAAGTGCCGGTCGATGGCGAGGTGCTCGAGGGCAGCAGCACGCTGGACGAGTCGATGGTGACCGGGGAGTCCATTCCCGTCGAGAAACGCGAGGGCGACACGGTCATTGGTGGCGCCGTGAATGGCCAGGGCAGCTTCGTCATGCGTGCCGACAAGGTCGGGGAGGACACGGTTCTCTCGCAGATCGCGGAAATGGTGGCCGAAGCGCAGCGCTCTCAGCCGCCCGTGCAGCGGCTTGCCGACGTGGTCGCCGGCTACTTCGTCCCCGCAGTGGTCGCCGTGGCGATACTGGCGCTCGTGGCCTGGGGGATTTGGGGGCCGCAGCCAGCGATGGCCCACGCGGTGATCGCCGCGGTATCGGTGCTGATCATCGCGTGTCCCTGTGCGCTTGGCCTGGCAACGCCAATGTCGATCCAGGTCGGTGTCGGTCGCGGTGCCCGTGGGGGCGTGCTGATCAAGAATGCCGAGGCGTTGGAGCGTTTCGAGAAGGTCGATACCCTGATAGTCGACAAGACCGGCACCCTCACCGAGGGCAAACCGCGGGTCGTATCCCTCGAACCGGCTGCCGACAGCGATGAAACGCAGTTGCTGCACCTTGCCGCTAGCCTGGAACGAGGCAGCGAACATCCATTGGCCGAGGCCATCGTCAGCGCCGCGCAAGAGCGTGATATTGCGCTGAGCGATGCCAGCGATTTCGAGGCGGTGACCGGCATGGGTGTTATTGGCCAGGTCGGAGGGCGTGAGCTCGCGCTTGGCAATGCCCGGCTGCTCGACACACGCGGCGTGGAGGCGGCGGAGTGGCCGCAACGTGCCGAAGCGTTGCAGTCCGAGGGGCAAACCGTGATGTTCCTGGTAGCCGATGGTCGAGTGATGGGGCTGATCGGGGTCGCCGATCCGATCAAGGAAACCACCTCGCAGGCGATCCACTCGCTCAAGGAGGATGGTCTGCGCCTGGTCATGCTCACCGGCGACAATCGCGCCACCGCCGAGGCCGTGGCACGCCAGCTTGGGATCGACGAAATCGAGGCGGACGTGCTCCCGCAAGACAAGGGCCGTATCGTACGCGAGCACCGTGAGGCCGGGCGCGTGGTCGCCATGGCCGGCGATGGGGTCAACGATGCCCCCGCGCTGGCGGAGGCCGACGTCGGGATCGCCATGGGCACGGGGACCGACGTGGCCATCCAGAGCGCGGGCGTGACCTTGGTGCGCGGGGATCTCGCCGGCATTGTCCGATCTCGCCATCTCAGCCGCCGGGTGATGCGCAACATCCGCCAGAACCTGTTTTTCGCCTTCGTGTACAACAGCCTGGGGGTGCCTCTGGCCGCCGGAGTGTTGTTTCCATTCACCGGCTGGCTGCTCAGCCCCATCTACGCCGCCGCCGCGATGAGCCTGAGCTCGGTCTCGGTCATCGCCAACGCACTGCGACTACGCGCCGCCAATCTATGAACCGGGGTCGCCGACTATTGAAGAGGAGGGGGGAGCGTCATGAGCGATGTCGACCTGCAGCGACGCATGGCATTACGCCGAATCGGCAGTGTAGTGGCGTTGTCGACTCTGGCGGGGGGCGGAGTGTGGTTCGGAGGATACCGCCCTGGCTCGCTGGCGGCGGCCGAGCCCACTTCAACGGCCGTGGCGGGGCCCTTCGATGTCGACTTGCGCTTGCTTGCCCATCCCGATGAAGTCTCCATCCTGCCGGGTGCGCCGAGCAAGGTCTGGCGCTACACGGCCGAGCGAATCGCCGGGCCTACAGAGACCCTGACGCCCGTGGGCGAGAGCTATGCGGGCCCGCTGATCCGCTTGCGTCGCGGCCAGCGCTTGCTGGTACGCATCGACAACGAGCTCCCCGAAGATACCACCGTGCACTGGCATGGCCTGCACGTGCCATCGGACGTGGACGGCCAGCCACGCCTACCGATCGCACCGGCAACGAGCATGACGCTCGCCTTCGATGTCGTGGATCGTGCCGGTCTGTACTGGTACCACCCCCATCCCCACGGTCCTGATGGTGGCCGGGTCGGCCTTCAGAGCTACGCCGGCCTTGCCGGTCCGCTGATCATCAACGATGACGCCGAGCGTGCCCTCGGACTTCCTGACGGCGAACGGGAACTGGTGCTCATCCTGCAGGATCGCACCTTTAGCGATGGCAATGAGCTTCAGTACATCGGCGGTGGTGGCATGGGGGCGATGATGACCCGCATGCGGGGCTTTCGGGGAGAGCGGGTGCTGGTGAACGGCCACCCGGACGCGCGACGCGAGGTGTCCACGCGGCCCTACCGATTGCGTCTGCTCAACGGCTCCAACTCGCGCATCTACAAGCTGGCCTGGAGCGATGGTCGGGCGGTGATCGTCATCGGCACCGACGGTGGCTTGCTCGCCGAGCCCGAGCGACGTCGCTCGGTCACGCTGGCGCCGGCCCAACGGATCGATCTGTGGGTCGATTTCGGCGACACCGAGCCTGGCGAGTCCGTACAGTTCGTGAGCGAGGAGTACCAGCTCGGCATGATGGGCGGCGGTGGCATGATGGAGCAGGGAATGATGGGCGACATGATGGATCGTGGCATGATGCGCGACATGATGGGAAGCGAGCGGATTCCGCTGGTCACCTTCGCCGTCGTCGCACGGGCGAACGATTCGGAAACCCTGCCGGAACGTTTGGCTCAGGACCTCCCGACTTCTCCCGTCCAGGCCGATACACCGGTTCGTCGCTTCGAACTGGGCATGCGCATGATGCAGGGGTTCACCATCAACGGCCGACGGATGGAAGGCACCACAGTGGCGGACGACGAGATCGTCCGGCTGGGGCAGACGGAAATCTGGGAATTCGTCAACGATTCCATGATGCCGCACCCCATCCACATCCATGGTCTGCAATTCCAGATCCAGGAGCGCACGGGTAGCAAGACGGACCTGCACGATGGGATCATCGACGCAGGATTGCATGACACGGTGCTGGTGTTCCCCCAGGAACGAGTGCGTATTGCCCTGACCTTCAAAAACTTCGAGGGGCTGTACATGTATCATTGCCACAACATGGAGCATGAAGACGCCGGCATGATGCGCTACTTCAAGGTGGTGGCATAGCGAACCGGCCGTATTGCGATCACGGCACCCGATGAGGCCGTGTGCAAATGGCAGGATCGCACTAGGGGGCGCGCCTGCACTGCATAACTCGGCGATTGAGCGGCGCCGACATTTATTCGGTGTTTCTCTATACGGCGAGATAACGGTACAGCCCACCTGGCTGTGTTGTCTCGCTGTCGTCGCTCGAGGAGGGCGCGGGTGGCAACAAGGCGATGACCTGGCCATCCGGGGCTTCCAGCAAACGGTGTAGCTGCTGGTAATCGACGGCTGCGGGCGAGATATCGGGGATGCCCTCAAGTTGTGCCAGCGTCTCCAGCAGGGTCGACATGCCTTGTTCCTGCTCTTCAAGTGGCTGAAAGGCTTGCACGTACGCATGCTCACCGTCCCAGCCGATCTTGACCGGATCCTCGATGATGGTGACCTGCGTGCCGTTCGGGATGCGGCCGAAGATCGCTTCGATATCCTCGGGATACATACGAATGCAGCCACGGCTGGCGCGCATGCCGATGCCGCCGGGTCGATTGGTGCCATGAATGAGATAACCAGGAATGTCGAGCAGGATGGCATATTCGCCCAACGGGTTGTCGGGGCCGGGCGGCACGACCCCCGGTACCGATTCACCCCTTGCGGCGGCTTCCTTGCGCATCGATTGGGGCGGATACCAGGCAGGCTTTTCCAGTCGCATGGTGGTCTTCGTTACGCCCAGGGGGGTGTCGTAGCCCTCGCGCCCGATACCGATCGGGTAGGTTTCGACGCGTGGCGGTTCTCCCTCGCCGACCTCCGGATAGTAATAGAGACGCAGTTCGGCGACGTTGATCACGACACCTTCACGCTGGCCGGGCGGCAGAATGTGGCGGGCCGGTATCACGACCTCGGTTCCTTCCCCCGGGACCCAGACGTTGACGTCCGGGTTGGCGCGACGAATCTCGTTGTAGCCCACGTTGTGTTGGCGGGCGATATCCAGCAACGTATCCTCGGCGTGGCTTTTAACCGTGTAGCTCTCGCCTACTACGTTCCCTTCCTCGGGCAGGCGGTAATGCCCCTTGGGCCTCTCGGAGGCTTCGTTTGCCTGGGTAGCCGGTGACCATGGCAGAGTGCCACCAATGAACAAGGCGCATACCAGAGTGCGCACCACTGAGTGCTGCCATGCGCGTAGGGAGGTGAGAATCTGCATCGACACGTTCATTCCTTTCGGGGTCATCGAGTCGTTCCGTCTTGGTAGTGGCAAGACCGTTGCTATTCAGTCTCACCAGTGTGCCTCACCTTACCGTCAATGTCTGAGACAGCATCATACCAAAGACTAGTTCACCTTCAGGAGGCGGGAACAGCCCATTCGTGCTGGCGTTCCGCTCGCATCAAAAGCAAGACGGGGGCTCCGCAATCGTTGTCGTTCATGCCGCACAGCAGGACAATTGCGTAACATCCTTGGTGAAGGTCTGGGCACAGAGCTTGAGACCTTCGACCATGGTCAGGTAGGGGAACAGTTCATCGGCGATGTCGTGTACCGTCATTTGCGCACGCAGCGCCATTGTCGCCGTCTGGATGAGTTCGCCCGCCATGCCGGTGACCGCCTGCACGCCGAGCAGGCGTGCGGTGTCACGTTCGGCAACGATCTTGATGAATCCAGTGGTATCGAAGTTGACGAGGGCGCGCGGCACATTGTCCAGTGTCAGAGTGCGGCTGTCGGCATCGATGCCACGAGCCTTGGCCTCATCCTCCGTCAACCCCACGGTGGCCACTTGTGGGTCGCTGAAGATTACCGCCGGCATGGCGGCGAGATCCAATCTCGTGTCTCCGCCGGTCATATTGATTGCCGCCCGACTCCCACCGGCGGCGGCTACATAGACGAACTGCGGTTGATCGGTGCAATCGCCGGCGGCATAGATATCCGGAACGCTCGCTTGCAGGCGGTCGTCGACGACAATGGCGCCCCGCGTTGTTTTCACCCCAATGGCTTCCAGGTTCAGGGTGTCGATGTTGGGAGTGCGGCCGGTGGCGACCAGTAACTGGTCGGCGCGGATCTCCCCGGCACTGGTGGTAAGCACGAACTCACCGTTGGCATACGCGACCCGGCTGGCCTGGGTCTCGTTGAGCACCTCGATCCCTTCGGCGCGGAATGCGGCCTCGATGGTCTTGCCGATAGCCGGGTCTTCCCGGGAGAACAGGCGGCGGCGAGCGAGGACCGTCACTTGGCTGCCGAGCCGGGCGAAGGCCTGGGCCAGCTCCACGGCCACCGCCGAGGCGCCGATCACTGCCAGGCGCTCTGGAATGGTGTTGCTGGCCAATGCGGTGGTGGAGGTCCAGTAGGGTGTTTCGGCGAGCCCCGGTATGGGCGGGATGGCAGGGCGGGCACCGGTGCCGATAAAGGCCCGGTCGAAAATGACACTTTGCTCGCTGCCGTCAACGGTATGCACGCTCAGGGTATGAGCATCGACGAAATGCGCCTCGCCATGCAGCACGGTGATGGCCGAATTGTCGGCCAGGATGTCTTCGTATTTGCCATGCCGTAGCGCTTCAACTCGTGCCTGCTGCTGGGCCAACAGCTGCTCCCGGTCGATGACCGGCACGGTAGCGGTGATGCCTTGATCGAACGGGCTCTCCCGACGTTGATGGGCGATGTGCGCGGCGCGGATCAGAATCTTGGACGGCACACAGCCGACATTGACGCAGGTACCGCCGATGGTGCCACGCTCGACCAGGGTGACCCGTGCTCCACACTCGACGGCTTTCAAGGCGGCTGCCATGGCGGCACCGCCACTGCCGATCACGGCGATATGCAAGGTCTCGTCTCTGCTCATGTTTGTCACTCCTTAGGGGATTCATTGGTGCTGGAGGCATCCAGCTTTCGTTTGCGGTACAGGGCGTAGCCGGTCAGGCCGATAAAGGCGGCCAGGGCAGGAAACAGCACGTAGTCGAGATAGCCCGTCAGCGCCGCCAGGCCTACCGTGCCAAGCAGGATGACCAGGATCGGGGTGAAACAGCACAGCGCGACCAGCACCGTGCCGATCACCCCCACACGCAGTAGAGTTTTTGGATTCTTCATGCTTACTCCTTTAGCGAGGCCGGGTAGCCAGCATTGGCGGAGGCCGCGGTCAGAGCGTCAAGGGAGGTCTTGGCATCATCGACCTCCCGATCAATAGAACAGCGGTAAAAGAAAAGGGAACGCGAGGGCAACCAGCACCAGCGCCGACACGATCCAAAAAAGCGCTTTGTAGGTCTCCTTTACCTGCGAGATGGCGCAGACCGTGCTCGGTTGAGATTTTGCTTTGGGCCGATAAATGCGCCACCAGGCAAAAAACAACGCAACCAGTGCCACACCGATGAAGATCGGTCGATACTTCTCCAAGGCCGTCAAATTCACGATCCAAGCGCTGGAAACCCCGAGCGTGATCAGCACGAGTGGGCCAAGGCAGCAGGCTGAGGCGAGGATCGCTGCGATCCCTCCGACGGCCAGGGGCCCCTGCCCCGTTTTAGGTTTCGGCATATGCCCTCTCCTTTCATGGCGGCAGTGGGTTGAAGTAAGGTTACTCCCGTAGTCAGCTACGGAAGCAAGCACCATGCAGAGAGAAGCGGAGACCATGACCATTGGCGGCCTGGCCAAGGTCGCCGGCGTCAATGTCGAGACCATCCGGTACTACCAGCGCCGGGGGTTGCTGCCGGAGCCGGAACGACCGTATGGCAGCATTTGGCGTTACAGCAAAAGGGACGTAGAGCGTCTGACCTTCATCAGGACCGCCCAGCGGCTGGGCTTCAGCCTGGACGAAATCGCCGAGTTGTTGCGCCTGGAGGATGGTGCCCACTGTGACGAGGCCAGCGCTCTGGCCGAGCGCAAGCTGGAGGATGTGCGCGAGAAATTGGTTGGCCTGCAGCGTATCGAACATGTGCTGTCCGACTTGGTCCGGGCCTGCCATGAACGGGAAGGGAGCGTCACCTGCCCGTTGATTGCATCACTACATGAAGGCTTGGCGATAAGCGACAAGCAGTCAAATCCGACAGGCTCCTAGCCAATCTGCAGCTCCGCCTGCATCGAGTGCTGAGAGGAAGAAGCAAAGGCGGAGCCGATCAGATAGGCCACCGTCAGCGGACACACGCGTCCCACGAACATCATCATCATGATAATAACCTGTCCCCAATCGGAAAGCTCCGGCGTCAAGCCCCGCGTCAGGCCCACGGTGCCAAGAGCGGACGTGGCTTCAAACGCGACCGTCAGCAGATCGGCATCTTCGGTAATGGACAGGGCCAGGGTACCCATGAAGATGCCGAGTATGGCCATCACCGTTACCGCAAGCGCCTTGAGCAGGGTAGTCGTATCAATGGCGTGCGAAAAGAGCATGGGCTCGCGACGGCGCCGAAGGTAGGACCAGGTGGCGGCGAGCAGGACGAACAGGGTGGTCACTTTAATGCCGCTGGCGGTGCTGTTGGCACCCGCACCAATGAACATCAGCAACATCAACACCAGGCTGGTGGGCTGGGTGAGGCCGCTGATGTCGAGGCTGTTGAAACCGGCGGTTCGTGGTGTCGTGGCCTGCAGCCAGGAGGTCCAGAGCTGATCGGAAAGACCGGGTAGTGTTGCCAGCGTGGCCGGATTATCTGACTCCAGCATATAGATCATGGCGGCGCCCATGAGGCTTAACACAGCGGTACCGAAGAGCATGACCTTGACGTTGATGTCCAGTCGCCGGCTGTGGCGATAGTCGAGCATTCCCATGATCACGATGAAACCCAGTCCTCCGATGAGGTAGAGGGCGGGAATCACCGAATTGATGATCGGGTCTCCGGCGTACCCCATAAGGCTGTCGGGCGAAAGGGTGAAACCGGCATTATTGAAGGCGGAAACGGTGTGGAACAGCGACCACCAGAGTCCTTGAATCCAGCCATGTTCGGGCACCCAGACCAGCGCTAGGGGAACCAGGGCGGCGCCCTCTATCACAAGCGCAAGTTTGACCACCGCCTTGGCAGTGCGTATGACGTCCCGAGGGTGGGTTTCGTTGTAGGGACTGTTTGCGGTCAGGTAACGTCTGCCCCTGACACGCCCGCCGAGTGACAGCAACGCCAGCACGGCGAATGTCATAAGCCCCAGACCACCAACCTGCATCAATATGAGAATGACAGCCTCGCCCCAGAAACTGAAGGTGGGACCGGTGTCGGTTACGACCAGGCCGGTGACGGTTACCGCGGAGGTGGCGGTAAACAGGGCCTCGCTCCATGAAAGGAAGGTGTTCTCGGAGGGCGAGAACTTGAGTAGTACCGTTCCCACAAGGATTAACACCGCGAATCCAGCGATCAGCAAAAACGGAGGGCTGATTCGCCAGGAACGCTGCATGAGTTGGTGATATCGTTCTAGCCGATGGCCCATTGAAATGATCCCCGTAGCTCCAGATGACGAGCGCCGTGATAATCGTCGGGTAGCGGCCTTGGGGCGGGGCTACACACCAGCCGGGCATTTCATCCTTCTGTCGTCCTGCGCGCAATCGCTTCGAAGATGGCGTCGAGTTCCTCGGCGAGCTTGCGCAGCTCCTCTCCCCCCTCGCCGACATAGGGTGCGAAGACATGGCTCGGCGTCTTCCAGGATAGCGTGGCAGTGCCGTCCTCCTCCTCGGTCACATAGAAGCGAATGGGCGCTTCGATCATCGCCGGCACACTGGCACGAACAGCCCGCACGGCAAAGTCGTTGCGAAACACGCCGACGACCCGATTGCCTGGAATGGTTTCGCCCCGACTGGCTGCCGCCTCAGTGGGGCCGGCGTCCGTCACCACGATCATGCCTTCTGCTTCGACCGATTCGTGAAGGCCATCGAGCAGATCGTGGTATGTCTGCTGGGTGGGAATCACTTGCCACCCTTCGTCGGGCCACTCGGTCCCGGCAACGGCCGGCAGAATCAGTGACCCTGACAGTAGGAGGGCGGTCACCACACGGTTTGCCGCTCGCCTGCCTCCCAACCAGTAGCGACGTGCTGACGTGCTTGGTGTCGTCATCTCACAAGCCTCCTGCTCCGAATGGTGCTTGTTGGGGGTACTGATATGAGTCGCCATGCGCAACGGTTCCTTACGGCCAATCCTCGACCGGTATCGGCTTGAATTATGGAACGATCGATTCTAAATTGATCGCATGACACGTGGACGCCCCATCGCATTCAATCCGGATCAGGCCGTGAGCGCCGCCATGCAGGTCTTCTGGGCCAGAGGCTACGATTCGGCTTCGACTCGAGACCTGCTGGAGGCGATGCAGCTCTCGCGCAGCAGCCTGTATCAGGCATTCGGCAGCAAGGAACGATTGTTCCTCGAGGCCCTGCGCCGCTATCGGGAAAACCTGATTGACCGGCTTCACCGGCAACTCGAGGCCTCGCCTTCGGCGCTGGCCTTTGTGGAAGGGCTGTTTCGCGACACGGCTCGGGATGCCGGCAGCGAACGCGCCGCGATCGGGTGCCTGATCTTCAATTCCGCTAGTGAGCTCGGTCAGCGCGGCGACTTGCCGTCTCGCGAGGCCGGCGAGAGTGTCAGGGCCATCACCGAACTTTTCCGCCAGGCGGTGATGCGGGCCCAGTCCGAGGGCGACATTGATCCGCAGCGTGACGCCCGGTCATTGGCCACCTACCTGACCCTGGGCATGGCCGGAATGCGGACGCTGCTCAAGAGCGGGGCTGATGCTGGTGAAGCCACTCGCGCGGTGGAGTTAGTCCTCGACACCCTGCATTGAACGGCGCTTAGTGGGCAGGGTCGGGTATTATTTTTCCGCCATATATGGACTGATCGTTCCATATATGACTCGACACCATCCGGTGTCTCATCAGGCAAGGAGGAATGACCCATGGCAGCCGACTATCAAATGAAGCTCGCCCCTCAGACTCTCGACAACGCCGATGCCAAGGCGAAGCCGTTGTTAGAGAAGGCCAACGCCAAGCTTGGTTTCGTGCCCAAGATGTACGAGGGCATGGCCAAGGCCCCCGAGGTGCTGGATACCTACTTGCATGGCTATGAGCTGTTCCGGCAGGATTCCGGCTTTGCGCCGCCCGAGCAGGAAGTCATATTACTGACCATCAGCCGACTCAACGGCTGCAAGTACTGCATGGCGGCCCACAGCATGCTGGGGGAAAAGATGTCGCAGGTGCCTGCCGACGTGCTGGAGGCCCTCCGTAACGACCAGCCCATTCCCGATGAGCGCTTGGCGGCCCTGAGCGCGTTCACCAGAGTGATGTTCGAGACGCGGGGCATGCCCACCCAGCGTGACGTCGACGCCTTCCTGGCGGCCGGCTTCGAGGAGCAGCACGTGCTGCAGATCATTCTGGCGCTGGCTGTGAAGACGTTGAGCAACTACTCCAACCACATCAATCATCCCGACTTGGACGAGGCCTTCGCCGGCCACGTCTGGAACGGATGAGCCATCGCCGATGCGCTTCATTGCCGGTCCTGCAGGTCGTGATTCATTGACGGCTTGCGGGGCCGTATGCTCTGTTCTTCCCTTCTTATTGGACCGGGCGCCATTTCTCGATACGGTTGTTCTGGAAATCGGCGACGAATACCGTACCGTCCGGAGCGATATCCAAGGCGATGGCGTGGTTGAACTGTCCTGGACCGTCGCCTGTGTCACCGAAGGTGTTGAGGAACTTTCCCTCGGCGGTAAAGACCTGGACCCGGTCATTGTAAAAGTCAGCGGATAACACCTGCCCATCCGGCCCTATGGCGATGCCCGTCACCGTAGTAAGCCAGCCGTTGAACGGGCCATAGATGCCGATGGCGAAGGGGCCACCCCACTTGTGCAGGAACTCGCCCTCGGCGTCGAACGCCTGCACGCGGTTACCATAGCCGTCCGCCACGTAGAGCGTTCCGTCGGCGGCTAACGCGACATCGGTGGGATAGGTGAATTCGCCCGCTCCTCGTCCGGTCTCCCCGGTCGTTCCCCATTGGCGAATGAACTCACCGTCCGCGCGCAAGCGCTGCACGCGCTGATTGTAGAAGTCGGCCACGAAAAGATCGCCGCTCGCGGCAACGGCGACACCTCCCGGTGCATCGAATTCTCCAGGCCCCTCACCGGGGCCTCCAATCATGCGTTGGGAGTCGCCATCCTGGCTAAAGACCTGAATGCGATCGTTCATGTACTCAGGCACATAGAGCTCCCCCTCGTGGATCGTCAGGTTCATCGGTCGCCCGAGTTCACCGGCGGCATCGCCGGGGGTACCGAAGGCACGTTTGAATTGTCCTTCATGGTCAAAGACCTGGATTCGCCCATTACGCGCATCAGCGACAAACACCTTATCCGCGGTGACGGCAACGCCGGTCGGATCATCGAATTGCCCCGGTTCACTGCCCTTGCTACCCCAGGCCCCGACGAATTCATAGCCAGGTCCCTTCTCGCTGGGGATGAAGGCAGCACAGGAAGCTATGGCAGCAACCGCCACCAGGCCTGCCACTATCGCTCCAGCCTTGAGAAATCGCTTGACTTGCATGAGAAGCCCTAAAAATTAATACGGAAACCAATCCGTGTAATGAAATCATCCTCCAACGCCGTGCCATTCAAGTCTTGTGCGGCGGGAAGTTGGACGATGCCCTCGATGATCCAGCGACGGGTCACGTACTGCAGGCCCGGTGAAAGGAAAAGCTGGGTTCCGCCTGAGCTTGCATCCTGCACTCCGTTTATCTCATTCTTTCCGCGGTGGAGCAGGTTCGCTTCAAGCACCCCATACAAGAAGCCCGGCACGCCGCCACTCAGCTTCCGTGGCCAGAGCCGATACTGGAAGGAGCCATCGAGACGCGCTTCATCACCGAACTCGAAACCGTTGGCCTCGGTGTTTGCCTGGTAGGCGAACTGAGCATCGAGCTGATAGGCGAGCGTCTGGTAGGTCAAGGCCACGCCACCAAATGGGTCCCAGGAGCCGGAACCTGACTGCAGCGGCTGCGGCAGCCGGCCGAAGCGATCTCTTTCATCGTCGTCTCCGGTCGGCGTTTCCATACCGAGAAACGGCGCAATGCGGAAGGTACGGCCCGGTGCATCGCCTTTAAATGCTGTGTAGCGCGCAAAGAGGCGCGTATCGCCGAGCCCGCGGCTGCTTCGCTCGATGCGCCGCCCGCCGGGTCCATCGAGATCGAGCTCCTTGTCGAGATAGGGAAGGGCGCCGAACAGGGCAAGATCACTGCTCAGGCCGTAACCGAGCACCGTGATGGCACCGTTGACCCGTAGGTCCCGGTGGGCAAGGCTGGGGTCGTCATCGGCCTTGCGGTACAAGAACTGCTCGCGTAATACGACGTTTCCTTCCGCGACGGGCAGCGCCGTGTTGAAGGTCTGGGGAGCTGCCTGAGCCAAGCCGGACGCCACCATCGTTGCCACGGCCAATAGTCGATGTCCGGATGCCGTCTTACGTCGGTAATGCGTCATGAATAACGCCTCCCTCATCATTGACCACTGGCAGTCGGTGGGGCGTCGAGTGGTTCGAAGTCACCCAGTGTGAATCCGGCCCGGTCGACAGCCTGCTCTGCGCGTGACTCGTCGAGCGTGTGCCCGTCGTCCATGGTGACGATCACCCTGCCAGCCTCGATGTCCGTTTCGATCGTCTGCACTCCTTCAATTTTGCCGAGCTGCTTTTCGATCCCGTAGGCGCAGAAAGGACAGGCGAGCCCATCGACCTCGATCTGGTAACTGGGTCCGGCCGCAAGGGCCGCTGTCGAGACGACGGCGGCAACCAGTGCCAGAAATAAGGCGTGAATCTTGGATGTCATGACGGCTGACCTCGTTGGCTGGTATGTTTTTCTGTCTGTCCCGATCGAGTGGCTCTCGATGGGAGGGTCATGTGGCCCGGGGTTCGCTGCGGTCATTCGAGCGTACGCTGGCCACCGCGTCGAACAGCAGCGATGGCCGCTGCCACAGGGAATTGACGAAGATGGTGGTCACGCTGGCGGCCATGGCCACCATGGCCCACACCGGGTAGATCAGGCCGGTGGCGGCCAGCGGAATGCCGACGCCATTGAACAGGAATGCCAGCGAAACGTTCTGCAGCATCTTGCGATACCCCCAATGGCTGATCCGCCAGGCGGTCATCACGCTGCTCACACGTGAGTTGAGGATGATGATGTCGGCAGCGTCGATGGCGATGTCGGTGCCGCTGCCCATGGCAATGCCCACGTCCGCTTGCATCAGCGCGGGGGCGTCGTTGATCCCGTCGCCGATCATGGCAACTCGCCCCTCGTGTTGCATCTCCCGTAACAAATCGGCTTTCTGCTCCGGTAGCACGCCGGCATGAACCGTCTCGATCCCGGCAAGCCGGGCGATGTGTCGGGCGGTGCGCTCGTTGTCGCCGGTCACCAGCGCGGTGCGAATGCCGAGCTCATGCAACTGCTGCATGGTCTCCGCGGCATCGGTACGCAGTGCATCGCCCAGGGCGATGGCCCCCAGCAGCCGATCGCCGCGAGCGGCGACGATGACCGTCTGGCCCTGATCCTCGGCGGTCTCGATGCCATCGCTCACTAGCGCCAGGTCGATGCCAAGTTCGGTGAGAAAGGCTGGACTGCCGACCCGCACCGGTTCGCCGTCGATCTGGGCGGTGACGCCACGCCCCGACTGTGCCTGGAAATCGGTGACGTCGGGTATCGTCAGGTCCCGGGCCAGAGCCGCTTCAACCACGGCACGAGCCAGCGGATGTTCCGAGGCGGCCTCGGCTGCGGCCGCCAGCGCCAGCAGCGTGTCTTCCTCGCCGTCGACACTGATGATGTCACGTACCGCGGGGCGCCCCTCGGTGAGGGTGCCGGTCTTGTCGAACACCATGGTGGTGACGCGTCGCAGGGCCTGGAAGGACTCGCCGGTGCGCATCAGCACGCCGTGATCGGCCGCTTCGCCGGCGCCACGTACGATGGACAGCGGTGCGGAGATGCCCACGGCGCAGGGATAGCCCATCACCAGCACGGTGAGGGCGGCGAATACGGCCCGCTCCAGGTCGGGCCCGGCACCCCACACTAGCGGCGCACCCATCCAGAACACAAAGGCCAGTGCGGAGACGATCAGCACCGTGGGGGTATAGACCCGCAGCACCCGGTCGACCAGATGCAGCAGGCCAGGCTTGAGCGCCCGCGCATCTTCCAGACTGCGCACCACCTGACTCAGGAAGCTCGCTTCCCCCGTGGCCGTCACCCGCACCAGCAACGTGCCGCTGCCATTGATGGCGCCGCCGACCACCGAATCGCCCACCCCTTTCTCGATCGGCAGGGGTTCGCCGGTGACCAGCGATTGGTCCACGGCCGATTCGCTATCGATGACCTCACCGTCCACCGCGATACGCTCACCGGGACGGATGCGCACCCGCATGCCAGCTTCCACCTGTTCCATCGGCAGGTCCCGTTCGCCGCCTTCGGCGACCACGTGAGCCGTTTCCGGCTGCAGGTCGAGCAGGCGGCGTACCGACTGGGAACTGCGGGTCTTGACGATCAGCGACAGCCACTCGGAGAACAGATGGTAGGTCAGCACCATGACCGATACGGCGAAGAACGCGGCGGTGGGATAGTCTGCGCGCCCCAATACCAGGCCGATGGCGCCGCCGATCAGTCCCGCGAAGGCGCCAATCTCCACCAACACATGCTGATTGAGAATGCCCCGGCGCAGGGCTTGATAGGCCATGACCAGCATCTGCCGGGCGATGCCGAACACCATCGTGATCGCCAGAATCGCCACCAGCACCGCCTCATGACCCGCCAGCACGTCACCGACACGCAACGCGAACAAGCCCAGGCCGCCTACTGCCAACAGGCTGCTACCGCCCAGGGCAGCGGCCACTCCCTGGCCGCGGAGCACGGCATAGCCGAACAGCACCAGGCTGACATAGACCAGGCCGGAGAGCCCCAGGGTCCAGAGCGAACCGGCATTCACGATCAGGCCGATCGCCGCCAGACTGGTCGTCAGCGCCACCAGGAAGCGGTTGCGCTCGTGAGCCAGCGCGCGCTCCTGCCGCTCATAAGGCTCGACTTTGCGGGGATCGCTAAGGGTGTAACCGACCTTCTGCAGCGTCCCCATCAACGCTGCGGCGGAATTCTCCCGCGCATCGTATTCTACCAGGGCTTGTTCGTGAGTGAGGCTGACCGCCACCCGTCGTACGCCCGGCTTTGCCCCCAGGGCCTGCTCGATGGTGCCGGTGCACAACGAGCAATGCAGCCCGCCGATGTGCGCCCGTACCCGTTGGATATCCGGCTCCTCGGTCGGCTCCAGGCTCCATGGCTGGAGGCCGTCTTCCGCTGTCGGGGTGGTCGTCGTCTTCATGCTTCGAGCTTAGGGCCCGTAGTATGCTACGGAGTCAAGGAAGACGGTTACGTTACGCGTGCTCGATAGCCGGCTTCTTCGATCGCCTTGGCCAGTTGCTCGCTGCTGACCTGCGTGGTGTCGACAGCCACTCGGGCCTCGCTGTTCTCATGGGAAACCGAGCATCCTAGGACACCGGACTGCCGTTCCAGGACATGGCGTACGATTTCCACGCAGCCGTCACAATGCATGCCGTCGATACGCAGCTTGACAGTTTGCATGGCGTTCTCCCGTGTGTCATGGCGAAGCGACGGATTGCCCGTGGCCTCGTGAGGTGAAGCATGTGGTATCGAGATATCTTCCTGCTCCAGCGCGCCCAGGATGGAACAGCACTGCAGCGCACCCTCGCCGGGGCAACGCGCGAGCAACTCGGCCAGCCCCCGACGAATGCGCTGTAGACGTGCGATCTTCTCGTCCACATCTTGCAGCTTGGCCATGGCGCGACGCTGTACGTCGCTGGCATCAGCGTGAGAAGCCAGTCGTAGCGAGAGCAAGTCGGCGACTTCGCGCAGCGAGAAGCCCAGTTGCTGGGCGCGTCGAATGAAACGCACCCGTCGCACCGTATCGTCGGGATAGACGCGGTATCCGCCGTCGCGTGGCTTGGGAGGCTGCTCGATCAGTCCCTTGCGCTCATAGAAGCGGATGGTTTCAACCCCGACTCCGGCTGCCTGAGCGGCTTTGCTGATGGTCGTGGCACTCATGTGCATGGCCTCTGAATGCTGCTTTTATCAAAATAAGGGCCGTACCATGCTACGGAGTCAAGTGGTGCCCGCAGATCTCGATCTCGAACTTGTCAGGCAGGGCATCGTTGCCGATGCTGAACGGGTTCTTTCAAGGAGTGTCGACCATGATCAAGAGTCTTCTGGCGATTGCCGTCATGGTAGTGGGTGGACTATCGAACACCGCCATGGCCGAGAAGCAGGATAAGGGTATCGAGCGTATAAGCAGCCCCCTCGGTATCGAGGAAGTCGACCTGCGTCTTCGTGTCGCTCTCGAGGAGAGGGGCCTGACATTGGTCACCGTGATCGACCATGCTGCCAATGCGCGAGAGCGCGGGGCTTGAATTGCCTCCCACCCGTACGTTCATCTTTGGCAACCCGGAGGTGGGAACGCCGATGATGCAGTGCCAGGGTAGTGTAGCGCTTGATCTGCCACAGAAAATGGTATTGCAAGAGAGGAATGGGGCCACCCAGCTAGAGTGGAACTCGCCTCACTATCTCGCCCGGCGCCACGGGTTGGAGGATTGCGAACTTCCCCTCGATAACGTGGCCAATGTGTTGGAATCGTTGGCCAAAGAGGTGGCGGGCGAGTAATCATGGGCACAGCCACGTTCTCCCAAGGTGCTCACTCCTTGGGGGAGTTCCGTGAGTCACTGGAGGTATCGATCACCAGCTCCTCGAACTTGGGGCCAACCTCATGAAGCAGGGTGAACTGTCGATTGCATTCCTGGCAGGCATCGCACATGGCAAGGTGTAATTTCAAGGAAAGTTTTTCTTGGAAACTCAAAGGAGTATCCAAACGCTTGGACATCAGCCGGGTCGCTTCTTTGCACATCATCATCTTGAACATCACTCATCCTCCGACAGCCAGCCGCGCTCGATACAGGCCCGCAAACGCAGCCTGGCGCGGTGCAGGATCACCCAACAATTGTTCTCCTTGATGCCCATTTCCCGGCAAATGTCCTCGGTTGACAGACCCATCAGCTCTCGCAGTGAAAAGACGCGAGCGATGTTATCAGGCAGGGCGATCATGCAGGTATCGAATACCTGCCAGAAGCGCTCACTCAGGAATGCTGCTTCCGGGTCTCCCCAGCTCGAGGGTTTCGCATTTTCCTGCCAGCGGCCATTCTGCTGAAACTGCCGATCGATGGCGTCCTCATCCAGCTCGTTACCCAGAGGCTGCCATTTCCCGTCGCGTCGCTGGGCACGCAATGCGTCGAGTATCTTGTATTTCAGGATGCCGAATACCCAGGTTTCATAACCCGAGCGCCCGGAGAAGCTGTCGTCCTTCTCGATGGCCGCGGCCAACGCCTCCTGCACGGCATCCTCGGCCTGAGCGAGGTCACGGAGCTGTAAGCGGGCAAACGATACCAAGCGTGGCCTCACGGCGGCCAGGCGTCGCATTCTCTCATTCTTGTCTTCACTCGATGATCCCAACATCTCATGACTTCCATCTGGACTCTAGGAGTCATGATGACTGCCTGATATTAAAGGTCAAGTAGTTTTGTCACATTAGGCGTGGATACCTTACGCCAAGCGCTAGAAATATTGCGTTATGTCTGAAGCTGTTTTGTTTATATGGAGTGTGTAATGAATGCGCCCTGTTTGTTACTAACTAATATGGAGTAATTGAATGACCCATGTTGGGACATATGATGATGTGAAAAGCCAGAAGGAATTGGATTTTTGCTGATTGAGAGGAATTGCCATGAAACGCTCTAGCCTTGTGGTTAGTCTTGCTCTCGCGTTGATGTTCGGTCCAGGGGGAGTAGGTTATGCCTTGGCGATGTCAACACCAGAACTATTGCACAATAGTGTGTCAAGCCAACGTCTTGTTCCTACGTCATATGCAGATCGCTTCTCGCTTGATATTGATTCACCCTCGCGAGTCAGCATAAGTAGCGAAAGCTGGGGTTCGATAGGCGTCAATATGATACTCAAAGCACGTTTATTGGATCAAAATGGAAAGCCCGTAAGCACTGCCAAGCAGCGTGGCGGAAATTTTGTGATCAACGAAACCCTTGGGCCCGGAGATTACATTCTGGAGGTCGAAGGGCAAGAGTTGAGTGATAGAGTGCAAACCAATAACCGTTATAATGTGAGGACTAGAATATATTGATGATGTCCATCTGTTTCGGTAATGAATCGCCAGGCATGGTCGCCTGGCGATGCTTTGCCCGTGATGAAGGGCTCCCGGTGGATTCAAGACTCACTTGCACAGTGAGCTAACCGTTGCCATCGCTCGATATCTTCCGGACGGTCGATGTCCCATACCTCGGCAGGATAGGCAATGTTCCAACCCAACTCATCGGCACGACGACGGGTCTGGGCCATGACGCGCTCGGTTCCCCAATCGATATGCTCGAAGAGACGCATGTTGGAACGACGCGTGCCGACCAGTGCATAACCACCGTCCTCCGCCGGAAGAAACACGCCATCGGCATCTTGCAGGGCATGCCAGCAACGTGACAACAGGGCGGGCGACAGCACTGGGCAATCGCTGCCGATGACGAGACCGGGCCCCCGCATGGAGAGCAGGGCGTAATGCATGCGCTTACCCAAGTCGCCGGCGGGCTGGGCGCGTAACGCGATGCCATGACGCTTCGCCAGCTCCAGGAATACGGTGTGAGAATGTTCCAGGGCCGTCCACAGTACGATGTGTTCCGCTGAGGTCGCCTCCAGGGCGATGGTCAGTGTATGGCGCAGCAGGCGTTCGTGCAGTTGTGCGGCGCCTTGTTTACCGAGGCGGGGAATCAGCCGCGTCTTGACCTGTCCTGGCACCGGTGCCTTGGCCAGGATGGCCAGGGGAAAGCTGGCCCGCGGACTCGGACCATGGGGCGTCTCAGCGCGCATGGCGGTACTCCTCGGCCAGTTGCCGGCTATCGATACCGCGCCAGTACCGGTAACGCAGGTGCCACATCTGCAACATGGTGGACCATAGGCCGTGACGTTCCCAGCGTCGAGCGGAACTGACGACGCATGGCCGCACGCAGGCAGGACGTGACAAGCGCTTTAGACGTTTCGAGATTTCGATATCTTCCATCAACGGCTGCTCGGGGAAGCCACCTATGGCTTCGAAGGCTTGGCGCGTCGTGAACAGCGCCTGATCGCCCGTGGCGATGCCGGTGAGTCGCGAACGGAGATTCATGGCCAGCGCGATGACCTTGAGCATGGGATGGCGCCCCTCGAGCCGAACATCGAACCTTCCCCACTGACATCCATCGGCTAATGCTTGCTGGATCCTGTCGACGGCGCCATCGGGCAATCGGGTGTCGGCATGCAGGAACAATAGCACATTGCCACGGCTCGCCTGGGCGCCGACATTCATCTGACGGGCTCGGCCGGCCGCGCTGGAGATGACAAGGGACGCCAGCGGAGCGGCGAGGGCAAAGGTGTCATCCTGGCTTCCACCATCGACGACGACGATTTCGATGCCGTGATCTCTCAGCGCTTGCAACCCGCCGAGCTGGGCTTCTATGTCTGCGGCTTCGTCCAGCGTCGGAATGATGACACTGAGGGTAGCGGAAGAATCCATAAGGGGCTCCAAGTGAAATGACGTTTCGTCGTGCCGATAACGAAAAGCTTACACCGATCTGGCCTGTGGCATGAATGTAAGGATCGTCTCGCCGGTAAGACCAAGATGTAACAAGGACGATTTCACGGAATGGCTGTTCCCAATCCGGGATAGAAAAAGGTGGAAGAAATGATAGACATTATGGTGATGTATCCAAATAGAAACGAAATGAAGTTTGATGAGTCTTATTATTTTAATCATCATGCACCCTTGGTTGCCAGCCTGCTTCGAGACTATGGGCTGATGTACATTCAAGTGGCAAAGGGCATCGAGCGAGATTCCCCTTTTTTTCTCGTGACGCATCTCGGGTTCGAGGACGAGAAGGAATTCAATAAAGCGATCGATGATGTTGGTAGCCAAATATTTGAAGATATTCCGAGGTTCACCAATGTCGAGCCTCTTATACAGCTGGGTAAGCTGATGGTGAACAATCATATGCCATAGTTTCTGAGAGAGGAGTTGCGGTCATGCAGTCGATCCTTCACCAAATAGGGTATTGCCTTGGCTGCTGGCTGTCATGTCCAAGATCGCAATATGATACGCTTCCCAACTATCAACCCGATAGTGTGATGAGATGTCTGCGCCCCGGGGATGTGCTCCTGGTCGAGGGAACATCAAGACTCAGTACGGCCATCAAATACCTGACGCAGTCTTCCTGGTCTCATGCCGCCCTTTATATCGGTGACGCACTCAATGATGCCTCATCAAGTGGTCGCAAGGGAACGTTTATCGAGGCTGATGTGGTGGAGGGTGTCAGGATTGTCGACTTTGATGAATTTCGGGGCTATAACCTGCGCATCTGTCGTCCGGTGGGGTTACGGCAAGAGGATATCGAAGCACTGGTAGAGTTCGTTTGCCAGCGTGTTGGCTACCAATATGATTTGCGGAATATCTTCGACCTGGGTCGCTATCTGATACCTATTCCTCCCGTGCCGAGTCGCTGGCGTCGACGGATGCTGGGGTTGGGCAGTGGCGAGCCGACGCGTGCCATTTGCTCGACATTGATTGCTCAGGCTTTTCAGTCGATAGACTATCCCATCCTTCCCGACCATGTATGGCAAAACGATGAGTCACTCTGCCGAGGTTGCAGAAGAAAGATCTTGAAGAAACGACACTATACGTTATTCACTCCAAGAGACTTTGATTTTTCTCCTTATTTTTTGGTTATCAAGCCGATGCTGGAAGCGGGTTTCACTCCCTACGCTCTGAAGTGGGAGGGGAAGAAAGAGGCACGTGACGACGATCCAGTGCCGGTAGGGTAGAAGGCGGCCACCTCCGGTGGCAGGACGCCACTGATGGCGATAGTGGCCCCCGCGTGCTGCAGGTGAATTCGCGCATGACTGTAAGCCCTCTTGGCCCCGGCCGACATAATGTGACCGCTGGTGTGCAGCGGTGGAGCAAGCACCCTGGCCATAATCACAACAGAGGTAGAACATCATGTCACAGCATGACGAAAAACGCCGCAGGCTCCTGGGCCGCCTGAATCGACAGCTTGCCTACACGGCGCCGATTCTCGCGCTGGTGGCTGGCGGTGCCGCCCTCCAGGCCACGGCGAGCGATTCCTCGACAGAGACGGGGTTTGTGCCCGTTTCCGAGGCATCGCTGCTGCTTGCCAGCAACCAGGCCGAAGCCGAGGGGGAAGCCGAAGCCGAGGGGGAAGCCGAAGCCGAGGGTGGCTCGAGCGCCGCAGTGGCAAGGCCCGAGGGCTACTCACCGGGCTACAGCGAGACCGGTGACAATCCCGAGGAGATGCTGGCCCGCGGCGAGGAGCTCTATTACGACACCTCCTTGAGCACCAATGGCTTGTCCTGCGCGAGCTGTCACGGCAGCGATGGTCAGGACATGGGCTACAAGGCGACCTTCGAGCAGCCCTTCCCCCATCAGGTGGCGATGGCCAACAGCCAGTTCGGCATGTCGGAGGTCCACGCCGACGAGATGGTCCAGGTCTGCATGGTCGCTCCCATGGAAGCGGAGCCGCTGGAATGGGGCAGCGAGGAGTTGACCTCATTGTCCGCCTACATGGTGGAGGTACAGAAACGTTTTGCCGGCGAGCCGCATGATCTCTGAGCCTGGATCCAGGCACTGAGCGTTGTCACACCTTGCCGGTCGCCTGGCACGGGGGCCGGCTGTGGCTCTTGACGGTCATCGGGCCGTGGCACCTCGCAAGGCCCGCCAGTCGGCGGGCCCAGGCTGTTGCCGCGCCCGGGTCCACTGCCTACGCTGATATCAGCAATGACTGAACCGCTGTCCCCCCGTCGATGCTCTTGGGGACAGAAGTCGCAGGGTGGGCACGAGATGACGAATCCAGATCGCAGGGGCATGACCGCTACCAGTATCCGACGCAAGGTGGTGGCCGTCTGCAGTTTGCTGTGCCTGGTATTGGGTGTGGTAGTGGCATGGCAGTCCTGGGCGCAGGACAAGGCGCAGGACAACCAGCGCAGTGCTGTGGTGATGACGATCGACGGTGCCATCGGTCCCGCGACCAACGATTATTTCCAGCGTGGGCTGGACGTGGCCGAAGAGCGTAACGCCGAACTCGTCATCGTGCAGATGAACACCCCGGGAGGGCTGGATGCCTCCATGCGTGACATGATCAGTGCCATGCTGGGGTCGCCCGTGCCCGTGGCTCTCTACGTCTCGCCCAGTGGTTCGCGTGCCGCCAGCGCCGGGACCTACCTGCTGTATGGAAGTCACGTGGCGGCGATGGCACCTGCCACGCACCTCGGTTCGGCGACGCCGGTACAGATAGGCGGCGGCGGGCTACCCTTCGGGGACGGTGATGAAGAACCTGCTGGCAGTGACGGCGATGGAGAAGACGGCGAGAAAACCTCCCCGGACCAGGAGAGCAGTGGCGATGGCGAGCAGGCTGCCGACAAGGAAGCCGACAAGGAAGCCGACGAGCAGGCCAAGCCCGGAGAAGCGTCTCCCCGACGCGGGGAAACCGCCATGGAGCGCAAGGTGCTCGAGGATGCGGTGTCCTATATCCGCAGCCTGGCCGAACGCCATGACCGCAACGCCGACTGGGCCGAGGCCGCGGTGCGTGAAGCGGTCAACCTGACGGCCAGTGAGGCACTGGAGCGCAACGTCATCGATGTGGTGGCCCGCGATATCGACGATCTGCTGGCTCAGATCGACGGTCGCGAGGTGGTCATGGAAGACGGCAAGCGCGTACTGGAGACCCAGAATCTGGCGATCGAGCGCTTCGATCCCGATTGGCGCACCAAACTGCTGTCGGTGATCACCAACCCCAATGTGGCCTATTTCCTGATGATCATCGGCTTCTACGGCCTGATCTTCGAACTTTCCAGCCCCGGCAGCCTGGTGCCTGGCACCATCGGCATCATCTGCTTGCTGCTGGCGCTATTCGCCTTCCAGGTGCTGCCGATCAACTTCGCCGGCCTGGCGTTGATAGTGGTGGGCCTGGGCTTGATAGTGGGAGAGGCCCTGATGCCGAGTTTCGGCATTCTGGGGATCGGTGGCATCGTCGCTTTCGTAATCGGCTCGGTGATTCTCATGGACGCAGACAATCTCAATATTTCCCTTCCGATGATCGGAGGGATCGCCCTGCTGGCAGCGGCGCTCATGCTATGGACCATGACCCGCTTCGTGGGGCTGCGCAAACGTAGGCCGCGAACCGGTCAGGAAGAGCTGATCGGGGCTACCGCTGTGGTCAATAGCGATTTCGAGGGGGCGGGACATGTCACCTTGCATGGCGAGCGCTGGAATGCACGCTCATCGACACCGTTACGTAAGGGACAGGTAGTGACCGTGGTCGGTCTCGATGGCCTGACGGTCGAGGTCGCGCCGCAGGAAGAGGCGACGCGACCCAGCGAATCATCGTGATCGTCGAGCAGCAGTCAATCGCAAGCCAAGGAGTAGAGAGCCATGATGATTTCCTATCTCGTCCCGCTGGTACTGTTGGTATTGTTCCTGGCGGCCTCGATCCGCATCCTGCCGGAGTACAAGCGTGGGGTGGTGTTCTTCCTCGGGCGTTTCCAGGCCGTCAAGGGGCCGGGGCTGTTCATCATCATTCCCGGGATCCAGAAGATGGACGTGGTCGATCTGCGCGTGATCACCATGGACGTTCCGGAGCAGGACGTGATTTCCCAGGATAACGTCACGGTGAAGGTCAACGCGGTGCTGTATTTCCGTGTGGTCGATCCGGAAAAGGCCATCATCCAGGTCGAGCACTTCGTCACCGCGACCAGCCAGTTGGCCCAGACGACCCTGCGTTCGGTACTCGGCAAGCACGATCTCGACGAGATGCTTTCCGAACGCGACAAGCTCAACGACGATATCCAGGAGATCATCGATGCCTCGGCCGAAGGCTGGGGGATCAAGGTCGCCAACGTCGAGATCAAGCATGTCGACCTCGATGAGAGCATGATTCGGGCCATCGCCCGTCAGGCCGAGGCCGAGCGAGAACGCCGCGCCAAGGTGATTCATGCCGAAGGGGAACTGCAGGCTTCGAAGAAGCTGGTGGAGGCCGCCAACATCATGTCGGAGAATTCCGCCGCCTTGCAGCTGCGCTACCTGCAGACCATGAGCGACATGAGCAACAAGAATGCCTCGACCATCGTCGTGCCGCTGCCCATCGACCTCATGGAGGCCTTCCGGCACATGGCCAACAAGGGACCGCGTGACAAGGGGGCCGCCCAGGAGTGAGTCGCCCCATCCTTTCCCACCGCCAGCAAGGGTTGCTGATGACCGCTGGCGGTGCGCTGATCATTTCTCCCGATGCTCTGCTGATCAAGCTGATTGGACTGCCCGATGCGCAGATCCTGTTGTGGCGTGGGCTGCTTACCGCCCTCGGCTTCGTGAGCATCGTCGCGCTGCGCAACGGTCGCGGTTTCATGGCCGCTTACCGGCGCTGTGGCTGGACCGGAATCGGGGTGGCAGTGCTGTTCACCTTTTCGACCTTCGGCTTCGTGCTCGGCAATCAATACACCAAGGGCGGCAACGTGCTGATGATCCTGGCCGGGGCGCCACTGATCGCCGCACTGCTGTCACGGGTTTTCCTGTACGAGCGTCTGCCGTTACGCACCTGGATCGCCATCGCCCTGTGCATGCTGGGGACGTCGCTGATCGTGGTCGACGATGCTGGCACCGGTTCCTGGGTCGGCAACGGCTTCGCCTTGATGGCGGCCTTGGCCCTGGCCGCCAACTTCACGCTGTGTCGTACCCGTCCGGGGATCGACATGAGCCCGATGCTGACCCTGTCGGGGCTGCTGGTCGCCGTTTGCGCCCTGCTGGCGGGCGGGATCGTCATGCCCCCACCGGAGAGTGCCACTCTGTTGGTGCTGTTGTGCCTGATTCTGCTGCCGCTGGGCTTCACCCTGATCCAGCGCGGTCCGTTGTACCTGCCCGCCGCCGAGGTCGGCCTGCTGATGTTGATGGAGGTCGTCGTCGGCACGCTGTGGGTGTGGTGGATTCTCGGCGAACGGCCGGCCCCGGTGGCCATGTTCGGCGGCGCCCTGGTGCTGGGCACCTTGTTGATCAAAGGGCTGATCGAACGCCGCCGGGAACGTCGGTTGAGACCCCAGAGTGCAGGTAGGGGGCTTTCCTGCTAGACTCCGTCGCTCGTGATAAGACCGTGATGCGACGAAAGTCAAAAGCGGCATTTGTCCTCAGACGAGCAACGGGATCCGACCGATCGTGATTTTCGACATGACGCCCCCTGCCTCCCCGGCAGGCTGCACTCCGCCCTAGCGCGCACCTCTCCATTCCACGGCGACGTTCCTTGACGGCAAGCCTTGCCTGGCGTGCCCTTCATGGCAACGTCACCGGTTGGCATCACGCTGATGCCTCTTGTGCCTGATCCATACGATTTCCGGGTAAACCGATTGGCTTGAATATCCGACTCGCATTGCCTCCCGCTTGGCGAAGGGATGAGCAAGACAAGTCGGGAGCCCGGTTACCGTTTCTCTCCTGACGCCTTCGGGCATGACTTGGACCCACGACGGGACTGCAGAATGATCCGATCCATCAAGCAAGACTGGTTTTCCAATATCAAGGGCGACACCCTCTCGGGCATCGTCGTGGCCCTGGCCTTGATCCCCGAGGCGATCGCCTTCTCGATCATCGCCGGCGTCGATCCCAAGGTCGGCCTGTACGCTTCCTTCTGTATTGCCGTCGTCATCGCCTTCGTTGGCGGTCGGCCGGGCATGATCTCTGCCGCCACGGGGGCCATGGCGCTGTTGATGGTGACCCTGGTCCGCGACCATGGCCTCGAGTACCTGCTGGCCGCCACGCTGTTGACCGGGGTGTTGCAGATCTTTGCCGGCTATCTCAAGCTTGCCAACCTGATGCGCTTCGTATCGCGCTCGGTGGTCACCGGCTTCGTCAATGCCCTGGCGATCCTGATCTTCATGGCCCAGCTGCCTGAATTGACCGGCGTGACCTGGCATGTCTATGTCATGACCATCGCCGGTCTGGGGATCATCTACCTATTTCCCTATCTGCCGCTGATCGGCAAGAGCATACCGTCACCACTGGTATGCATCGTGGTGCTGACGGCCGTCTATATGATCTCGGGCATGGACATCCGGACCGTGGGTGACATGGGCGAACTGCCCGATACGCTGCCGGTGTTCCTGTGGCCGGACGTGCCGCTCAATATCGAGACGCTGCTGATCATCCTGCCCTATGCGGTGATGCTTACCATAGTGGGCCTGCTGGAGTCGATGATGACCGCCACCATCGTCGACGACCTGACCGATACCAAGAGCGACAAGAACCGCGAGTGCAAGGGGCAGGGCATCGCCAATATCGGCTCGGGACTGTTGGGCGGCATGGCGGGCTGTGCGATGATCGGCCAGTCGGTGATCAACATCAAATCCGGTGGCCGTACCCGGCTGTCGGCGCTGATCGCCGGCGTGACGTTGCTGCTGCTGGTGGTGTTCCTCGCCGACTGGGTATCGCAGATTCCGATGGCCGCGTTGGTGGCGGTGATGATCATGGTTTCCATCGGGACCTTCAGTTGGAGTTCGTTGCGCGATCTGAAGAAGCACCCGCTTTCGACCAATATCGTCATGGTCGCCACGGTGATCGTGGTGGTCGCCACCCACAACCTGGCCATCGGCGTCTTCGTCGGCGTGCTGTTGGCGGCGATGTTCTTTGCCAACAAGGTCGGCAATATCCTGTATATCGGTTCCCGAGAGACCGACGAAGGTCGTGGTCGTGAATACCAGGTGGTAGGCCAGGTGTTCTTCGCCTCGTCCGAGCGTTTCATGGCCTCCTTCGACTTCAAGGAAAGCATTGCAAAGGTGACCATCGACCTGTCTCGCGCCCACTTCTGGGATATTACCGCGGTCGAGGCGCTGGACCGGGTGGTGATCAAGTTCCGCCGCGAGGGCACCGACGTCGACATCATCGGCCTCAACGAGGCCAGTGCCACCATCGTCGACCGTTTTGCGGTCCACGACAAGCCGGATGCCGTCGAGAAGCTGATGGGTGGGCACTGAGCGAGGGGGCGATATGCCGGGGCAAGGTATCCAGCGCCGGCACAATGTTGTAGAAAAGGAGTGGGGAGCAGAGTCGACGCAATGAAACGCCGGCAAGGAATACGACAATGACCGATCAAGTGATGGCCGCCATCGATGGCTCGCAGTTCTCCACGGCAGTATGCGATGCCGCCGCTTGGGCCAGCCTGGCGCTGGCAGCGCCGCTGACTTTCCTGCACGTGGTCGACAATCACCCGCAGACGGCCGAGGCCGATCTATCCGGCAATATCGGTCTGGGCTCCCGAGAACACCTGCTGGAGGAACTGGCGTCGCTGGACGAGAAGCGTGCCAGGCTGGCCCAGGAGCAGGGGCGGTTGATGCTGGAAGCCGCCAAGTCGCGGGCCATCGAGAATGGTGTGGCCGAGCCGGGCATCCGGCAACGCAATGGGGAACTGGTGGAGACGCTGGCCGAACTGGAAGACGATATCCGCCTGCTGGTGATCGGCAAGCGCGGTGAAGCGGCGCACAAGGCCAGCGAACACCTGGGGTCGAACCTCGAACGTGTGGTGCGCAGCCTGCACCGGCCGATCCTGGTCGTGCCCGAGGCCTTCGAGACACCTCGTCAGGTGTTGATCGCCTTCGACGGTAGCAAGACCACCCGCAAAGGGGTGGAGATGGTTGCCAAAAGCCCACTGTTCCGGGGAATATCCTGCCATGTGGTCATGGTCGGCGCCGAGGTGGCGGATATGCGCTCCCAGCTCGACTGGGCACTGATGACGCTGAACGACGCCGGTTTCGAAGCGCATGGCGAGATACGCGCCGGTGAGGTCGAGGAGAGTCTGCGCAGCTATCAACAGGAACACGCTATCGACCTACTGGTGATGGGGGCCTACGGGCATTCGCGGATTCGTCATCTGCTGGTGGGAAGCACGACAACGGGCATGCTGCGCAAGGCCACGGTACCGGTATTATTGCTGCGCTGACGGATTCATACATTACGTGAGGAAGCTCATGACCATCGTACGACACGATACCCAGGCACGCATGAGTCGTGCCGTGATTCATAATGACGTGGCCTACCTGTGTGGCCAGGTGGCGGGCCCCGAGGCGCGCCAGGGTGATATCACCGCCCAGACCGAGAGCATGCTGGCGCGTGTCGATGCCCTGCTCAAGGAGGTGGGCTCCGACCGCGAACGCCTGCTGTCGGCGACCATCTACCTCAAGGATGGCAGTGACTTTGCCGCCATGAATGCGGTGTGGGACAGTTGGGTGCCACAAGGCCATGCGCCGGCGCGGACTTGCGTGTGCGCACCGATGCCTGCCGATGAACTGAAAGTCGAGATCACCGTCACGGCGGTGGTGAAAAGCTAGTCTTCCCCTTCTTCGAACGTGACCCGACGCGGCTGGTGGCGCAGAAAGACCGCCAGCCGCTCATCTTCGCATTCCCCCACCTGACAGAGCTGCCCGGCCAGCTCGGCATATTGGCGCAGGATCGGATCGATCAGGCGCATGCGTGTCGCATCGCTCTTGGCCTCTTCGGCTTCGCTGGCCAGCCACTCGAACAATCGCCCCAGGCGTGCAATGTTGGGGTCGCCGCGCCCGGTATTGCCGCGCAGGGCGTCAATAGCCAGGCAGCGCAGCACGCTACGCTTGTTGGGATCCAGGCTTTCCTTGTCGAGTAGGGCCTCGGCTTGATGCACGAAGCGCTCCATGAGTTGTGCCGTTTCCGCCGCGCGAAGCTGTCGGCCCTGGCACTCGAGGCTCGTGGCCAAGGCCTTGTGTTGGGTGCGCAGGCCGGCCATCAGGGTGGCCACCATGATCAACAGGCTCATGACGGCTGCCAGAGCCAGGGCGAAGATACCCAGTGGCGCCAACTGCTCGGCTGGCAGCGGCCAGGCGATGTCGCTGGCGGCGATCCCCAGTGCCCCCAGGAGGAGTGTGGCAATGACGATCGATAACAAGGTAGTGATGGATGGCATCGCTGGGCTCCTGGTGCTCCGGCGTGGGAAAACGAGAGGTGATGTCGGATTATCGGCAGCGGACCGAGATACCTGAATGGTGACGGTTTCACTTATCCTCGAGTGTCTCCTCATTGTCGCGCGCGTCTTCCGTCGAGGCTTCGGGAGAGCGGGCAAACCATTCGCTGAGGAAGGTCTGCAGGGACACGTCGACCAGCGGGCGCTGTTCTTCCAGTTGGACAATCAGTGCGTCGCCATTGGCGGCCGCTAGCGTGATCTTCTCGAGCCTATCCTTCCCTTCCAGGGTCAGAGTGCCCAGCCAGGTTTCCAGTGGCGGAGCGAGTGGGGTGAGCCGTACCTGCCAGTCCTTGGGTTCGCCTTCCAACTCGATATGGTAATAGTGCGAGAGTGCCGGCCAGTTGCCGCCCATCAGGTCGACGAGTTGCTGGGCGAAGGCAAAACGATCGCTCAGCAGCATCAGGTTCGCCTCTTCCGAGCTTTCGTCTTCGTTATCCCGGGTTGGGGGGAACACCATGTCGACGTAGAAGGCCATGGTGGACTTCACGGGGGTCAAGAGCTGCCAGATCACCCGCCGGTCGCGTTGATAGAGAAAGCGTCCCTCGCTGTAGAGACGCGTTTGCTGGTCGGCCAGCCAGCTGCGCTGCTCGAAGTGACCCTGGATGGCGGCGGGCTCGGCCAGGCGTGTCCGTAGCGCTTCGAGATCGAAAGCCAATGCCGGGGTGACACCGGTCAATAGCAGCATTGCAATGAGGAATCTGGGCAAGGTCACTGTCTTCTGAATCAAGCGTCGGCAATCGGGGGTGAGCAGGGGACTCTAATCCTACTCCTTGCCGGGCCGTTTCTCACGCCCATTCATGCTTGGTCAGCGAGATGTCGGGCAGGATGTGAATCGTCAGGGTTGGCACATAGGCGGCAATGGTCAATGTCCAGTCATCGGTTTGCCATAGCCAGGCATGGGCATCGCCATGTGGGACAAGACGGGCCAGACGAGTGGCGAATACGCCGGTGGGCCTCTCGCCATTCAGGCTGGCAAGTTTGTAGAGCGCTTCGTGCAGGGTCCAGGCGCGGTAGAAGGCAGCCTGGGGACGAGCAGCGGCGTGGATGGTGCGCCGTACCTCGGGCTCAGGCAGCAGATCGACGAGAGATGCCAAGCGTGAGGCGTGCCGGGCTCGTGCATGTTCGAGGTCGATGCCGACCGGGATAGTGGCGAGCCCGGCGACGACGCGCTGGCCACGATGGCTCAGACAAGCCTGCCAAGGGGAGGGAAGGGCCGGATGCTGTGGTGCGCCACGTCCTCGGGGCGACCAGTCGGCCAAAGGACAGTCGAGTCCGTGCCGGGCCGCGAGCCGGGACAGTAGCTCTCGTCCCAGCCGCGACAGGCAAGCCCCGCTGCTGCCGGCAGGCGCTTGCGCCAGCAGCAGGTCAAGACGAGCCGTCATGCGTTCAGCGCAGGGTGACGACGTCGCCACGCAGGGCCACCCCGGCCATCAGGGCGCCGGCGTGGCATTCATATTCGCTGCGCGATGCCATGGGCTGTTTCTTGTAATAGCTTTCGATATTGATCACTGCATTACCCCCTTCCAACTTGACGCGCTCCTGCAGGCTGAGCAACGCCGAAAGCATGACCCAGCGGCAGGCTTCTTCGTCGCTCTTGTTGAAGGCGTTGGTCTTCTTGTTGGTGACGAAGTTACCGTGCTCGGCAACGACATCGCCATGCGGGGAATCGGCAAAGACGAAATGGATGTCGGGATCGAGCCGCTCCCGGGCCGCGGCGGTGTTCATGGCCTCGTCGATCGACAATAGGTACTGGGTATCCCTGGCTTGGGCCGCCGTTGCCAGTACCAAACCGCTGATCAGGACGGCGAGTGAAAGACATCCCTTGGTCATTATCGTTTGCTCCTTTTGGTGAAAGACGCTCGGTGGCGTCATGGCCAGCGGCGGAAGACCAACGAGGTGTTGATCCCGCCGAAGGCGAAGTTGTTGCTCATCACGTACTCGCAGTCGATGTGCCGTGCCTCGCCGCGCAGGTAGTCGAGTTCGGCACAGGCGGGGTCGGGACGATCGAGATTGGCGGTGGCATGGAACCAGCCTTCGCGCATCATTTCGATGGCGGCCCAGGCCTCCAGTGCGCCACAAGCGCCCAGGGTATGGCCGGTGAAACTCTTGAAGGCGCTGATGGGCAGGCGCTGGCCGAATACCGCGTGCGTGGCATGACTTTCGGCAATATCGCCACGATCGGTGGCGGTGCCGTGGGCACTGACATACCCGATCTGCTCCGGTATCAACCCCGCATCGTCGAGCGCCTGGCGGATGGCTCGTTCCATCATGCCGGCATCGGGCTGGGTCACATGGCGGCCGTCGCTGTTGGTGCCGAAACCGACCAACTCGGCATGGATGTTGGCCCCACGAGCCAGGGCATGTTCGAGCTCCTCGAGGATCAGCGTACCGGCGCCCTCGCCGATCACCAGGCCGTCGCGCTCGGCGTCGAAGGGACGCGGTGAGGTGTGGGGCGCGTCGTTGCGCGTACTGGTGGCGAACAGGGTGTCGAAGACCGCGGCCTCGGAGGCCGACAGCTCTTCACAGCCGCCGGCGATCATCGCCGTCTGACGACCGAAACGAATCGCTTCAAAGGCGTAGCCGATGCCCTGGCTACCCGAGGTGCAGGCGCTGGAGGTGGTATGGATGCGCCCACGCACGCCGAGAAATACGCCGATGTTGACCGGTGCCGTGTGGGACATCATGCGGATGTAGGAGTTGGCGTTGAGACCGTCGGTGGACTTGTTGATCAGCATGTTGCCGAAATCGGCTACCGCGTCGGGTTCTCCCGCCGAGGCGCCGTAGGCGATGCCCATGTCGCCGCTGGTCACCAGCGGCGCGTCGCGCAGGCCGGCATCCTCGAGCGCCAATTCGCTGGCACGAGTGGCCATCTGTGCGCCCCGGCCCATGCTGCGCAGCGCGCGGCGGTGGTAATGCTCGGGTAGCGTGAAGTCACCGACCGGGGCACCGAGGCGTGTATTGAGGCCTTCGTAGCTGGACCAGCCATCGATGTGGCGGGTACCGCTTTCCAGGCGCTCGAGGCGTGAGCGCATGCTCGGCCAGTCGTTGCCGATCGGCGAGAAACCTGCCATGCCGGTGACCACCACGCGGCGACCGAGTCCATCCTTGCGTAGCATGTCGCTGGGCATCAGCACATTCCCCCATTCACGGCGAAGACCTGCCGGGTGATGTAGCCGGCATCACGCGAGCACAGAAAGCCCACCGTGGCGGCGACTTCTTCGCTGGTACCGGTGCGACGCATGGGGATCAGCTTGAGGGCTTCCTCGGTGATCAGGTCGTCGGTCATGTCGGTGTCGATCAGTCCCGGGGCCACGCAGTTGACCGTGATTCGGCGCTTGGCCAGTTCTACCGCCAGGGCTTTCACCGCACCGATCAGGCCGGCCTTGGCGGCGCTGTAGTTGACCTGGCCGCGATTGCCCATCAGCCCCGAAACCGACGACATCACCACGATGCGCCCGGGCGCGCGGCGGCGAATCATCGGCATGACCAAGGGTTTGACCACGTTGTAGAAGCTATCGAGATTGGTATGGATGACGCTGTCCCAGTCCTCGTCGGAGAGCGCGGGGAAGGCCCCATCGGCGGTGATGCCGGCATTGCAGATCACTCCGTAATAAGGACCGTGCGCCTCGATATCGGCTTCGATGGCATGCCGCGCCGCCTCGCGGTCGGCGACATCGAAGCACAGCACGCGGGCGTTGCGGCCCACGGCACGGATCTCGCCAGCGACGGCCTCGGCGGCCTCCTGGCGATGGCGGCAGTGCAACACGATATCGAAGCCGTCCCGCGCCAGGCGCAAGGCAATGGCGCGACCGATGCCGCGGCTCGAGCCGGTGATCAGGATGGTATCGGTCATGGGCCGTCCCCTTGTTGAATGGCCTCCAGCGCCTGTCGCGATTCGGGCTGAAAGACGTTGAGCGTGGTGGTGGCGAGTGGCTGGCCGTCGCTGCCCAGCAGCCGGCCGCGAAAGGCCCCCAGGCCATTGTCGGCACGGAAGTCGAGCTCGACCTCGATGCGTATCGGCTGGTCGAAGGCGAACCACGGCGTCTGGCATTGGTAGCGTCGGGTGCCAAGCAGAAAGCCGATCTGCGGCGCATCGCCATGACTCACGGCCTGTACACCGGCCCAGGCGGCAACCGCTTGAGCGAGCCATTCGAGCCCCACCCAGCCGGGTATGCCGTCGGTACCGGCGAAGAGGTCGCCGCGACGCGGAGTCACCTCGGCATGCAGGTATTCGTCTCCCACCTCGAGCAGGGTGTCGAGCAGGCACATGCCATGGCGGTGCGGTAGGTAGGGGGCGATATCGCAGGGCACGCTGAGCCCTGCCGGTGTCGAGAAATCAGTCATGATAGCGTTCCAGCAGCAAGGCAATGTTGTTACCGCCAAAGGCGAAGGCGTTGCTGAGCGCGCGGGTGCAGTCGCGCCTCACGGCGGAGGCATAGGCGAGAGATGGCAGTTCAGGGTCGGTCTGACCGTCGTTGATGTGTGGCGGTAGTCGTCCGGCATCCAGGGTCAGCCAGCAGAAGGCCGCTTCCAGGGCCCCACAGGCGCCCAGCGTGTGGCCGGTCAGGGCCTTGGTCGAACTGCAGGGCAGCGTGCCACCGAACACTTGGGCGACGGCTCGCGCTTCCATGCTGTCATTCTGGCGGGTCGCGGTACCGTGCAGGTTGAGGTAATCGATGCTCGTGGCTGGCAGTCGTGCCATGTCCAACGCCGCCTGCATGGCGGCGATAGCGCCTTGGCCATCGGGGCGCGGGGCGGAAATATGGTGAGCGTCGCTGGTTTCGCCATAGCCGCTGAGCTGGATGCCACCGGGGTCGGCGGTGACCAGGAACAAGGCGGCGGCTTCGCCCAGGTTGATGCCGTCGCGGTTGGCCGAGAATGGCTGACAGGGGCTGTCGCTGAGCGCCTCGAGTGAGGCGAAACCATTGACGGTCAAGCCGCAGAGACTGTCGGCACCACCGGCGATCACTGCGTCGCAGGCGCCGCTCGCCAACAAGCGCTTGGCACTGGCCAGGGCGCGGGCGCTCGACGTGCAAGCGGTGGATAACGTATAGGCCGGACCCGCAAGGCCCAGCCGCTCGGCGACGAAGCACGCCGGGGAGCCGATCTCATGGCGCTGGTAACGAAAGTCCGCAGGCCAGTCGCCCTCGCGCTGGCGTATGGCCAGTGCCTGCTCGGTTTCGCCGATGCCCGAGGTGCTGGTGCCGAGGAGCACGCCGATGCGCGCCTGAGGACGACGCCGGCGAAAGGCGTTCAGCGTCGGGGCCAGTCGCTCCAGCGCGGCGGCCAGTAGCTGGTTGTTGCGCGAACGATGTTTCGCCGGCCAGTCGTGGGTATCGGGGAGGGGCGAATTCACCCGGCCCAGTGGCAATGGGCGGCCGGGCGTGAAGGTGTCATCGTGCGCGAGGGCTCGGCGTCCGCTGAACAGGGCCTCGGCGATCGCCGGCAGGTCGTCGCCCAACGGGCACACCAAGGCCGGTGGCCAAAGACGGCAGGGTTGGTTCTGCAGGGGAGTCAAGCGGTTGGGCATGCGTCTGCTGTCCGGTCGGTGTCGTCGTCAAGGGGCGCGATACGCAAGCGGTAGCCGCCCTCGATATCGTCGATGATACGGCATTCGGCACTTCCCGTGATGCGGACGATCGGTCGATTCCGATAGTGAATGGTACGACCCTGGCGATCCTCCACCAGTGACCAGTCGCTGCCATCGAAGGCCTGTATCAGTGCCGATGACGGCCACAGGCTCCAGGCCAGGCGGTTGGCGAGCCACTCGGCCGAGATCGGTGGCTCGAACTCGGCGCCGCCCAGGAAGCGGGCACCGCGGGCGTCACGCACCAGAGTCAGCAAGCGCTGGCCCTGGGGACTCAGCAGGACCAGACGCAGCGACCGCTCGTCGTGGCGCAGGACGCCGAGCAGTTCGTGTCGTTGGTCCTGATGGGTGAACGTCAGGCGTTGCGTCAGGGGGCCCGCCTTGGGCAGTGCCGACAGCTCGGGTGACGGCGCATCGATCGGTCGCCCGGCGCAGCCAAACAGCAGTGCGAGGATGGCGGCCAACAACGCATGGCGAAGAAAAGGACGTCGCACCTATCGCACCTCGCTGATGGCAGAGGATGTGTCGTCGGTGCAGGCCTCGGCCAGGCTGCTTAGCCGGCGGCGACTGGCGGCAACGAAAGGGTTGTTTTCGTCCCAGGCATAGCCGGCAAGCACCGCACTGATCATCGAGCGGATGCGTGGCGTCTGTTGTGCATTGAAGATGACGCGTGGCAGGCGGCCGTCGTACCAGGCCTCCACGAATTCGCGGAAAGTGGCCACGCCACGTCGCAGCGGCTGTTCGAACTGGGTATGCCAATCGATCCTTTCTCCGGCAAGTTGACGCTCGACCAGTGGCGCGGCGCGCAGGGCCGAGTCCAGCGCGATGGTCACGCCGGAGGAAAACACCGGGTCGAGGAACTCACCGGCATTGCCCAGCAGTGCGAAGCCGGGGCCATGCAGTCGCTCGACATCGGCGGAATAGCCTTCCAGGCGGCCGATGTCGCGTATGGCCTCGGCATCGGCCAGCAACGCGGCGAGCCGTGGCTCGGCATGGATGAAGTGCCATAGGCGCTCGGCATCGTCGTGACCGGCGGCGTCGAGGGTCGCCCGATCGCCGACCACGCCGAGCGAGGCGCGTCCATGACGGAAGGGAATCAGCCAGTACCAGATGCCCGGATGTTCGGGATGCAGGCCGATCAGGATCTTCTCGCGGTCATGGCGCGGGCAGCGAATGCGATCCTCGATATGGGTGAACAGCGCACAGCGCGGCTCCAGGGTCGAGGGACGGGCGAGACCGGTGAGGCGTGCCAGGACGCGTCCGTAGCCGCTGGCATCGAGCACGAAGCGGGCGCTGAGCGAGCGCTGCTCGCCGTCGCCATCAACCAGCGTCAGGTGTGGCCGCAGCGGATCGGCGAGGAAGGCTTCGACACGGGTGCCGAACTCGACCTCGGCGCCGGCCTGGCGCGCACCGTCGATCAGGCGCTGGTCGAAATCGGCGCGTTCGACCTGCCAGGTGGTACCGGGGCCGGGGCTGAACTTGTCACGGAAATCGATGGCGGTGTCCTGGCCTCGCCAGGTGAAGGCTGCCCCATTCTTGGGCTGAAAGTCGCCACCCTGAGCGGCTTCGAGCAGACCGCAGGCCTCGAGATGCTCCATGCACTGCGGCAGCAGACTCTCACCGATGGAAAAGCGCGGGAAGCGACTGCGCTCGACGACCCGAACCCGCAGGCCGCGTCGGGCGAGCCAGGCCGCCGCAGCGGCCCCGGAGGGCCCGGCACCGATGATGGCGACATCGGTGGTATCACTCGATTCCATGTGTTGCGTTCTCCTATTGGCCATCGCCGATGGCATCGTGCTCGTGTGTCGTCGGCATCGTGGCCGCCCGGGCGAAGGGCACCAGCCCCCAGGTGGCCGCGAGCCCGATGAGGCAGGTCAGGCCCAGATAATGCAATGCCGGCGTGGCACTGAAGGCCAGCAGGCCGAAGGCCAACAGGCTCGACGCGCAGGACAGGCTGATCGCCAGCCAGGCTGCCGGGCTATCGGGATGCTCGCTGCTGAAGATGCCGGCGTCGAGCCCGATGCCCAGCACCAGCAGCAGTCCCAGCAGATGAAACAGTGTCAGGCCGATGCCCAGTGCGCTGAATAACGCCAGGGTCGCCACCACCGCGCCCAACGGCGGCAGCAACACGCGCCAGGCCTGCCAGCGATAGCGCCAGCCGAACAGTAACGCCAACCCCGCCACGGCGACTGCCAGCCACAGGGCAATCTGGTTGCGCAGCCGCGCCAGGTGCTCGGAGAGCGTTGCCACGCGGTCCTGGTAATGGACATGCGATGACGAGGCGAGCCGGGCCAGTGCTTGCTGGGCGACGTCATCGGCGTCACCCAGCGCGATCAGGGCCGCCAGTTCGCGACTCTCGGTGCCGGGAGCGGAATCCTCGCCGAGCCATAACATGCTATCGGCACGTGCCAATGGCATCTTTAGCCATTCATCGAGGGTCAGCAGCGGGACTGACCGCAAGGCATCGAAGGCCGATTCGTGCAGGTGCCCGGGGAGCCCGGCGCGTTCGATCAGCGGGGGAAGGGCGCGAGTGTAAGCCTGGCGCACCCGTGCCAGGTTGTCTTGCTGGGTGGCCGGGGAAGGCACGGCCTGGGCGAGATGGCGATAATCTGCCAGGTGGCCCTGCTCATGCAGCCGGGCCAGAGGTGCCTCGAGGGCTTCCAAGCGTTCCAGCAGTTCGGCTTCGCGGTCGGCGGTCACGACCAGGTAGCGGCTGCCGGTCGGCCGCTCCAGCAGGGCTTGCACACGTTGCTGCTCGGCGATCAGCGCGTCGGGCGAGGGATTGAGTTGGCGCAGGTCGTCGCTGGTTGTCAGGCGCGCGACGATCAGTCCTCCCGCGAACAGGCCGAGCAAGCCCAGCAGGGTCCAGCGATACGGGGCTCGGGACGGTAGGCGTAGCCGGTTCAGGCGGGCGGCGATGCGTGCCGTGGCACCATGAGGTCGGGGTGCGAACCTCGGTAGCCACAGGCGCACGGTCAGCCAGGCGCCGAGCAGCCCCAGGGCGGCGAAGGTGGCCATCTGGCGCAATCCGGGCAGGGGCGTGGCGAGTTGGGCGAGATAGGCGACCAGGCTGGAGGCCAGTCCCAGTAACAAGCCGGGCCAGAGCCGGGATAACGGCCGCTCGGGAGCCAGTTGGCGAGCGCATTGCAGGTGCAGGGCGTAGTCGACGGCGATGCCGATCAGGCTGGCACCGAAGGCCAGCGTCAGCAGGTTGAGCGTGCCGAAGATGGCCCAGGTCAGCGGCAGTGCAAACAGCACACCGCAACCGACCGGTAGCAGCAGGCTGGCGAGAATCGAGCCGCGACGAAAGGTTGCCCATAGCAGCAAGCCGATACCCAGCAGTGAACCCAGACCGATGGTGGAGACTTCCCGCTTGGCTTGGCTTGCCCCGGCGGCGGCGTGGAACACCAGGCCGCTGCGCAACAGTTCGGCCTCGGGGTGAGCGTCGTGGAAGCTCGACAGTGCAGCGACCAGACGCCGCTGCATGGGCATGTCGTAGGGGCTGGCGGATAGGCGACCACTGATCACGAACCAGTGGCGATCCCGATCGACGATGGCCGGGAGGCCGTCGACCAGATGAATGGGACCGTCGAGTCGCTGCGCGAGCCAGGCATCGAGCAGGCCGAAGGGGTCGCGTCGTGGATCGGCATCGCTGCCGGGGGTGAACAGACGGGCGAGTGCGCGTTGCACCCAGGCTTCGGTATCGCCGCTGGCCAGTGGCTCGGCCAGCAGTCGATAGCGGTAGGGAGCCAGGGCATCGTCGGGGCGCTCGACCGTGGTCTCGTCGAAACCGGCGACACTCCCGGAAGCCTGCAGGCGAACCTTGAGATCGGTGATCAGCCGGGCCGACTCCTCACCGCTGACCAGCAGCACGAAGCGGTCCTCGAAGGCCTGGGTCAGGCGTCGCTCGGCCCGCTCGATCAACGCGGTCCGAGGGGTTTCCGGCAGCAGCGCCGTGATGCGCGTATCCAGCGGCGTTGCCTGGCGCAGCAAGCTGGCGAGCAGGATGGAGCATCCCAACAGCAGCCCGGCCCAGCCCCAAGCCGCAAGGCGCTCGACACGGGTAGGGCGCTGTGCATCGCTCACGGCGAAGGAGCGCCGTGGCCGAGGTTCTCGCAAGCGGCCGGCGTCAATCGCAGGTCGAGCCGGTCGCCGTCGGCGAATTCGAGTTCGATGCGCTTCACTCGCTGGTCGCCCCCGACCACCAGGTGCGTGAGTCGCTCGGCGACAGCCGCCTCACTGGGCACCAGCCTGGCCTGCCAGTTTTCCAGCTCACCGCTGAGTTCGAGCGAGAAGTGACGTTCCAAGGCCTGCCAGTCGCCCGACAGCAGGCCGGTGAAGACCGGCAGCATGACCTGGAAACCGAGCGGCAGCGCGTCGTTGTCCTGGCTCAGGACCACGCGATCCTTCACCGGTACGGTGGTCTGCCAGATCAGACCGTTTTCCTGCTGCTGAAAATGGCCGCGACTGTCGAGGCGTGTCTCGAGATCGGCCAGCCAGCGCGACTGCTCGAAGCGGCCGCATTGCGGGGCATGGGCGGCCAGATGTGCAGCGAGGGTGGCGGCGTCGGGGGTGGCCCACGTCGATGGGCTGGCGCTCAGGAGCAAGGCGGCACAAGCGGCCCACAGGACACGGCGCATCAGTGGTTGGCCTCCTGCCAGGCGAGCAGCCGCTCGACCAGCGCCGGCGGTGATGCCAGGCGCATGCCGTGATCGTCGAGTCCCACCGCGACCTGCACGCTCCAGGCCCGGGTCAGGCGCTTGCGCGTCTCGGCATCGCGGATGGTGTAGTCGACCTTGAGGCGGTGTTCCCATTCGCTGACGCGGGCTTCGATGGCGATACGCTGGGCGAACACCGCCGGGGCGGCATAGCGCAGGCGCAGGTCGATCACCGGCCAGGCGAACCCCGAGGCTTGCATCTGCGGATAGTTGTAGTCGATGGCATCGAGCAGTTCGCAGCGGGCGATTTCCAGATAGCGCACATAGTGGCCGTGCCAGGCTACCCGCATCATGTCGATGTCATGAAAGGGAATCGTCAGCTCGGTCTCGCTGTGCGGCAGTGGGCGGTCGTCAGGCGTCATACAGGCTCCAGCGGCGTTGGCGGATCAGGCCACAGAGGGTGCGCAGCTCGGGTTCCAGGGCACGGTCTTCGCCCAAGGCCGGGAACGTCGACCGACAGACATCGAGAAAGCTGGCCAGGCCTTGAGGGAGCGGGGCGGCATCGGCGAGGCGGCTACGCAGCTCGACGCCCTGGCAGGCGGCATGCAGGGAGGCGGCCGCGACCTGTTCGACGAGAGTGAGGACGCGCAGCGCATCGCGGGCGGCAATGGTGCCCATGCTGACCTTGTCCTGGTTGTGGCACTCGGTGGAGCGCGAGAAGACACTGGCCGGCATGGTCAGCTTGAGGGCCTCCGCGGTCCACGCCGATGCCCCGATCTGCACCGCCTTGTAGCCATGGTTGAGGCTGGCCCGTTCCGGCGTGGCGCCGCTCAGGTTGCTGGGTAGGCCGTGGTTGAAACGGGCATCGACCAGCAGCGCCAACTGGCGATCGAGCAGGTCGGCCAGGTTGGCATTGGCCTGCTTGAGGCTGTCCATGACGAAGGCGACATGGCCGCCGTAGAAGTGCCCGCCATGCATGACTTTGCCGCCCTCGGCGTCGATCAGCGGGTTGTCGTTGGCACTGTTGAGTTCGGTCTCGAGGAACTGGCGCCACCAGGGCAGGGCGTCTTCCACCACACCGATCACGTGCGGGGCGCAACGTGTCGAGTAACGGTCCTGCAGGCGTGGCGAGTTGCGCGGCGTGCTGGGAGCGTGCAGGTCGTCGCGCAGGCGTTCGGCCACACGGTTCTGCCCCGGATGCGGCTTGGCGGCGAACAGGTCGGCGTCGAAATGATAGGGGTTGCCGTCCAGCGCATAGACCGATAGGGCGGTGATGCGTGTGGCAAGCCGAGCCAAATAGGTAGTCCGGGCAAAGGCGAAGACACCCAGCGCGGTCATCACCGCGGTGCCGTTCATCAGTGCCAGGCCTTCCTTGGGCTTCAGGCGATAGGGGGCGAGGCCGTGTTCGGCGAGGACTTCGGCGGTGGCGCGGCGCTGGCCACGGTCGAACACGTCGCGCTCGCCACACAGCACGGCGGCCAGATACGACAGCGGCGTCAGATCGCCGCTTGCCCCCACCGACCCCTCCTCGGGAATGACCGGTACGACGTCATGCTCGAGCAGCCAGACCAGGCGCTCGAGGAGTTCGACGCTGACACCCGAGACGCCACGGCACAGCGACACCAGGCGCACCATGACCACCGCCCGTGCGGCTTCCACCGACAGCACCTCGCCCAGGCCGCAGCCATGGAAGGTATACAACTGGCGGGGTAGTTGCTCGAGGTCGGATGCGGGCACCTCGCGGGTACAGGAATCGCCATAGCCGGTGGTGACGCCGTAGACCACGCCGTCTTCCTCGAGCAGGCGTTCGAGAAATGCGTTGCCTCGAGCGATGCGCTCACGGAAGTCCGGCGCCGTCGACAGGGCGACGCGGCGGCGCCCTTCGGCGACCGCCAGCACGTCCTCGAGGGTGACGGGCGAGCCATCCAGCGTGAGAGGTTCGCTGGCGGTGGATCCAGCAACCGGGTCATGGGGTATCGTCATGAAGGTGTCCCGTGTCGTTCATCCAGAACGGAAAGAAATTGAACCATTGCCGAGGATGGCGCTGTACGCGCCGGGCCAGGTGATCGGCGTGGCGTTGCATGGTCTCGGCGATCCAGGGCTCGCGCTGGCGGCGCGCCAGGTCCCGGGTATCATCGAGGAGCTCGAAATCGATCCGGAACCCGTCGCTCTCGCGCACGCAGGCCAGGGTATACAGTGGGCAGCGCAGTAGCGCGGCAAGCCGGAAGGGCCCTTCGGGGAACCTGGCCCGGCCGCCGAGAAAGTCGAGGCACCGTGTCCGTCCCCTCGACAGGGAGAGCCGGTCCGCGGCGATGACCACATACCCGCCAGCCTGAATACGTTCGGCCAGGGCCTGGGCGGTGGCCGGCGTGATCTCGCTGACTTCGAGCACATGCGGGCGAGGCCGCCCTGTGACACGCTCGAGCAGAGCATTGAACTTGCGTGCATTGCGGGTATGCATCATCACCGTCAGCTCGAGTCCCGGATGCCGCTCGACCAGGGCGTTGACCACATCGAGGTTGCCATGGTGGGCGACCAGGATCAGTCCTCCTCGGCCACCGTCGATAGCGGCAGTGAAACGGGCGATACCGGTGCCGCCCAGACGCTCATCGGCGATATCTCCACTCCAGGCCGCGACCTTGTCCATCAGGGCCTCGCCGAAGGCCAGGAAGTGGCGATAACTGCACCACCAGCGAGCGAGCGGTCGCTGGCCGAGATGGGGATCCAGGCGTTGCAGGTAGGACTGGGAGGCGCGTCGCGCCGCGCCGTGCATCAGGAAGTACCACAGCATGACCGGCCATAGCACCAGTCGGAAGGGCCAGCGCCCCAAGTGGCGCTGAATGGCCACCATCAGGGTCATGCCGGCGACGGTGCCCCGTTCCCCGATCTGCGCCCAATGACTCATGGGCCCACCCTCGAAGGCTGTCCTCGCAGCCGTCGAGCCAGCAATCGGGGCAAGCGCAGCAGCATGCCGAAGAACAGGCGGGTATGCATGGCGGAGATCTGGCGGTTGTCACGCCACAGGGCGAAATGACTCACGCCATCGCGCGGATAGTGCACACGCACCGGTCGTTGTGCGAGGTTGCCGCCGTCCCACAGCCAACGCACCAGCACTTCGGTGTCGAAGGTCATGCGATCGCCACAGGGGTGGCGTGCCAGCAAGCGGTTGAGGGTGGCAACCGGATAAAGTCTGACCCCGCACATGGAATCGCGGATCTCCAGAGACAGGGTGTTGATCCACACCCAGACATGGGTCGCGTAACGGCCAAGGAAGCGCGCGCGAGGAACGCTGGCATCATAGCGGGGATAGCCGACCACCAGGGTGTCGGGCGCCGTATCCAATCCGGCGAGAAAGGCAGGCAGGTCTTCGCTGGCATGCTGGCCATCGGCATCGACCTGCAGGGCATGGGTATAGCCCCGGCGCTGGGCTTCCTGCAGCCCGGCACGCACCGCGGCCCCCTTGCCCTGGTTGGCGGCCAGGCGCAGCAGGTGGTGACCGTCCGCGGCGAGGCGGTCGAGCTCGGTCGCGCACTCGGCGTCACACCCATCGTCCACCAGCAATAGCGGTACCCCCAGGGCGGCCAACGCATCGCATACCGGGCCAATGGTGGCGGGGTGGTTGTAGACCGGAATCAGGACGCAGGGACGTGACTCAGCCATGATCACCTCCATTCCGGGTCTGCAGGCGAACCCGGCCTGCACAATGCCGCCCTTCATACGAATCGATGGCAAAGGCGATGCCATCGTCGCGACGCGTCAGCTGCAACGTAAAGCGCACTCCGGGGCGCAGCACGCGCTGGAACTTGAGCCGCTCGATGGCCTGGAATGCGCCCGGTTCAGCAAAGCTCTCGCCGGCGAGTTCGATGGCCCACTGCACCATGACCACCCCCGGCACCAGCGGGTACTCCTCGAAATGCCCCTCGAGGAAGATCAAGCGTTCCGGGACTTCCAGGGTCAAGGTGCAGGATGAGGGATCCGGGCGACGCTCACCCAGCCAGCGTGGTGCCTTGGCGTCGTCGAGGTCGGCGAACAACCGGTTGACCAGGCCGCGGTCGAGCTTGCCCTGGGCATTGCTCGGCAGGGCATCGACGAAGCGCCAGTAGCGGGGAATGGCGACTCGCTCCAGGTGTGTCGACAGGCGTGCTCTCAGGCGCTGGATCAGGGCATGGCGGGTATCATGCTGGTGCGGTATGGACTCGTCGTGCAATACGATCACGGCACCCAGTCGTCCGTCGGCGCGACCGAGATCGACGCAACGTGTCTCGCGAACTTCCGGTGTGGCGGTGAGGACGTGCTCGATATGATCCAACGAGACACGCTTGCCGGCGATCTTGACCACGCGATCCGCACGACCCAGCAGCTCGAAACCTTCCGCCGTCGGTGCGACCCGATCGGGTTGCTGCCACCAGCGCTGAGGATCTTCGAGAAACGCCGAACGCAGCGCCAGGCAGCCGTCCGCGATCAACAGCTGCACCCCCGGCAGGGATTGCCAGGCAGCGCCCTGGGCCTGTCGCCGGTGGGCGATTCCTCCGGTCTCGGTACTGCCGTAAAGCTCGATCACCGGGGCACGCAACAGGCATTCGGCGTGCTGGGCATGCCTTGCCGGCAGGGGCGCGCCTGAGGAGAACACGCGGGTGGGGCGGGGAAGCTCGTTCCAGGGCAGGTGTTCCGGCAGGCGCGACAATTGGGCAGGGGAACTCACGACCACCGGGGCGAGACCGACATCGTCGGCTTCCTGGAGGCGCGCGGCAAGCACCTCGGGATAGCGGCAATCATCGCCACAGAAGGGGACACCGCTACAAAGAGGGTGCAACACCCCAGTGAGAAGGCCATAGATATGTTGGTGACTGACCTGCGAGATGACACAGGTGCCGGCCAAGGGCCACAGGTCGGCATGGGCGGCCAATTCCGCATCGAGCTGGTCGAAACGCTTGGCCAGACGCACGGGATCGCCGGTGGAGCCGGAGGTGTACAGGACCACCGCCGTGGACGAAGGGGCGAGCGCCTCGTGGGGTGGGAGGACATTGGTCTGCTGATGGCGGGTGACGTGGTTGCCAGGGGCATCGGGTAGCGTGCCATCGACCTCCACGGCGAGCCGTGCCAGGGTCTCGGGGCGGTCATCGGCCGGCAGCACCGCGACCCGACCGCTTTCCCACAGTGCCACCAAGGCCGCGCAGAAGTCCTCGGGGTCGCGTTGGCTGAGTAGCCAGCGACCACCGGGCTGGCCGACCAGCCAGTGACGCCAGGCATCGATGCGCGCGAGCAAGGAGGCAGGGGTCACCCAAGGGGGTGTCAGCGCGCGGGTGTGGTCTGCCTGCCGGCGCCAGGGCAGTTGCGTGAGGGGCTCGAAGGTCACGTCACGGTTCTCCGCAGTCGACGGCGCAACAGCCATTCGCCGGCAAACATCAGGCCGATCAGGCCGTAGCTGATGACCCCGTTGTACAGTGACCAGGTCGCCAGGTCGGCATATAGCGCCGTCCAGCCGGCGATGGTCCCGTTGAAGACGAAAAAGCCGCACCATGCCCAGGTGACCCGGCGAGTGTAATGTATCCCGGCCGGCGATAACTCGGGCTCGCGCAGGCGGGCCAGGCGTTCGACGATCGGCATGCCCTGCCACAGGCTGGTCAGGAAGACGGCCAGCATCATGGCATTGACCGCGACCGGATAGGCTCGCATGCCGAGTTCGGCGTGCCCCAGGCCGCCCAATGTGAGCAAGAAGGTCGCTACCACGAGTGCCAGATAACGAGCCTGTGGCATCCGCCAGGCGAGCAACGCGGCACCGGCCGCCAGTAAGGGCCAGCTACCCAGGTAGTCATGCAACACGAAGACCAGCACCGGCCAGGCCATAATCAAGAGCGTGCCGAGCCATTTGATCGCTTGTTGAAGCATGTCTCAGCGTTGCATCAGGCGTGCGACGGCATTGACCACATCCTCGATGGTACGCACCGATTTGAAGTCGTCGGGGTTGATGCGTCGGCCGGTGAACTGTTTGAGTTCGACGACCAGGTCGACGGCATCGATGCTGTCGATGTCGAGGTCCTCGTAGAGGCGCGCCTCGGGCTTGATGTCGTTGGCTTCGAGATCGAACAGTTCGACCAGTGTCTTGCGCACGTGGTTGAAGATGTCGGCGTGGTTGGTAGCGGCAATATCAGTCGACACGACGGGCCTCCACGAGTGACTGCAGGGCATGCAGGCTGGCGAAATGGTGGCGTGTTTCCTCTGCTTCGGCATCGAGCTTGATACCGAAGCGCTTTTGCAATGCCAGACCGAGTTCGAGAGCATCGATGGAGTCGAGGCCCAGCCCATCGCCGAACAGCGGGGCATCGGAGACGATGTCTTCCGGGGTGATATCCTCGAGTTCCAGCGTATCGATGATGAGGCGTTTGAGTTCAAGCGCCAGGTCGTGTGTCTCGCTCATGATGAAATCGTTCCAGTTCCCTGTTGAAGTGATCGCTCAGCCGACGTGTCAGTTGTCTGGCGAGCTGCCCGGTCGGCTGTTGGTTATCTTGACTGACGGGCAGGTCGTCGAGTACGCGAAGGTCCAGCTGTACCTTGCGCGCAGGGATACGATACCAGGGCTCCCCCTTGGTCAGGGTAGTGGGCGTGCAGCGTATCAGCACCGGGGTGATATCGGTGGCCGTGCGTAAGGCGATATTGGCGCCCCCGCGCCGAAACTTGATCGGGCGCTGTGGCGCGGTGCGGGTGCCTTCGGGGAAGAGCACCAGGGAATTGCCCCGATCGAGGCTCGCTTTGGCGGCACTGAGCACGGCTTCGGGGGTGCTGTTGGTGATGTAGCCTGCAGCACGAATTGGCCCGCGCGTAAAAGGATTGCTCGCCAGCCGACCCTTGACGATGCAATCGGCCTGCGGCATGTGCGCGAGAAGGAACACGACGTCGATCAGCGAGGGATGGTTGGCCAGTACCAGAAGACCGGGGCGTTGCAGTCGTTCCACGTGTTCGAAACGATAGTCCAACACCCCGAGGGCTCGCATCAGGGCAACGAAACAGCGGAAACAGCACTGAATCAGTCGGCGCGCCACCCGCTGGCGATGTTCGGCATCGCGGGTGGTGACAGACAGCAAGGGCGCCGCCAGCACGCCGATACACAGGCCGCCTAGTCCGAATGTCGTGAAGGCGAGTGCCGTTCCCATGCCGCGGCGCCATTGGTCAAGCGTCATCCCGCCTCCAACTGCCAGCGCCGCTGTCCATCGAGATGGGGGACCGCGGAATTCAGCCAGGCAACCACATCGAGGGGGGTAGGGTGAGCGGGGCGTGGAGTGTCGCTTGCCATCAGCGCCGTCCCTGGCCCTGCGGTGAGGCGCAATCCGACCGCGCAAGGACCGTCGGGCGACTCGGCGTGGCCGTGATAGGCAGGCGGCAGCGAGCCCTCCGAGAACACGACGACCACTGCCGAGTGACCTTCCATCAGGTATCCCTGTGCCTCGTAGAGCAATGCCTCGAATTCATGGCCACAGGCGCCTAGTGCCTGCATGGGAAGATAATGCCGAGTCGCGATGGAGTGCACGCCCAGCACGGCGTTGTGGACCGACATCGAAAACCGGGTCGGCGATACGGGGTCGCCTCGGGTGAGGGCTGCCAGCATTTCCAGTGTGTGCGTGGCATCGCCATGACGGGACGCGTGGACCAGCGGGCAGTTAGCCTCCGGGTCGAGTGCGCCGAGAATCTCGCAGGTAGCGCGCCCGGCACTATCGAGACGGCGGCGCAGCAGGGCCGGCAACTTGCCGGGATTCGGACACGCCGAAATATCATGCCGACTGTCTCCAGCACAACTCATCGAGTTGGCACTCCAGGCTCGCCAGTCCTCAAGATGTAGGGCCGCACGCATATTGTCATTCTTGGTTGATAAAAGGTCGTTAATTTTAACTTGGTTATGGTGATGCCTCAAGTTGTAACGGAGCTGTATTTCGTTTCTCTGTAGTATCAGGGATGGAGCCGCAGTGATTCGTTGGGCTGCCAGTTCACGACTGCTGGATGTCGTGCATATGGGGCTAAAGAGTTGGGCTGGGTTGCCGATAGTGTCGGGTGTCTTGGAAAAGTTTTTCGGGCTGTGAAGCGGGAATGTAAAAACCGAAAGGGGACTTGGGAAAATGATGAGGGCGCAGCTTTTGGCTGAAAGGCTAGTGCTGCTTTCTGGCCTGAGTTCAAGCGCAGTTTGTTGTAGTGGGAACCGGACAATCTCGAGGAATATGGCGACCCTGTTGTTTTAGAGTCGCCGAACACATATTTGTCTCGCACTTACATTTGATCCAAGAGACGTGGCGGGAAAGATTCTCCCTCTATTATTGGCGGCAAGCCATTTATTACGCTTATGGGTAGGGTGCTACTCCTTTTGCCTTGCAGGAAAACGCGTGGCTTGCAGGCTATCCTTGATTTTCTTGAGGTGGTGGAGAAAGTCTTCGCCACGGCGCAAGGTGACCCCGGTGGCCAATACATCGATCAACGCCAGGTGGATCATCCGTGAAGTCATCGGCATATACACGTCGGTATCCTCGGGAGTGATGACTTCCAGCGTCTCGGTGCACTCGGCTGCCATCGGCGAACCCGGTGCGGTGATGCCGAGCACGATGGCGCCGTTCTCGCGGGCCAGGCGGGCGATCTCCACCAGTTCGCGCGTGCGGCCGGTATAGGAAATGATGACGACCACGTCGCCGGTATGGCAGGAGGCTGCCACCATGCGCTGCATCAGCACGTCTTCGTAGGCCATCACCGGCAGGTTGAAGCGGAAGAACTTGTGCTGGGCATCCTGGGCCACTGGGCCCGAGGCGCCGAGACCGAAGAAGTGGATCTGCTTGGCCTGGATCAGGTAGTCCACAGCACGTTCGATACGCTTGGCATCCAGGGCGCGGCGGGCATCGTCGAGGGCCGCGATGGTGGCACCGAAGATCTTGTCGCCATAGTTGGCCGCATCGTCATCGCGCTCGACGTTGCGGCTGACGTAAGGCGTGCCTCCCGCCAGGCTCTGTGCCAGCTTGATCTTGAAATCCGGGTACCCCTTGGCTTCGAAGTTGCGGCAGAAACGATTGACGGTGGGCTCACTGACCGAGGCGGCCTGCGCGAGAGTGGCGATGCTCATGCCGGTGGCCGCTGATGGATCATGGAGGATAACGTCGGCGACCTTGCGCTCCGAGCGATTGAGCTCGTCGAGACGGCTGCGAATACGATCGATCAGGTCGTGGCTGGCCATGGTAAGAGAGGCGCTCCGTGATTGGGTTGCGTGATGGTTGAGCCGCCGATGGGCAGTGGCTGTGCCACAATGACGAGGTGCTGCCTTGGGGCTTGTCATGTTGATGTGGTGATTTAACTACATATTGCCACTATCCTAGCGTGTGGCGGACAGCCTGGCCAAGAGAGTTCGCCTGGCACGATGCTTTGATTGTAAAGTTACATATAAAATTTGCTTTGAGGCAGCGCTTTGGCGTATTTTGTTAGTAATTTAACCAGATTTTTAGGGGGCGTGGCATGACCCACGAAATCAGCCCGCTGGACGTGTCCAGTACCGAGGTCGATCTGGCATTGTTCGGTGCCTTGGGCGATCTAGCCCTGCGTAAGCTGTATCCGGCGCTGTACTATCTTGACCGAGAAGGACTCCTGCCCAGCGCCACACGTGTGCTGGGACTGGCGCGACAGGAATACGATACGGCAGCGTTTCAGGACAGGGTCACGGAAGCCTTGAAGCAGCGTGTCAAGGCCAGCGACCTGGACAAGGAAAGTCTCAAGCGTTTCCTGGCCCGGCTCGACTACGCCAAGGTCGAGTTTGCCACGGTCGAGGGGTATGAACCCATTCGCGCCTGGCGCGAGGGGGCCCCACGCCCAATGGTCGTCTATCTGGCGGTGCCGGCCAGCATCTACGGGGCGATCTGTCGCAACCTCCAGGACAGCGGCAGTCTCGATGACAAGGCCCGCGTGGTGGTAGAGAAGCCCATCGGCTATGACCTGGAGTCTTCGCAGGAGATCAACGACGCCATCGGCGACGTGTTCCCCGAGTCGCGTGTCTACCGCATCGATCACTATCTGGGCAAGGAAACCGTCCAGAACCTGATCGCACTGCGTTTCGCCAACCCGCTGTTCGGCACGCAGTGGAACCAGAATCACATTTCCCATGTAGAGATCACCGTTGCCGAGCAGGTGGGGATCGAGGGGCGCTGGGGCTATTTCGACCAGGCCGGCCAGTTGCGGGATATGGTGCAGAACCACTTGCTGCAGCTGGTATGCCTGATCGCCATGGACCCGCCCGCCAATCTGGATGCCGATGCCATCCGCGATGAAAAGGTCAAGGTGTTGAAGGCCTTGAAGCCGTTCACCGGCGAGGCGTTGGGACGTGATGTGGTGCGCGGCCAGTACACTGCAGGCACCATCGATGGCCAGAGCGTGCCCGGCTATCTCGAGGAAGAAGGTGCCAATACCGAGAGTCACACCGAGACGTTCGTGGCGATGAAGACCGAGGTCGCCAACTGGCGTTGGGCCGGCGTGCCCTTCTATCTGCGTACCGGCAAGCGCATGCCGGAGAAGTTGTCGCAAATCGTCATTCATTTCCGTCAGCAGCCGCACTATATCTTCGATCCGGATCAGCGCAGCCTGGCCGCCAACAAGTTGATCATTCGCTTGCAGCCGGAAGAGGGCATTGCCCTGCAGGTGCTGACCAAGGACAGCGGGCTGGACAAGGGCATGCGCCTGCGCCCGGGGCCGCTGCACCTGGATTTCAATAGCGCCTTCCCTAAATCGCGGATTCCCGATGCCTATGAACGCCTGCTGCTCGAGGTGATGAAGGGTCAGCAGTATCTGTTCGTGCGTCGCGATGAAGTGGAATACGCCTGGCATTGGTGCGATCAGTTGATCGCCGGCTGGGAGGCCCGCGGTGCCCCGCCGCGGCGCTATCCGGCGGGCTCCTGGGGGCCGGTGGCGTCAATCGCCATGATCACCCAGGATGGGCGTAGCTGGTATGAGGACTACTGACATGGAGACTTCCCGCGAGCGACTGGCCCGGCAGTTGGCCGAAGCGGTGGCCGAGGCACTGAGGAGCGACCTGGCCGTTCAGGAGCGCGCCTTGCTGGTGGTGTCCGGTGGCTCGACCCCGGTGCCGTTCTTCCGCGCCCTGGCGACTCTCGACCTGCCGTGGGAGCGTATCGACGTGACGCTTGCCGACGAGCGCTGGGTCGCCGAGGACAGTGCCGACAGCAATGCGCGCCTGGTACGTGAACACTTGCTGACGGGGGCGGCGGCGGAGGCCAATTTTGTCCCGTTGACCACCGACGACGCCACCCCGGAGCAAGGGGTCGATGCCGTGGCTGCCAGGATCGATAGGCTTGCCTGGCCGGCCAGCATGGTAATTCTGGGCATGGGCGGCGACGGCCATACGGCCTCCCTGTTCCCCGACAGCCGTGAGCTTGGCCTGGCGCTGTCCACCGACGATACCGTCGTCGCCGTGCGCACCCCCAGCCAGCCACAGGCACGCATTACTCTGAGTGCCGGACGCCTGCATCAGGCCAGGCGTCATGTGCTGCATCTCAACGGCGAAGACAAACGAACCGTGCTGGCCACTGCCATGGCCGGCGACGATGTCCGCAAACTGCCGATCCGCGCTTTCCTGGCCTGCCCACTGGCGATCTATTGGGCGCCCTGATTTCCTTTGGAGAACGACGACATGACCATCGACAAGCAGCTGCCTTCCACCCGCACCACCGAACTCGACAGCATCTGCCTGAAGGCTGAGGTCATCCCGGTGATCACCATCGAGCGGCTGGAAGATGCGGTCCCTCTCGCCCGTGCCCTGGTCGAGGGAGGTTTGCCGGTACTCGAGATCACGCTGCGCACCGACTGTGCGCTGGACGCCATCAAGCGCATACGCGATGCCCTGCCCGCCGCCAGCATCGGCGTCGGTACCGTGCTGACCCCGGCGCAATACCGTCAGGCCGAGCAGGTCGGCGCCGACTTCGTGGTCACTCCCGGTGCCACCGAGGCCCTGTACCGCTATGGCGTCAGCAGTCCGGTGCCAATGCTGCCGGGAGTCTCGACCATTTCCGAATTGATGACCGGCTGGCAATACGGGTATCGCCGCTTCAAGTTCTTCCCCGCCGAATCCAGCGGTGGCGCCAAGGCCCTCAAGGCCTTCGGGGCGCCGATTCCCGAAGCGCGGTTCTGCCCCACCGGCGGCATCAGCGTGGATAACGCCGAGGAGTACCTGTCACTGCCCAATGTGATGTGCGTGGGCGGCTCCTGGCTGACGCCCAAGGCGCTGGTCGAGGCCGAGGATTGGGACGGTATTCGTGATCTGGCCCGTCAGGCGGCCGAGCGCTTCCATCACTGAGCTACGAGCTACGAGCTACGAGCTACGAGCTACGAGCATGATCTCTCTCGACAGCCCGTGCTGTTGTTCGACCCGCCATCTGGCGGGTCTTTTTTCGATGCATCGCGCTAGGGTGGCTTTCCCTAGCGCAGTTCTCCCAGGTCTGCACGGGTCGGCAATGCCGAATAGGCGCCGGGACGAGTCACCGCGTGGGCGCCGCAGCGGCAGGCCACATCCACGAAGCGTCGTAGGCGTTGCTCGTCCCGATGCCAATCGTCCTCGATGCCGGTCTCGGCGATCATCGTCAGCAAGCCGCCGATGAAGGCATCGCCACCGGCGGTGGTATCCACTGCCTGGACCTTGGGCGGGGCGACACGGAAGGTCGTGGCGATGCTACGCACTTCCACTTCTGCAGCGCCATCGGTGATCACGATCAGTTTCACTCCGGCGGCCAAGCGTTCGGCTAGCCAGGCGTCCACCGGGTGATCGGCACGCAGGAAATCGAGCTCGTCGCGGGACAATTTGAGCAGACCGGCCTTGTCCAGCAAGCGGGTGACCAGGGTGATGTCGGCGTACCCGTCGAGCCACAGGTTGTGGCGCAGATTGGCATCGACGCTGACCAGGCAGCCGGCACGCGCGGCCATATCGGCCATGGCCAAGGTGGTATCGGCAATGGCCTCTTCGGTCATGCTGTTGGTGCAGAGGTGGACGATGGCAGGTGAGCTGAAGACCCCGGTCGGCAGGTGTTCCAGGCGATAGAGCAAGTCGGCCGCGGGCGGGCGATAGAAGTCGAAAGTGCGCTCTCCCAAGGCGTCGCGGGAGACGAAGGCCAGCGCCGTACGCGCTTGTCGGGTGCGAATCACTCCCGAGGTGTCGACGCCGTGGGCGGCAAGCTCATCGGCCAGGAAGTCGCCGAAATGGTCCTCGCCCAGCATGCCGAGGAAACGGCTCGGCACGCCCAGGCGAGCACAGGCCACGGCCACATTGGCCGGGGCGCCGCCGGCGTAAGGGGTAAAGGTCTCGGGCCCCTCGGTTGCCTGCTCTCCGAGGCGGCTGGAAAGCATGTCGACGAGAGCTTCGCCGAAGGCGATTACCGGAGTCATGCCTGTTTCTCCTTCCGGGGTTGGGATTTGCCCTTGGCCTTGCCCTTGTCGCTGGAGGCCGGGCCTGGCGTGTGGTCGCTGAAGTGCTGGCGCACCAAGGCCAGCAAGCCTTGGGTCGAGGCATCGAAGTCCTGGGTGTGCTCGTCGATACGCTCACTGATCTCGCCGGCGATACGCTTGCCGAGCTGCACGCCCCACTGGTCGAAGGAGTTGATGTTCCAGATCACCCCTTGCACGAACACCTTGTGTTCGTACAGCGCGATCAGGGCACCCAGGTTGCGGGGAGTCAGCTCATCGAGCAGCAAGGTGCTCGATGGGCGGTTGCCGGGGCAGCTATAGTGATCGAGCTGGCTGCCTCCCTGACTGCCTTCCATGAAGGCGTTGGCCTGGGCCAGCATGTTGGTCAGCAACGCGAAGTGATGCTCCTCGACTCCCGGTTCGGACTTCAGGGAGGCGATGAAGTCGATGGGCACATAGCGGGTGCCCTGATGCAGCAATTGGAAGAAGGCGTGCTGGCCGTTGGAACCGGTCTGGCCCCACACGATCGGGCCCGTCTTGTAGTTGACCGGATGGCCGAAGATGTCCACCGACTTGCCGTTGGATTCCATGTCGAGCTGCTGCAGGAAGGCGGGCAACTGGTGCAGAGCCTGGTCGTAGGGCACGATGGCGTGGGTTTCGGCGCCCATGAAGTTGATGTACCAGATGCCGATCAGTGCCATCAGTACCGGCATGTTTTCCTTGAGGGGAGCGTTGATGAAGTGCTGGTCCATTTCATAGGCGCCCTCCAGCAGTTCCATGAAGCCGTCGAAACCGATCGACAGGGCGATGGGCAACCCGATGGACGACCACATGGAGTAGCGTCCGCCGACCCAGGCCCAGAATTCGAAGACGTTCTCCTCGCGGATGCCGAACTCCATGGCCGCCTTGCGGTTGGTGGAGGCGGCGATGAAGTGGGCGCCGACGTCGGCATCCTCGCCGGCATTGTCGAGGAACCAGCGGCGTGCGGTCTTGGCGTTGAGCAGGGTTTCCTGGGTGGAGAAGGTCTTGGTGGAGACGATGAACAGGGTGGTGGCCGGGTCGAGGCGTTTCAATATCTTCTGGATATGGGCACCGTCGACGTTGGATACGAAGTGGAAATTGAGTTCCGTATGGCGGTGCTTGAGCAGCGCCCGGCAGGCCATGTTGGGCCCCAGATCCGAGCCACCGATACCGATGTTGACCACGTCCTTGATGCGCTCGCCGCTGTACCCCTTCCATTCGCCGCTGCGCACCGCCTCGGAAAACTGCTTGATCTGTTCGCGGGTACGCTGGATCTCCGGCATCACGTCCTTGCCGTCGACCATCAATGGTCCCTTGCCCAGGTTACGCAAGGCGGTATGCAGTACCGGGCGGTCCTCGGTGACGTTGATGATATCCCCGGAGAACATCTGGGCGCGGCGCTGCACCAGCGCCGAGTGGTCGGCCAGCTCCACGAGCTTGGCGAGCACGGCGTCCGAGATATGATGCTTGGAATAATCGAGGAACAGTCCGCCGACGCGCAGGCTCATCTTGTCGAAACGCCGGGAGTCGCCAGCAAAGTAGTCGCTGATACGGTCGTGGGCGGTTTCCTGGTGTAGTGCCTCGAGGGCTTGCCAGGTCACGCTGCGAGTGAGTTGGAACATGCCATGATCCTTTTGTTATCGAAACAGGAAACGAGAATTCGATTGCGAGAAGAAAGGTGAATCGTGTCACTTTTGCGCTCAGCCGGCCATTGATCCATGGCTGCGGCATGGGGCACATTCACACCACCCGTTGGCCGCGCGCCTCCTCGAGCAGGGCGAACCAGGTCGGGCGGTCGAGCTCGATACAGGCACCTGTCAGCAGTTCTTCTATACGCTGTTCCTTGAGGGTGCCGATCACCGGCACCGGACTGCCGGGCAGAGCACGCAGCCAGGCCAGTGCCAGGCCCGCGGAGCTGGATGCAAAATCGGTCGCCAGGCGCTCCAGCGACGCCCCAAGCACGTCCTCGAAGACGGTGCCACCGCCCAGGGGCGACCACGCCATGGGGCGCATGCCGTCTGCCAGCAGGGCATCATAGAACCCATCGAACAGCGGTTCCGGATAGGCCAGCGACAATTGCAGCTGATGCGTCAGGAGTGGATGGTGCATGGCGGCCTGCAAGCGCCGCCATTGCTCGGGCAGAAAGTTGGAAACCCCGGCCGCTCCGATCTTGCCGGCATCGATGGCGTTGTCCAAGGCTCGTGCGGTGGCTGCGGCATCCATCAACGGGTCCGGGCGGTGCAGCAGGAAATGATCGAGACGCTCGACGCCGAGGCGCGTGAGCGAGGCATCGATAGCGGCTTCCAGGTAGTCAGGCGAGCTATCGTAATGCTTGACGCCATAGGGTGAGGCATCGCGACTCGGGGTGACGATGCTGGCCTTGGTGACGATACGTACTCGCGGAATCAGTGACGGTCGGGCATGCAAGGCCGCGCCAAACAAGGCTTCCGCCTCGCGGTCGCCGTAGATGTCGGCGTGATCGAACCAGCACAAGCCCTGATCGAGTCGGGCTTCGATCCAGTCGGCCAGTTGGAGGGGATCGTGCAGCTCGTCCTGCTCATGCAGCCGCATCATGCCCAGCAGGAAGGGGACATCGAGTTGCAGGTCGTCGCTCATCAGACATCCTCGCAAGTGATGGTCGTGGCCAGCAGGTGCTGGGCGCCGGGTACCAGCCAAACCGGGTCCAGGCGGGTGGTGGCGGCCTCGACACACAGGAAACGCCGCCCCACCTCGACCGGCGTGTCGTTGGGCAGGTCGTCGCCAGGATGCCACACCACGGTCGAGTCACTGCCTTGCTTGGCGATACGCAAGCGGCGGCTACCGTCATCGAGTACCACTTCTCGATTCGACTCGTAGATGCGGTCCAATGCTCCGCGGATGCCCAGCTCGCCTTGCTGGACGCATTCGGCGAACCCTTGGCGCTTGTCGAGATAGCGCGCACCGGCCAGGCCCTCGACACGGCAGCGATGGGCGTCGGCTACGGCGAAATAGCTGTGCAGGGCACCGCTCATCTTCACCGGCGTCTCGCCGCGGTGTTCGGTGATCAGCTCGACGTGAAGGCGCTTGGCGTTGGCCTGGATCACCGTCCTGGGGACGAGCTGCTCATGCAGCCGTCCGGCAGGCGAGAAATGCAGCTCGATGCCTTCCTCGTGTTCATCGGCGGCGTCCAGGCGCCAATCGGCCTTGCGTGCGGGGCCGTGCATGGGCCCCTGGCCGTCCGGCGACTCGTCGGCGAACCAGGGCCAGCACAGCGGAATGCCTCCGCGAATGGCGCCGGGCACGTCCTGCGGTGTGGGAGTGACCCATAGCCAGCCGGCATCTGCCGACGGTGAAGTGGCGGACGCCGGTAGAAAGTGCAGCACCTGGGCACCTTGCAGCGAGATTGCCAGTTCCCCCCAGGACTCATTGGCCAGCCATAGCTCGCGTCCGGCCCACTCGACCCGGCGCTGTCCCTGAGTCTCGTCCAGCAGTGCGCGCAGCGACTCCGGAATCATTCGACCTCCTCGTTATGCAATGCCTCGGCGGCGCCCAGCAGCCCTGTCCAGGGTGCGGTGACCACCCATGTGGGGATGCTGGCATTGTAGGCACTCATGCGTCCTTTGTCGGTAAAGGCGTCGCGGAAGCGACTTCGCGGCAACCAGTCGAGCAGCCGTGGCAGGATGCCCCCGCACAGGTAGACACCGCCGCGGGCCCCCATGGTCAGGGCGGCGTCGCCACACACGTCGCCGAGAATCTTGAGAAAGCGCTGCACGGTATCCGCCGCGATCGCGTCACCGTCGTTGGCGGCGGTGCTGACTTCTGCTGGCGTGGAGTAGCGCGGATTGGCACCCTTCAGTGAGGCATGGGCGTAGTACAAGTCCAAAAGGCCCTGACCACAGAGAATGCGTTCCACCGAGACCCGCCCATAGCGAGAGTGAAAGTAGCGCAGAAGATTCTGCTCGCGCTCGTCGGTGGGCGCGAAGGTCACATGGCCGCCTTCGGTGGGCAAGGGGACCCAGGCATGCCGACCGGGGAAAACGCCAGCCACGCCCAGCCCGGTTCCGGGGCCGATTACCAGGCGTGCGCAGTCGTTGGCGGCCTGACCATCGCCGATGGCGACCAGATCCTGGGTGTCGATATGCGGCACGCCCAGTGCCTGGGCAGTGAAGTCGTTGATGACCTTGAACAGTTCGAGGCCGAGCGTCGCCTGTACTCCGCGCTTCGAGAACTCCCAGGCGTTGTTGGTCATGCGTACCCGATCATCGTGTACCGGGCAGGCGAAGGCCAGGCAAGCCTCGCGAGGCGCCTGCTCGTCGTCGCGCCCGACACGGGCCAGGTAGTCGCGCACGGCATCGACCAGGCTCGGATAGTCGGCACACGCCAGGCTATGAATGTCACGGGGTTCGAAGGTATCCGGGGTCACCAGTGCGAAGCGTGCATTGGTGCCGCCGATATCGCCGATCAGGGCTGGACGTGTCATAGGCGGCCTGTCCGATCCGTTGTTGGGTTCGTGGTCGTGGTTTTCACGTAGAGGCCCTCTAGGCATCCAGCTCGTGGATGAAGGCCTCCTGGCGGGCCAGGTCTTCGGCTTCGAAGCCTCCGAACACGCCGGCACCTTCCTCGGCGCCGGCTGCCAGATGGCGGAAGCCACCGAACAGTTCACGCCCCAGGCCGTAATGATAATGGTCGAGGTTGGCCTCGACGACCTCGCGAGCCTTCCAGGTATGAGGGTCCACCAACGCGCGTAGTTCGCCCTTGTCGGCATCCAGGCGGATCACGTCGCCGTCGCGCAGCTTGGCCAGAGCGCCGCCATCGACAGCTTCCGGCGTGACATGGATGGCCGCCGGTACCTTGCCCGAGGCTCCGGACATGCGCCCGTCGGTGACCAGGGCCACCTTGTAGCCGCGGTCCTGCAGCACACCGAGATAGGGGGTGAGTTTGTGCAGCTCGGGCATGCCATTGGCCTTGGGGCCCTGGAAGCGCACTACCACGACCACATCGCGGTCCAGCTCGCCGGCCTCGAAAGCGGCCTTGAGCTGATTCTGGTCGTCGAACAGCCTGACCGGCGCTTCGACGATCCGGTGCTCGGGCTGGACCGCCGACACCTTGATCACGCCCCGGCCGAGGTTGCCGTCGAGGACGGTCAAACCACCGGTGGCGGAGAAGGGGTCGGCTACCGGGCGCAGCACATCGAGATCGAGGCTCTCGACGGGACCTTCGCGCCACACCAGCTCGCCGTCGTCGAGGAAGGGCTCCTGGGTGTAGGCGCTCATGTCGGTGCCGAAGACGGTGGCAATATCGCAGTGAATCAGGCCGGCATCCAACAGCTCGCGGATCAACAGGCTCATGCCGCCGGCGGCCTGGAAGTGGTTTATGTCGGCCTGGCCGTTGGGATAGATGCGGGTCATGCTCGGCACCACCGCGGATAGCTCGGTGAAGTCGTCCCAGGTGATGGTCAGCCCCGCCGCCGCGGCCATGGCTACCAGGTGCAGGGTATGGTTGGTGGAGCCGCCTGACGCCAGTAGGCCGACCATGGCATTGACGATGGCCTTCTCGTCGACCTGCTTGTAGAAGGGGCGGTAGTCGCCACCGGCCTCGGTATTGCGGATCGCCTGTTCGGCAGCGTAGCGGGTCAGGGCATCGCGCAGCGGAGTGTTGGGATTGACGAAGGAGGCGCCAGGCAGATGCAGGCCCATGATCTCCATCATCAACTGGTTGGAGTTGGCGGTACCATAGAAGGTGCAGGTGCCGGGGCTGTGATAGGACTGAGATTCCGCTTCCAGCAACTCCTCACGCCCCACCTTGCCCTCGGCATACAATTGGCGGATGCGGGCCTTTTCCTTGTTGGGCAGGCCGCTGGTCATGGGGCCCCCCGGGACGAACAGCGCCGGTAGGTGGCCGAAGCGCGCCGCGCCAATGAACAGGCCCGGGACGATCTTGTCACAAATACCAAGATAGAGTGCCGCATCGAACATATTGTGGGACAGGGCCACGGCGGTGGCCATGGCGATCACATCGCGGGAAAACAACGACAGCTCCATGCCGGGCTGTCCTTGCGTGACGCCATCGCACATGGCCGGCACGCCACCGGCGAACTGGGCAGTGGAGCCCATGGCGCGAGCAGCTTCCTTGATGATATCGGGGAAGGGGGCGAGCGGCTGGTGAGCTGACAGCATATCGTTATAAGACGACACGATGCCCAGGTTGGCACTATTCATCATCTTCAGGCGTCCCTTGTCGGTATCCCCACAAGCGGCGAAGCCGTGCGCGAGGTTGCCGCAGGAAAGTTCTCCACGATGCACACCGCGACCATGCTGGTCGGCCATGCGCTGCTCATAGAGGGCGCGACGCTCGTGCGAGCGCTCGCGAATGCGCCTGGTAACCTGATCTACCGTGTCATGCAGGGAAGGGGTCTGAGTGGCCATAAGTTACCTCGGTTGGCGGTGATCAATGACGATGTTGGTAAATTTAGCAAAAAAATACCTTGAATGTCGTCATCCTTTGGGCCAAATTAGGGCCTAAATGTAGGATTATTTCACTAAGCGTCGTTCTTGATGAGGTCGTCGTCCTGTACCTCACGATCCGGCGCCCGACTCAATACAGCATACAAATACGAGGATGCCGCCATGACGTTACGTGTCGCTATCAACGGGTTCGGTCGTATCGGTCGCAATGTGCTGCGCGCCCTGTACGAAAACGGGTATCGCGACCGTATTCAGGTGGTCGCCATCAATGATCTGGGCGACCCTTCGCTGAACGCGCACCTGCTCAAGCATGACAGCGTGCACGGCCACTTTCCCCACAAGGTCGCACACGACGAGGAAAACCTGAGCGTCGACGGCGAACGGATTCGCATCCTCTCCGAGCGTGATCCGGCCAAGTTGCCGTGGCAATCGCTCGAGATCGATCTGGTGATGGAGTGCACGGGCCTGTTCACCAAGCGCGCCGACGCGGCCAAGCACCTCGAAGCGGGTGCGCAGCGCGTGCTGGTTTCGGCGCCGAGCCCGGATGCCGATGCCACGGTGGTGTACGGCGTCAACGAGCAGGTGCTGACGGCCGAGCATCGTGTGGTCTCCAATGCTTCCTGCACCACCAACTGCTTGGCACCGGTGGCCAAGGCGCTCAACGATGCCCTTGGCATCGAAAATGGCTTGATGACCACGGTGCATGCCTATACCAATGACCAGAACCTGTCCGATGTCTATCATCAGGATCCGTACCGTGCGCGCAGCGCCACGCAGTCGATGATCCCGACCAAGACCGGGGCTGCCGCGGCCGTTGGCCTGGTGCTGCCCGAGTTGAATGGCAAGTTCGATGGACTGGCGGTACGCGTGCCGGTGATCAATGTTTCGCTGGTCGACCTGGTGTTTACCGCCAGTCGTGACACCACCAGGGAAGAAGTCAATGCCATCGTCGCACGTGCGGCCGAGGCCTCCCCGGTATTGGCCGTCAACGCCCAGCCGCTGGTGTCCATCGACTTCAACCATGATGCCAACTCTTCCACTTTTGACGCCAATCACACTCGCGTCAATGGTCGCCTGGTCAAGGTCATGGCCTGGTATGACAATGAGTGGGGGTTCTCCAACCGGATGCTGGACACCGCGCTGGCAATGCAAGCGGCCAGTTGATCCCTCCGGCCCGCGTCGGGGCGTCTCGCACGAGGCGCCCACGAAGCGCGCCGGCCTTGTACGGACATCATGCCGTGGCGGTTTCTTCGCGCACTCACGGCTCCGCTCGGAATGTCGCAGCGGCATGATGTCCTACCTATTGCTATCATTGACGTTGGGGTGCCAAGTGGCACCCCTTTTTTGTGCTGGTTCGCGCGATGATGAGCCATCGAGGCTTAATGAATCGAGCGCCGTGCGAGCAAGCTGCTAAGCTGCTGGTTAAGGGGATCACTTCAGTATCATCAGGATTCAGTGGCTGGCGACCCTGTGTCATGCACGATAGCGTAGATGGTGTTCATACCCTGTTGGGATCACGATTGCGTGACGCTCGTCGAGGTCGCGAAGGGCGAATCGTGGGTATAGACCAGACGCAGCCGACACCGGCGTTGCTGATCGTATGGGCGTCGGGACAGGGCGCCGAGCGTGTCGGTTTAAGCCGTGAAGAGCTTCAGGCATTGGTGGAGGCCAGCGTGAGTCGTCAGACTCGGAAGCAACCGGGCGATGACGGCGATGTCACTGCACCGGACAGCCCTGATGTCGTGTCCTTGGCGATCGGGTCTTCCAAGCAGTCATGAGTCGTGGCATCGACCTAAGACTGCTTGCGGTCGTCAAGCTCCGGTCGAGGGAACACCATGGATATGCATACACAGGTTCCAGAGAACCTGGATTTTCTGCAGCGCTTCGAACGCCTGAGCGAGCAGTTGCCGGGTACGCTCTACCAATGCCGTCTCTCACCGGACGGTGAGCTCAGTTTCCCATTGGTCAGTGCCGGTATGCAGAAGATGTTCGGCATTGACGCCGGGGAGGTGATGCGCGATCCTGGCCAGGCATTGTCGAGGGTGCATCCCGACGATATCGACGCCTTGTGGCGCAGCATCCATCGCAGCGCGTTGAAGCTTGCCGTGTGGCGCCACGAGTTTCGCTATTGCCATCCTCAAGGGGGCATTCGTTGGGTTCATGGCCACGCCACCCCTCAGCGGGAACGAGATGGCAGCGTGTTGTGGCACGGCTTCTGCGAGGACATCACTGAGCATAAGCGCTCGCAACTTGCCTTGATGGAGAGCGAGCGTCGTTATCGTTTCATCGTCGAGCACGTGTCCGACCTGATTATCATGATGGATGCCGATGGCATCTGCCGATTCGTTTCACCGTCGGTGAGCCAGGTGCTGGGTTACGCTGCGGAGGAGCTGGAGTCGCAGGCGTTGGTCACCTTGCTGCCGCCGGATGATGCCCCGCGCGTGCAGCGCTTGTTGCATGAGGCGGCCTGTCGCGGGGAGGTGTTGCGGCTCGAGGTACGAGTTCGCCATGCCAATGGGCACTACATCTGGCTGGAAACCAGTTGCTCGCCTTATGTCAGCCCACTCAACAGGCGCTACGAGTGGCTGCTGGCCGTGGCCCGTGACATCACCGATCGCAAGCGACGCGACATGCGTCTCCACGAACTGTCGACCACCGACAGCCTGACCGGGGCACTCAACCGTGCTGCCTTCATGGGTTGCCTGGAGAGCTCGCTCGAGGCGGCCGACCATACCAACGCCCGGCTGTCCGTCGTGCTGTTCGATATCGACCACTTCAAGGCCACCAATGATTCATGGGGACATGCCGCCGGCGATCTGGTACTGGCCTGTCTGGGGGAGGTGTGTCGAACGACGCTGCGTGCCAAGGACATCTTCGGTCGTATCGGGGGCGAGGAATTCGCTTTGATATTGAATGGACAGTCGTTGCAGGAAGCGCTGGTGCTTGCCGAGCGGCTGCGTAGCAAGTTCGAACAGGTACGTGTCGAATTCCATGGTCAATGGCTCAGCTTTACCGTTAGTTTCGGCATCGCCGAGCGGCGTCGCGACGAGTCCATGGATGCCTTGCTGCATCGCGCCGACATGGGGCTCTATGCTGCCAAGCGCCTGGGACGCAATCGGGTGCAGCAAGCCTTGCATTGATGCGAATGCCGGGACAGGCACTTGGCAGTGCCCTGCCGGGCATGCTTTTCTCTTGGCTTTGAGGGCGGCCGAGAGGTGAAGGGAATGCGCGCTGGTTTGTCATTGCAGGCCGTGTCCACCATCGAGGCATTGCCCGCTGCCGCCTGGAATGCCCTGGTCGGCGATGCCTATCCGTTCCTGCGGCATGAATTCCTGCACGCGCTCGAGGCCAGCGGTGCCGCTAGCGTTCGGACCGGGTGGGTGCCGCGCCACTTGAGTCTATGGCGTGGTGGCGACCTGGTGGGCGTGATGCCGTGTTACCACAAGTATCACTCCTTCGGTGAATACGTCTTCGACTGGGCCTGGGCCGACGCCTGGGAGCGGGCCGGTGGCCACTATTATCCCAAGGCAGTGACGGCCATTCCCTTCACACCGGCGCCGGGGCCTCGCCTGGCACTGGCCTCCGGGGTCGATCCTTTCGTGGCCCGAGAATTGCTGGCGAGTGCCTGGGAAGACAGGGAACTGTCGAGCTGGCACCTGTTGTTCGCCGAGGATGAGGAACTCGACGCCTGGCAAGCGTCGCATCCGACATTGCTCGAACGCCATAGCGTACAGTTCCAGTGGCAGGATGCCGGTTATGGCGATTTCGAGGGCTTTCTCGCCGCCCTGACCTCCAAACGACGCAAGGAGATTCGTCGTGAACGGCGGATCGTCGCCGATCAAGGGCTGCAACTGCGGCGTCTGGTCGGTCAGCAAATCGATCATGAGGCGTTGGCGAATTTCTATCGTTGCTATCAGATCACCTACCTCGAACGTGGCCGGCAGGGCTATCTGAGCCTGGAGTTCTTCGAACGCCTGCTCGCGACCATGCCCGAGGCACTGGTGTTGATCCAGGCACGTCTCGCGGGGCGAGCGGTGGCTGCGGCGTTATGCCTGCAGGGGCGTCATACCCTCTATGGACGCTACTGGGGCAGTGAGGTGGAGGCAGACTGCCTGCACTTCGAGGCCTGTTACTACCAAGGCATCGAGCATTGCCTGGCGCAGGGGCTGCGTCGTTTCGATCCTGGCACGCAGGGCGAGCACAAGCTGGCACGGGGGTTCGCGCCGCGTCGTCTGCGCTCCTTGCACCATATTGCCGATCCCCGGTTGCGCGATGCCGTCGCGCGTTTTTGTGACGAGGAGCGCCGGTACATCACGGCGTACCGACGTCGGGTCAGTCAGTCCCTGCCTTTCAAGCGGACGTAACGCCGAGTGACGTCAGCGGTTCACGACTCTGCGCAACGAGGGGCGATGATGGCATAATGCCTGGCATCGTGTTTCCCAACAGGATGCCGGGATGTTGAAGTGGCTCACCATCGTGTTGATTGCTCTGCTTGTATTGTTGCAGTACCGCCTGTGGTTCGGTGAGGGAGGGCTGCGGGAACTTGGGCAGATCCGTGCGCGTGCCGATGCCTTGGAGGCCGAGAATCGTCCGCTGCGTGCCCGCAACCAGCGCCTGGCGGCGGAGGTGATGGACCTGAAGACCGGGCTCGATGCCATCGAGGAGCGTGGGCGCAGCGATATCGGCATGGTGCGCGAGGATGAGCAGTTCTTCTGGGTGCCGGGCGTGGCGACCGAGGAGGCTCGTCCATGAGCCGATTGTGGTGGATCGTGCCGGCCGCGGGGCGGGGCAGGCGCATGAGGGGCGATCGCCCCAAGCAGTACCTCGAGCTCGATGGGAAACCGGTGCTTGCACATACGCTGTGCCGGCTGCATCGGGCCGCTCCCGAGGCTGGACTCTGTCTCTGCCTGGATGCCGAGGATCGCTGGTTCGACCCCGCCTGGGTGCCTTTCGCCGACTGGCGCCGCGTGCCGGGTGGTGTCGAGCGGGCGGACTCGGTCGCCAATGCCCTGGCGGCGCTCGCCGAAGAAGCGGCCGACGATGACTTGGTGATGGTGCACGATGTGGCGCGCCCTTGTGTCACCGTCGAGGACCTACGGCACCTGCTCGCCGTGCTGGACGAGTCTCCCGACGGAGCGCTGCTGGCCGTTCCGGTGGCCGATACCATGAAGCGCGACGATGGTCATGACCGGGTGAGCACTACCGAGTCGCGCGATGGGTTGTGGCAGGCGCAGACTCCCCAGGGGTTCCGATACCGCCTGTTGTGCGATGCCCTGCAGACGGCGCGCACCCACGGCATAACGGTTACCGACGAGTCGTCGGCAGTGGAGGCCCTGGGGGGCTCGCCGCGGCTGGTGGTAGCGCGGCGCGATAACCTCAAGATCACCCATCCCGAGGATCTGGCTCTGGCGGCGCATATTCTCGCCGTGCAGGCCGCATTGGACACGGTGCCCACGTCCCCCATTTCCGACTTCCGGCAAGAGAGCTGACATGACCCTGAGAATCGGCCATGGCTTCGATGTGCATCGATTCGGTACCGGCGATCATCTGATGATCGGTGGCGTCGAAATTCCCTTCTCCCATGGCTTCGTCGCTCACTCCGACGGCGACGTGTTGCTGCACGCGATCTGCGATGCCTTGCTGGGAGCCTGCGGCCTGGGTGACATCGGTCGGCATTTTCCCGATACCGATCCGGCCTGGGCGGGAGCCGACAGTCGGGTGCTGTTGCGCCAGGTGGTGGCGCTGGTGGCGGAGCGGGGCTACCGGATCGGCAACCTGGATGCCACCCTGATCGCCCAGGCGCCCAAGCTGGCCCCGTATATCGAGACCATGAGCAGGCGGATCGCCAGCGATCTGCGGGTCGAATCGGGCGTCGTCAACGTCAAGGCCACGACGACCGAACGTCTGGGCTTCACCGGGCGTGGCGAGGGAATCGCCGCAGAGGCGGTGGTGTTGTTGCAGGCCACGGAGGGCGAGTCGTGAGCGAGACTACGATCTCGATGGTACCGTCCTGGCCGCCCGCCTGGCCAAGGGCGCTGGATGCGGTGATGGGCGGACCACCCTGCAGCGGTGACTATCGTGCCACACCCGAGGATTTCCGCGTCGAGGAATGCCTGGGCTTCTCGCCGGAGGGGGAGGGCGAACATCTCTGGTTGTGGGTGGAGAAGCGCGATCTGACCACGCTGGAGTTGGCCCGGCGCCTGGCCCGGGCCTGCGAGGTGTCACTGCGTGACATCGGCTATTCCGGCATGAAGGATCGGGTGGCGGTGACGCGGCAATGGTTGTCGGTACACTTGCCCGGGCGAGCGGCGCCACAGGATCTGGTCTCCCGGCTGGCGGAGACGCCGGTGACGTTGCTCGAACAGGTGCGCCATCCGCGCAAGCTCAAGCGAGGCGTGCATCGTGCCAATCGCTTCACGCTGCGCCTGACTGGGGAGGTAGTGCGTGATCCTGCCGTGGAGGAGCGTTGGCAGTGGTTGTGCGAGCATGGTGTGCCCAATTACTTCGGCCCGCAGCGCTTTGGACCGGCGGGCCGGAATCTGGTCAAGGCGAGGGCGGTGCTTGCGCGCGGCTGGCGCAAACGCGACGACCGGGAGGGGATGCTGCTTTCCACGGCGCGAAGCTATCTGTTCAATACGTTGCTGGCTCGGCGTCTGGCGGCGGGCAATTGGGCGTCACCACTGCCTGGCGAGCTGCTGATTCTCGACGGCACGGCCAGCCAGTTCCTGGCCGAGATCGTCGATGACGAACTGCGTGGGCGTGCACAGCGCCTGGATGTGCACCCTAGTGGCGTACTGTGGGGGAGCGGTCGTCTGGCGAGCCAGGCCGAGGCGGCGGCCGTTGAAGGGCAACTGCCCGTCGACGAGCCGGCCTTGTGCGATGGGCTGCAGCGAGCCGGGGTGCGCATGGCGCGGCGGGCATTGCGCGTCCGCCTTGGCGCGCCGTCGTTGAGACGCCACGAAGATGCCCTGATATTGGACTTTGAACTACCTCGCGGCGCCTTTGCCACATCGGTATTGCGTGAGTTGATGGCACATTCCAGTTTGTAACATCGTACCGGCCCGTGGTGTCGGGCGATTCATGTGCTCAGGGAGAGACGATGCGAAAACTATTGCTGTCCAATGATGATGGCGTGCATGCTCCGGGACTGCGAGCGCTCTATGAGGCATTATGTCCGCATGCTCGTGTGCGGGTAGTGGCACCGGATCGTGACAAGAGCGGTGCCAGCAATTCGCTGACCCTGACCCGTCCGTTGGCCCTGAACGATCTCGATAACGGCTTTTACAGCGTCGATGGCACGCCGGCCGACTGTGTATACCTGGGAGTCAATGGCGTGTGGGACGAGAAACCGGATCTGGTGATCTCGGGAATCAACCATGGCGGCAACCTGGGCGACGATGTGCTCTATTCGGGGACTGTCGCCGCCGCCATGGAGGGACGCAATCTGGGCATGCCGGCGATCGCCATGTCGCTGGTCGGTGACCGCCATTTCGAAACCGCCGGGCGTGTCGCGGCAAGCCTGATCGGGGCCGCCGACCTGCTGTCGCTGCCACCGCGTAGCCTGCTCAATGTCAACGTACCGGATTTGCCCTGGGATGAAATTCGCGGCTTCCGGGTCACGCGGCTGGGGTATCGCGGCCCTGCAGCACGGCCGCTCAAGATCCAGGACCCGCGCGGTCGGGAGCGTTACTGGATCGCCGCCGTCGGCGAGAATGCCGATGATGGCCCGGATACCGACTTCGCCGCCGTGGAGGCGGGCTTCGTATCGATTACGCCGCTGCAGACCGACCTGACCCGGCATGCGGCACTGGATGACGTTCAGGGCTGGTTGGATGCACTCACATGAACTTCGCGGTGTCGGCATGACATCGCAACGCACCCGTGATCGGTTGGTGGCTCGCCTGCGAGCCAATGGCATTGAAGATCCCCGCGTCCTGGCGGTCATGGGTCGGGAGCCGCGCCACCTGTTTCTCGACGAGGCCCTGTCCCACCGTGCCTATGAGGATACCTCCCTGCCGATCGGGCATGGCCAGACCCTATCGCAGCCATGGATCGTGGCGCGGATGACCGAGCTAGTGATCAATGAAGCACCCGAGCGTGTGCTGGAAGTCGGCAGCGGATCCGGTTATCAGACGCTGATTCTCTCGCGACTGGTGCCGGAAGTGTGGTCGATCGAACGAATTACGGCGCTGTACCGTCGTGCCGGTGAACGTCTGCGCCGGCTCAAGGTCTTCAATGTGCGGTTGCGTCTCGCCGACGGTGGCCACGGCTGGCCCGAAGCGGCGCCGTTCGATGTCATCCTGTTGACGGCTTGTGCCAGCGAATTGCCCGAAGTGCTACTGGCCCAGCTCGCGGATGGGGGGAGACTGATCACGCCACTGGAAGAGGCCGATGGCAGTCAGTGGTTGACGCAGGTGTGCCGTCACGGCGACACCTTCGACTACCAACGCCTGGAACCGGTGCGCTTCGTCCCGTTGTTACAAGGAGTTATTCGTTGAAGCGTTCGTATTCCATCTTTCTGAAGGGTGCCGGCATGGGGGCGGCCGATGCGGTTCCCGGCGTGTCGGGAGGGACCATCGCTTTCGTCACCGGTATCTACGAAGAGTTGATCCATACCATCAAGCAGTTTGGCCCCGCTGCCTTCATGGCCTGGCGTCGTGGCGGCTGGGCGAGGCTTGCCACGCACCTCAACCTGGCATTCTTGGTGCCGCTGCTTGCCGGTATCGCGGCCAGCCTGATCAGCGTGGCGCATCTGGTGACCTACCTGATGGCCGAGCATGCCCTATTGCTGGATGCTTTCTTCTTCGGCCTGGTCGCGGCCTCGGCCGTGGTGGTCAGCCGTAGCCTCCCGGACTGGCGGTGGTGGCACGTGCTGCCATTGGCTGTGGGGTTGGTGTTGGCCAGGATGCTGCCCGCGCTGATGCCCTTCGTTTCCACCCTGGGGGCGGATTCACTGATGCTGGTGGTTGGGGGAAGCATCGCCATCAGTGCGATGCTGTTGCCCGGAGTGTCGGGCAGCTTCCTGCTACTGACCATGGGGCTCTATGGCACGGTGATGGAAGGCATCAAGAGCTTCGATCTGACCCTGATCGCCCAGTTTGCCGTGGGCTGTGCTATTGGCCTGTTCTTCTTCTCGCGGTTATTGTCGTGGCTGCTGCGCCACTTCCATACGGCGACGTTGCAACTGCTGATCGGCTTCATCCTGGGGTCGTTGCCGACATTGTGGCCGTGGCGTGAACTTGTCAGTTATCAACTGGGGCCGGATGATCAGATAATCCCTCTGGATTATCGCTACCTATTGCCTAATGATTATGCGCTGTTGACCGGAGAGTCCGCGCAGCTATTCGGTGTGCTGGCATTGATGCTGGCCGGTTTGATATTGGTCCTGGTGGTTGGCAGACAGCCCGGTAACTCCCAGGCACACCCCCACAAGGAGGAAGGCTCCGATGCGTAAGGCTCTGTTGATTTCCGCCATGGCGTTGAGCATGGCAGGTTGCGCTGCCCAGCAGGAGGGTGCCTCCCAGGTGCAGGTGCGTGACTTGACGTTGAGCCGTGAGCAGGCGCAGGCGAGCACCTATACCGTGGAGTCCGGTGACACTCTGTATGGAATCGCCTGGCGCCACGGCATGGATTTCCGCGCCCTGGCACAACTCAACAACATCGCCCCGCCCTATCGGCTGCAGCCGGGGCAGGAATTGCGTCTCGATGCCTCCGGTGGCACGGGAGCGAATGCAGCGACGTCGGCACCGGATGCATCCGGGGCCCAGGTCAGCGGCGCCATCGACGTCGACAATAGCGGCAGCCCCGACTGGTTGGCGCCGGACGAAGAGGCCATCGAGCGTAATCGTCAGCTGACCGCGCGTCCGCTCGAGGAATCGGGAGCCAGCGAGTCGGCGCTCGGAGCCGCTGCCGCTGCAGGAGGACAGCAAGCGGCGCCGGGTGAGACCGCCAGTGCGCCCGGGCCAATTTTCAATTACGACAGTCCGGGAGCCAGTGGACAGCTCAGTGAGCGCGACATCGCCGAGCGCGAAGCGCTGGCCGCTCGCCAGCAGGCTGCCGAGCCACCGCAGCAGCCGTCGCCCGAAGTGGGCACGGTGGCCCCCCAACCTGCGGAACAAGTGGGGGCTGACACACAGCCGTCATCGGCGACGCGCGATACTGTTCAGCAACAGCAACAGCAACAGCAACAGCAACAGCAACAGCAACAGCAACAGCAACAGCAACAGCAACAGCAACAGCAACAGCCGGATGCCGGTACCGCCGTGGCCGGTGAGTCCCAGCCGTCGGAAAGTGAAAATGCCCGCCGGACATACACTCCCGTGGAGACGGTGCCCTGGCAGTGGCCCGCCGATGGGACGCTACTGGGACGTTTTGGTGAAGGCTCGAGTATCACAGCCGGCATTGATATCGGCGGGCAAAAGGGGCAACCTGTCAAGGCAGCCGGACCCGGAATCGTGGTATATGCGGGCAGCGGTGTGCGAGGCTACGGTAATCTGATTCTGTTGAAGCATAACGATCGCTATCTTAGTGCCTATGCACATAACGATAGCCTGAGAGTCAGGGAGAACGACGTGGTCGAAGCCGGCGAGGTGATTGCCACCATGGGCGACACGGATGCCGATGGAGTCAAACTGCATTTCGAGGTGCGCCGGGATGGCCAGCCTCAGGACCCCTTGGAATTCCTGCCGTCGCGTTGAGCGACGGCTTGCATCGCAAAATAACAAGTAACGGCTTTTGCCTTGCGGCGGGGCAGGTCAGCATAGTGCGACGGCCGTGTTTCTGGGTAGCATCGAACGGGGTAGCGACATGAGCATGCTCGAACGGGACCTTCAGGAAGTGGACCTCGACGCCATTGATGAAGAGTTGGACGTTGACGACGATGACGACGAGGTCAGCGCCAAGGATGAGCAGGAATTCGAGAAGGCGCTGAGTCGAGAGGAGAACCAGTATCATCACAGCCTCGACGCCACTCAGATCTACTTGAACGAGATCGGTTTTTCGCCGCTACTGACACCCGAGGAGGAGGTTCATTACGGCCGCCTCGCCCAGCAGGGTGACCCAGCGGGGCGGGCCCGGATGATCGAATCCAACCTGCGCCTGGTGGTGAAGATTGCGCGGCGCTATCTCAATCGTGGCTTGTCACTGCTCGATCTGATCGAGGAGGGCAACCTGGGGTTGATCCGAGCGGTGGAAAAATTCGACCCGGAGCGTGGGTTTCGCTTCTCGACCTATGCCACTTGGTGGATTCGCCAGACCATCGAACGGGCGCTGATGAATCAGACGCGCACCATCCGCTTGCCCATTCATGTGGTCAAGGAACTCAATATCTACCTGCGGGCCGCTCGTGAGCTCACCCAGAAGCTCGACCATGAGGCCACGCCGGAGGAAATCGCCGACTTCCTCGACAAGCCGGTGTCGACCGTCAAGAAGATGATGGGACTCAACGAGCGTGTCTCGTCGGTGGATTACCCCATGGGTGGCGAGAGCGACAAGCCACTGATCGAGACCCTCGCCGATGACAACGACCTGGGCCCCGAGTCGTCACTGGTGGATGTCGATGTCAAGCAACATGTCGACGACTGGCTGGCTGAGCTCACCGAGAAGCAGATGGAAGTGGTGGTGCGGCGCTTTGGTCTGCGTGGTCATGAGGCTGCCACGTTGGAAGAGGTAGGTGAAGAGATCGGGCTGACTCGTGAGCGCGTTCGCCAAATCCAGGTCGAGGCCCTGAAGAAGCTGCGCCGGGTGCTGGAAAAGCAAGGCCTGTCACTGGATGCCATCTTCGAGTAATTCCCATTCCGATGGTCGTCCATCACTGACATGGCCGTGACGCCCCGTATGAGGGGCAGGGGCGTCACGCGCGACCGGTGATGGTTGCATGTTCCTTGCACGAATCGCTGGCACACTGGCCGGGGCGTGTGCAGTATCCGCCGCTTGCAGAAGGAACATTCATGTCGTCCGTCATCCTCCCGTCATGCGCTTCGCGCCTGTCCTTGCCCCTGCTGGCGGTAACTCTGCTGGCCGGCCCGGCACATGCCGCCGATCTATGGTCCATCACCCGCGACGCCCTGGACAACGATGCCACGCTGGCATCGGCGCGGGCCGGTTTCGGCAGCGTCGAGGCGGGTCGCGATGCCCAGCGGGGGACCTTGCTGCCCCAGGTCAGTGCCAGCGCCAATGCTTCGCACAACCGCACCTACAGCAGCCAGGAGAATGGCTTCTCCAGCGGCGGCCAAGGCGATTTCACCGACAGCCTCTCCTTGCTCGAAGAGGATCGCCTCAACCTCGCCAGCGTCGACCTCGACGCTTCCCAGGCGCTGTTCGACGCCAGCAATCGGGCGCAGCTCGAGCGTGCCGAGCGTCAGGTCGATCAGCAGGCCCTGTCGCTCGAGGCGACCCGACAGCAGCTCTTGTTCGATGTCGCCGAAGCCTATTTCGAGATCCTGCGTGCCCACGATGTTCTGGCTGCCCGCCAGGCCCAGGAAGCGGCTATCATTCGCCAGCTCGAGCAGGCTCGTGGGCGTTTCGAGGTGGGGCTGGTGGCGATTACCGATGTTCACGAAGCCCAGGCTTCGTATGACTTGGCGCGTGCCCAGCGAATCGCGGCCGAAGGAGCCATGCAGGTCAGCTTCGAGGCCCTGGAGCGCCTGACGGGCCAGCGCTACGCTAGTATCGATGGTTTGGCTGACGAACTGCCCATTGAAGTGCCCGAGCCCGCCGGCCGTGACGCCTGGGTAGAGCGTGCGCTGGACAACAGCCCGACGCTGCTGGTGGCGCAAGCCGGGGTAGAGGTGGCGCGCAGTGGTGTCGAGGTATCCCGCGCGACGCGACTTCCCCTCGTGGAAGCCTTCGCCAATTATCAGTACGCCGACAGCGACAGCGAGCAACTGAGCGGGTATGACTCGAGCAGCCAGCTTGGTGTACGTGCCAGCATGCCGATCTATACCGGTGGGTCCACCAGTTCTCAGATCCGTCAGAGCACCTTCGATCTGGAAGCCAGTCAGTACGACTTCGAGGCCCAGCGCCGCGAGACCGTTCAGCAGGTGCGCTCGCTCTATACCCAGGCCAGCAACGCCGTGGACACCGTCGAGGCACGACGGCAGGCGATCATCTCCAACCAGAGCGCCCTCGAGGCGACCCGCTCGGGCTATGAAGTCGGCACGCGCAATATCGTCGATGTTCTCAACGCTGAGCAGAGCCTGTTCACGGCGATTGCCGACCATGCCGAGGCGCGTTACGACTATGTGCTGGCCCTGCTCAACCTGCGTCAGCAGGCGGGGGTGCTCGATGTCGAGGCGATTCGTTCGGTCAATGAGTGGTTGCGGGCCGACCAGGCCGTGTTGCTGGAGTTGCCCGGCGACAATGCGGGCAGCAGCGACCGAGTGATCAATATCGGGGTCCGCCCACAGTTCCAGGAATGATTCGGCTGTCAATGCTTGAAAATTTAGTGCTGCTTTCTAGGAATTGGCTGATTTTTGGGTAGTTGGCCGGTGAAATTGGCGTTCAAATAGCAAATAATCGTCGCCTGCTGTCATCGTCGTTTCACTTCAGGAGAACTCTCATGGCCCGGCCGCTGATCGCCGATATCGATCTCGACGCTTTGCGCCACAATTACTGTCTGGCCCGCGACCTGGCACCGCACAGTCGGGCCGTGGCCGTGCTCAAGGCCGATGCCTATGGCCATGGGGCGGTGCCTTGTGCACGCGCCCTGAGTGACTTGGCACCGGCTTTTGCCGTAGCCTGCCTCGAGGAAGCGAGCGTGCTGCGCGAGGCAGGTATCGACACGCCCATCGTGCTGCTGGAAGGCATCTTCGAGGCGTGCGAACTGGAAGCCGTCGATGCCATGGGGCTGTGGACCGTGGTGCATAGCGATTGGCAACTCGAAGCGATGCTGGCCTATCGGCCACGGCGGCCGATTCCGACATGGCTCAAGGTGGACTCCGGCATGCATCGTCTGGGTTTCGGTCCCCACCGCGCCGAGCAGGTCTGGGCGCGTCTGGCCGCCGCACCCGACCGGGTCAGCGACCTGCATCTGATGAGCCATTTCGCCACCGCCGATGCCCCGGACTCGACCTATTTTCGCCATCAACTCGACTTGCTGGAGGCACTGGCGAAGCGCTTGGGCGCTCCCACCAGCCTGGCCAATTCTCCGGCGACCCTGGCCTGGCCGGAGGCTCATGGCGCCTGGAATCGCCCCGGTGTGATGCTCTATGGCAGCGATCCGCTGGAGGCGCCCAACGACGCCAGCCGCCGTCTCGCGCCGGTCATGACGCTGCGCTCGGAGATCATCGCCGTCCGTGAGCTGGACACCGGTGAGCCGGTTGGTTACGCCGGCCGCTGGCAAGCCCCGCGTCCCTCACGGATTGGCGTGGTGGCCTGCGGCTATGGTGATGGCTACGATCGTCACGCCGTGGATGGCACGCCGGTACTGGTCAATGGTCGACGCACCGCGATCGCCGGCAAGGTGTCGATGGACATGCTGACGGTCGACATTACCGAAATCCCCGAGGCCGGGATCGGCAGCCCTGTGATCCTGTGGGGGCAGGCAGCAGGCGGCGAGCGCCTGTCGGTGGATGAAGTGGCTCGCCATTGCGATACCATTAGCTATACCTTGCTTACCGGGGTACTGCCACGGGTGCCGAGGCGCTATCATGGTGCCCCGGCGGGGGCGGTCCGCCACCCGAATGCCCACGACTGAAACAGGAGAGATCCTCGATAACGGGGATCTGCCCCGTGCATGGCCAAGTCTCACTATCCCGCGTCCTTCGCTCATCCGCGTTATTGGCCGACCTGGTTGGCCATTGCCCTGATGCATCTGTGTGCCTGGCTGCCGTGGCGGGCCAAGCTCGTTGTCGGCAAGGCCATCGGCCTGCTGGCCTGGCGTCTGGCCCGGCGCCGTCGGCACATCACCGAGACCAATCTGCGGCTGTGCTTTCCCGAAAAGAGCGAGGACGAACGTCGAGCGCTGGTACGCGAAACCTTCATCGCCAACGGTATCGGTATCCTGGAGACCGCCACCGGCTGGTGCCGTGACCCCGAGCATCTTCGGCACCGGGTGGTCTTCAAGGGGCAGGAGCACATGGCCCGCGTTCAGGCCCAGGGCAAGGGAGCATTGATCATCGGCGTGCACTTCTCCACCCTGGATCTCGGTGGTGCCTTGCATTCGCTGTTCTTTCCCGCCGATGTGGTCTACCGGCCCCACGACAATCCCTTGTTCGAACGCTTCATGACGCGCGCCCGCCAGCGTATCTTCGGCACCGCCATCGATCGCCACGATCTACGCGGCGTGGTGCGGCGCATCAAGTCGGGGCACCAGGTGTGGTATTCGCCGGATCAGGATTTCGGTCGCGGGGTCAGCGTGTTCGCGCCATTCTTCGGTGTGGATGCCGCCACGATCAAGCTCACCGCCAAGATCGCTCGCCTGACCGGGGCACCGGTCATGCCGCTGATGTTTCACCGCAACCCCGATAACCGCACTTATACCCTGGAGTACTTGCCGCCGTTGGAGGACTTCCCCAGCGGCGACGAGGTAACGGATGCCACCCGGGTCAATGCCTTTATCGAGCACGCCATCCGCAAGCGCCCCGAGCAGTATCTGTGGCTGCATCGGCGCTTCAAGACCCGGCCGCGAGGCGAACCCAAGCTCTACTGAAGCGAAGCTTCGCTTCAAGCGGGAAGAAAGAAAACCCCACTGACCTCTCGGCCGTGGGGTTTTCTTCCAGCTTCAAGCTTAGGCCCGCGAAGCGGGCGTTCTTCCAACTCCGGCGAAGCCGTTCAGGCGTCGATACGCTTGTACTTGACCCGATGCGGGGTGTCGTTGCCGACACGCTTCTTGTGGTCTTCCTCGTAGTCGGTGTAATTGCCCTCGAAGAACACTGCTTGGGAGTCGCCCTCGAAGGCGAGGATATGAGTCGCGACGCGGTCGAGGAACCAGCGATCGTGGGAGATGATCATGGCGCAGCCGGGGAAGGCCAGCAGGGCTTCCTCGAGGGCGCGCAGGGTCTCGATATCGAGGTCGTTGGACGGCTCGTCGAGCAGCAGCACGTTGGCGCCCTGTTTCAGCGTCTGGGCCAACTGCAGGCGACCGCGTTCGCCACCGGAGAGTTCGGAGAGACGCTTTTGCTGGTCGTTGCCCTTGAAGTTGAAGCGGCCCACGTAGGCTCGCGAGGACACTTCGTAACCGTTGATGTTGAGGATGTCCTGGCCGTCGGACACCGCCTGCCACACCGTCTGCTTGTTGTCGAGGGCATCGCGTAGCTGCTCGACATAGGCGATATCCACGGTGTCACCGAGCACCACCTCGCCGCTATCGGGCTGCTCCTGGCCGGTGATCAACTTGAACAGCGTCGACTTGCCGGCGCCATTGCCGCCGACGAGACCCACAATGGCCCCCTTGGGCACGCTGAACGACAGGTCTTCGTAGAGCAGCTTGTCGTCGAAGCGCTTCGCTACGTCATGGAGCTCGATGACCTTGTCGCCCAGGCGTGGACCGGGCGGAATGTAGATCTCGTTGGTCTCGTTGCGCTTCTGGAAGTCACCGGATTGCATCTCCTCGAAACGATTGAGACGCGCCTTGCTCTTGGCCTGGCGACCCTTGGCGTTGCTGCGCACCCACTCGAGCTCGTGCTTGATGGCCTTCTGGCGCGAGGCTTCCTGCTTGGCTTCCTGCTCCAGGCGCTTCTCCTTGGATTCCAGCCACTGGGAGTAATTGCCCTCGAAGGGGATGCCATGGCCGCGGTCGAGCTCGAGAATCCAGCCAGCCACGTTGTCGAGGAAGTAGCGGTCGTGGGTAATGGCGACCACGGTACCGGGATAGTCATGCAGGAAGCGCTCCAACCAGGCCACCGATTCGGCGTCCAGGTGGTTGGTGGGCTCATCGAGCAGCAGCATGTCCGGATTGGACAGCAGCAGACGACATAAAGCCACGCGGCGACGCTCGCCCCCTGACAGATTGCCGACCCTGGCTTCCCACGGCGGCAGGCGCAGGGCATCGGCGGCGACGTTCAACTTGCGCTCGATATTGTGCGCGTCGGCAGCCTCGATCAGGTTCTCCAGGCGAGCCTGCTCGGCGGCCAGGGCGTCGAAGTCGGCGTCCGGCTCGGCATAAGCGGCGTAGACGGCATCGAGCTTTTCCTGAGCCTCCTTGAGTTCGGCCAGCGCTTCCTCGACGGTCTCGCGAACGTTCTTGTCATCGTCGAGTTGCGGCTCCTGCGGCAGGTAACCGACATTGAGACCCGGCATCGGGCGAGCCTCGCCGTTGTATTCGGTATCGACGCCGGCCATGATCCGCAGCAGGGTCGACTTGCCCGCGCCGTTGAGGCCCAGCACGCCGATCTTGGCACCAGGGAAGAAGGACAGCGAGATGTCTTTGAGAATCTCGCGCTTGGGGGGCACGACCTTGCCCACCCGATTCATGGTGTAGACGTATTGCGCCATGGACATCCACTTGGGTTGGGGGTTATCAGTGGCCATCGATGATAGTGGTCGTCACTCCGAAAGGCCAGTCCCCTCAAGCGACAATGGGCGCCGCAGCGCCCATTGAGTGGTCGTCAACCTGGTCGGTTCTACTCTTCTTCCTCGTCGTCCAGGTCCAGCGACCAGTCATCCTCGATGGCTCGTTTCAGGCGGCGTTCCTCGAGCAATGCTTCGACCCGGCGACGCGCGCGAAGGGTATCGGCGCGGCTGCTGGGGCGTGAGCGGGTATAGTGTTCGTCGTTGACGGCGTCGAAGAATTCCTGCTCGTCGTCTTGGGGGTCGTTGACAAGATGTTCTCGGCTCATGCGATGCCCTCCCATGACCCTGATTCTGACATTACACCCTATAGCACAAGCGCTTGGACGCAATTCGTCAAGAGCCTGGAGGGCGCCATCGGACGCCTGGCGGCGCCTGATGGCCTTATAACGTCAGATTCGAGGAAGAACAAGGGGGGAGGGCGAAAAAATTGGCAACTGACGGTAAACCGGAAGGCTGGGCGGGTGTCGGCGCGCGAACACCTCGTATCTTGGTATCATGCACCGACATCCCTTGTGCAGGAGCATGACACATGGCGCGAATTCGTCTGCACTATTGCACGCAGTGCCAATGGCTCTTGCGTGCCGGCTGGTATGCCCAAGAGCTGCTTTCGACCTTCGGCGAAGCGCTCGAGGAAGTGGCGCTGGTGCCCAGCCATGGTGGGCATTTCGAGATTCGTTTCGACGACGAGGTCATCTGGGAGCGCAAGCGCGATGGTGGATTCCCGGACATCAAGACCCTCAAGCAGCGGGTGCGCGACCGCCTCGACCCCGAGCGTGACCTGGGTCACATCGATCGATAATCTGACTTCGAGCTTCGAGCTTCGAGCTTCGAGCTTCGAGCTTCGAGCTTCGAGCTTCGAGCTTCGAGCTTCGAGCTTCGAGCTTCGAGCCGCTCGCGACCGGGGCTCGCCGCTCGAGGCGATAGACTAGGGAGTGAAAATGACACAGGATCGTCAGGCCATGCTGTGCGGACTGGGGGCCGTAGCCCTGTGGTCGACCGTGGCCACCGCCTTCAAGGTGGCATTGTCCTACATGTCGCCGGTGGAACTGATGTGGATCGCCGCGCTGGTTTCATGGCTGCTGATGGGCGTGCTGGTGAGTCGCCAAGGGTTGATGGGGCAGGCACTGCGCCATGGCTGGCGCACCGCGGCCTGGGCGGGATTGATGAATCCGGTGGCCTACTACCTGGTGCTGTTCGCCGCTTACGATCGGCTGCCCGGCCAGGAAGCCATGGCACTCAACTACACCTGGGCCCTGGCGATGGCGTTTCTCGCCGTGCCGATACTCGGCCAACGCTTGACCCGCCTCGATATCGTCGCCGGGTTGATCGCCTATGCCGGGGTATGGGTGATCGCCACCCGCGGTACGGTGTTCGATGTCGCATTCGCCGATCCGCTGGGAGTCGCCCTGGCATTGGCCTCCACCCTGCTATGGGCCTTGTACTGGCTGCTCAATGCCCGTGACCACCGTCCACCCTTGGTCGCTCAGTGGCAGAACTTCAGCGCCGGCCTGCCGATCCTCACGGCCATCGTGATAGTGGGGCCGGGATTCGAGTGGTACGGCTGGGCCGGGCTGGGGGCGGGAGTCTATGTGGGACTGTTCGAGATGGGCCTCGCCTTCGTGCTGTGGCAACTGGCGGTACAGCGGATTTCACGCACCGCCAAGGTCGCCAATCTGATCTTCCTGGCGCCGCCGGTTTCGTTGGTGTTGTTGTTCTTCATCGTCGGTGAGCCGATCCTGTTCTCGACCTTGATCGGCCTGGTGTTGATTCTTGGAGGACTGGGGCTGCAGCAGTGGCAGAGAGCCCCCACTCCCGCCCCTCAATCCTGATCGGCCAGCGACATGAGGTCATGACGTTCCAGCAGCGCTTCGAGTGCGGGCCAGACATTGTCGAGGATGCGTGGTTGAGCGGCGGCGGTGGGATGGATGCCGTCGCCCTGCATCAATGTCTCGTCGAGGGCAATGTCCTCGAGGATGAAGGGCACCAGTGGTACCTCGTAGGTTTCGGCGAGGCCGGTGTAGACTGCCCGGAACGCCTCGCGATAGGCCTGGCCGTAGTTGGGAGGAATGTCGATGCCCAGCAGCAGTACCTCGGCCCCGGCATCCTGGCTGGCCTCGATCATCTCGGCCAGGTTGCTGCGCATCTGGCGAGGGGGGAGGCCTCGTAGGCCATCATTGCCGCCCAGTTCCAATAGCACCAACTCGGGTTCATGCTGTCGTAACAGGTCGGGCAAGCGTGATACGCCCCCCGAGGTGGTTTCGCCACTGATGCTGGCATTGACCACCCGAACCTCGTCGCCAAGGCGCTCGGCCAGCAGGTCGACCCAGCCCTGATCCTGCTCGATGCCGTAGGCAGCGCTCAGGCTGTCGCCCATCACCAGCAAGGTGGGGCGAGAATCGGCATGCGCCGGGGCAATCGCCAGACATAACCAGACCAGAGACGCCAGCCACAGCCGGGCAGCCACATGCTGCGAACTCCGTGGAATACGCAGGAAAACAGGGAATTCTCTTACCATGTCCGATTCCTCTCGACCCGATCCGACTCCGATTCTACACGCCCGCGCCTTGAACAAGCAGGTGACCAGTGGCGAGCGACCGCTGACCATTCTGAGTGAGCTGGACCTCACGGTGTTCCCCGGTGAGACGCTGGCGATTCTCGGCGCCAGTGGTGCCGGCAAGTCGACGCTGCTGGGCCTGTTGGCAGGATTGGACTCGCCATCCGGCGGTGAGCTGAGCCTGTTCGGTGAGTCGCTGACGCGTCTCGACGAAGACGGTCGGGCCCGACTGCGGGCCGGGCGGGTAGGCTTCGTGTTCCAGAACTTCCAGTTGCTGCCGACCCTGACGGCATTGGAAAACGTGCTGCTGCCGCTGGAGTTGTCGCCACTCGCCGATAGCGAGGCGCGGGGGCGCGACTGGCTGACCCGCGTTGGGTTGGGCGAGCGTCTGGGCCATCTGCCCAAGCAGCTCTCCGGTGGCGAGCAGCAGCGTGTCGCCCTGGCGCGTGCCTTCGTTACCGGCCCCCAACTGGTGTTCGCCGACGAACCCACCGGCAACCTCGATCAGGGCACCGGCAAGAGAATCATCGACCTGCTGTTCGAACTCAATCATGAGGCCGGTACTACCCTGGTCCTGGTGACCCACGATCATGCCCTGGCACGGCGCTGTGACCGCTGCCTGCGCCTGGAGGATGGCCGTCTCGTCGCCATGCAGCACGACGAGGTGGAAGCATGAGGGCAACGTCCAGCATCGCCAACGGGCGGCGCAGCCTGCCATGGTCGGCACCCAGGTCCGTCATGCACTGGCTGGCTCTCTCGGGGCGAGGATTGCGGCGCGATCTGCGCGCCGCCGATGTGCGGGCGCTGTTCGTGGCCCTGGCCCTGGCCGTGGCCGCGGCAACTATGATCGGTTTCTTTCTCGATCGTCTGGAGCGCGGCCTGGAACGCCAGGCCGGTCAGTTGCTCGGCGGCGATCTGGTGCTCGAGCAGTCGCGTCCCTTCGACGATGCGCTGCGGCGTGAGTTGCGCAACGCCGGTCTGATCGTCAGTGAGCAGGTCGATATGGTCTCCATGGTCAGCCAACAGGACGCCTTCCAGCCGGCCAGTCTCAAGGTGGTCGATGCGCATTACCCGCTGTATGGCGAGGTGCATGTCGATCGCGGCGAGGGAATCGAACTTGTGGATCATGGACCCGCCGCCGGTGAGGTTTGGCTGGCACCCCGCCTGGCCCAACTCCTCGAGGTGGACGTGGGTGACCGAGTTCGGGTCGGGCAGGCGACGCTCCGAGTGGGAGGCTGGATCGAGCGCGAGCCCGATCAATCGGCCGGGTTCAGCAGTTTCAACCCGCGCCTGATGATGAACCTGGCCGACCTCGAGGCCACCGGACTGGTGCAGCCCGGCTCTCGTGTCGAGTTCGAACTGTTGGCGGCCGGCCCGCCGGAGGCCGTGGCCAGCCTGGAAGGGCGCTTGAACCAACTGCGGCGCAATGGCGTCGAGGTGCGCGATGTGCGTGTCGATCGTCCGGGCCTGGGGCGTTCGTTGGAGCGGGCCGAGAAGTACCTGAGCCTGGCCGGGTTGGCCGCGGTGCTGCTGGCCGGGGTGGCAGTGGCCATGGCCACCCGTCGTTATGTGGAGCGTCACCTGGATACCGCCGCGCTGCTGCGCTGTTTCGGTGCGTCCCAGGCCCAACTTTCCCGTTTGTTCGCCCTCCAGTTGCTGTGGCTGGCGCTGGCAGCTTCGCTGCTCGGCGCGCTGCTGGGGCTGGCCGGCCAGGCCGGGCTGCTGGCGCTATTGACGCGCTTTCTGCCGTTGCAACTGCCGCCGCCCGGTCTACTGCCCTTGTGGCTGGGGGTGTTGACGGCGCTGGCCGTGCTGGTGGGTTTTGCCGGGCCCACCCTGTTGCGTCTCAAGCGCGTCAGCGCGCTCAAGGTGCTGCGCCGCGAGCTGGCTCCCCTGCCGGCATCGGCCTGGCTGGTGGTGGGTGTGGCCAGCCTGGTCTTCGGCGCGCTGCTGTGGCTCTATTCCGGCGATGCGTGGCTGTCCTTCGGCTTGCTCGGCGGTGGGCTGGCCATGCTGATGGTGCTGTGGATTCTGGGCTGGTTGCTGTTGGGCGCGGTATTGCGTCTCGCCGCGCGCTTTCCCGCGGTCACCGGCGGTACAAACGGTGGCTCGCGACAGGCGATGCGCCTGGGGGCACGGCAATTGGCGCGTCGCCGTCAGGCTAGCCTGGGACAGATGCTGGCCTTCGCGGTGACCTTCGCCGCGATGGCGATGATCGCTCTGGTGCGTGGCGATCTGCTGTCCACCTGGCAAGCCCAGCTGCCCGACGATACCCCCAATTATTTCGCCATCAATATCCAACCTGGCGAACGCGAGGCCTTCATCGCGAGCCTCGAGGGGGCCGTGGACGATCGCACCGCACTCTATCCGATGGTGCGCGGGCGTATCATCGCCATCAACGACCAACCTCCGCGTGAGGCGGTGCCCGCCGAGGCGCGCAGCGATGGCTCGTTGCGTCGTGAACTCAACCTGACCTGGCGCGAACGCCTGCCCGAGGGCAATCGCGTGGTGGCGGGCGAGTGGTTCGACTCGCTGGCGGCGACGGGCTCCGGCGGGGCGGGCTGGTATGGAGAGGCTGACACCCGGTCGACGCAGCGCGTCCCCATTTCCGTGGAGGATGGCCTGGCGGAGCGCCTGGGGCTGGAATTGGGCGACAGCATGACCTTCGCCATCGGTAGCGAGGAGATCACCGGCGAGATCGCCAGTCTGCGCAACCTCGACTGGGACAGCTTCCGGCCCAATTTCTTCGTGATCTTTCCTCCCCAGGTGCTGGAGCGTTTCGGGCATAGCTATATCACCGCGTTCCACCTGCCGCGCGACCGCAGCGATACTCTACAGCGACTGGTCAGCCGGTTTCCCGGTGTCTCGCTGCTCAACGTCGAGGCCATTCTCGGCCAGGTCCGCGACCTGCTCTCCCAGGTCACGCGCGCCGTGGAGCTGGTGCTGGCCTTCGTGCTATTGGCCGGGATCAGTGTCCTGTATGCGGCGCTCACCGCCAGCCACTCCATGCGTGCTCATGAAAGCGGCCTGCTGCGCGTCTTCGGCGCCGGCGACCGGCTGATCTCGCGCGTGCAGGGGGCCGAATTCGCGATTCTCGGTTTCACCAGTGGCCTGATGGGAGCCCTGCTCGCCGAGTTGGCTGCGGCCGGTATCTATCTCGGTTGGCTGGATCTGGTGCCGCGCCTCCACTGGGGGCTGTGGCTGACCCTGCCGGTGGGCGGTGCCCTGCTGATCGGCCTTATCGGCCACGTCCTGTCGCGCGGCGTGCGCCGCCAGACGCCAATGGCCAGCCTGGGACTCCTGGGGGAGGCTTGACGCCGCCAGGCAGGATAGACTGTAACGAACAGTATCAGTGGCAGGGTATGCCACAGGGGCAGTGAACCATGAAAGGTATCGATAGGTGTCGTACAGCGGTTGTGGTGCTGGGCCTTGTCCTGTTCCCCGTCACCTCGGCGCTGGCCAGCGCCGAGCGGTTGGAAGCCGAGCTGCAGGCCATGTTCGGGGACACGGGGACCCTGGAGATCGGCGAGGTCTCTTCCCCCCTGCTGTCGCTGGGTAGCCGGGTGGTCGCCGAGGAACTGGTCTACGACAGCGGCCAGGGGGAACGGGTGCGGATCGACAGCTACACCGTGCGTGGCGATTACGACGCTCCCGATGCTGTGGAGATCGACGGTCTGAGTATCGAGAACAGCCTGTCGGGCCAGATCCTGATGAGTGCCGAACGGCTGCGCTTCGAGGAACCGTCGCGGGCGGTGTTTCCGCTGACCGGCGGCTTGCCGCCGGAAGCAGTACACGTCAAGGGCCTGACTATCGATAGCATCGTCATCGACCTGACGTCGGTTATCGCCGAGGAGATGCTCCATGATACCCCCCTTGCTGGCGGCAGCGGACGTCTGGAGATCGCCCGCGTCGAGGGTCACGAGCTGACGGCGAACCGTATCGGCTGGCTCGAAGTGAGTGACATGACCGCCGTCGGCAAGGGCCTCGGCGAGTTGGGTTCCGGGACGTTTCGCCTGGCGTCGCTGCGCCTCGACGATGTGCGTGATCTCGGTGACGAGGAGGAAGCGCGGATCGGCCAGCTCCTGCTGTCCGACATGGCCATCGACACCGACCAACTGGTAGGGGCCGTCGACCGGCTACGGCTCGATGGCGATATGGATGATGGTGAGGGTGGTCTGTGGCTGGATGGCTTGCGCCTGGACCTGAATCGCATGATCGCCCTGGCGCCCGCTGACCAGCGCACCCAGATGCGCATGCTCAGCAATGTGCTGACCGATGGTGGCGGTAAACTCGATGTGGATGCCGTTTTCGAGGGACGTTGGGAGGCTGACGGTGCCAGTGGCATCCTGCTCAGTCAGAGCGCGATCGATATCGCCGATGCCTTGCGTCTGAGCCTGGATACGGACATCCCGGTGGCGGTGCCCGAGGGCGTCGAGCCGTCCGCCTATCTCGCCGGCCTCGACGATGTCGAAGACGTGATGCTGATGGGTGGCGATGTCGTGCTGCACCTCGAGAACCGGGGGCTATTCGGCCGCCTCGCGTCGGTGGGGGCCGCCATGGCCGGTGTCAGCGAGCAGCAGTATATCGAGCAGGCGCGTGCTCAGGCACGGGGTTTCGGCATGATGCTGGGTAAGGATGTGCAGGACATCCTGCTGGCGCTGGTCGGCATGCTCGAGGGCAAGGTCAGCAAGCTGACGGTCTCGGCCATCCTGCCTGCCGAGAGCAATCTCGACACCTATCGCAAGGATCCGCTGGGGGTGACGGAGCGCGTGACGATCAGCGTCGAAAGCCGCTAGTGCTTCAGTCTGACTAAACCCAAGGTGAGAAATAATGGGGCAGACCATGATCCCCTTTCATGTGAAAGGGGGTCATGGCTAGGGTATTATAGGTACTTCGATTTTCCCGTGATTTCGAGGACCCTCGACGATGTTCAGCCGTGATATGCAGATTGCCGGTTTCGATGATGCCCTGTTCGACGCGATGCAGAAGGAAGTCGCTCGCCAGGAGGCACACATCGAGCTGATCGCCTCCGAAAACTACGCCAGCCCCCGGGTGATGGAAGCTCAGGGCACCCAGCTGACCAACAAGTACGCGGAAGGCTATCCGGGCAAGCGCTACTACGGTGGCTGTGAGTATGTCGATATCGTCGAGGATCTGGCCATCGACTACGCCAAGCAACTGTTTGGTGCGAGCTATGCCAACGTCCAGACACACTCCGGCTCCCAGGCCAATGGCGCCGTCTTCCAGGCGCTGGTCAAGCCGGGCGATACCGTGCTGGGCATGAGCCTGGACGCCGGGGGACACCTGACTCACGGCGCCAAGCCCAACTTTTCCGGCAAGCACTATCATGCCGTGCAGTACGGCATCGACGAGAGCGGTCGTATCGACTACGAGGAAGTCGCGCGTCTGGCTCGCGAGCATCAGCCGAAGATGATCATCGCCGGCTTCTCCGCCTACTCTCAGATCATCGACTGGGCCAGGTTCCGCGAAATCGCCGACGAGGTAGGGGCCTATCTGCTGGTCGATATGGCACACATCGCCGGCCTGGTCGCCGCCGGTATCTATCCGAGTCCGTTGCCGCATGCCCATGTGGTCACGACCACTACCCACAAGACCCTGCGTGGCCCGCGTGGCGGCCTGATCCTCTCCAGCGAGGGTAATGCCGACATCGAGAAGAAGCTGCAGTCGGCGGTGTTCCCGGGTAGCCAGGGCGGTCCCCTGATGCACGTCATCGCCGCCAAGGCGGTGTGCTTCAAGGAAGCCATGTCCGAGGACTTCAAGGTTTATCAGCGCCAGGTGGTGAAGAACGCCCAAGTCATGGCCGGGGTGTTCGTCGAGCGTGGCTATGACATCGTCTCCGGTGGCACCGAGGATCATCTCTTCCTGCTGTCGCTGATCAAGCAGGGCATTACCGGCAAGGACGCGGACGCTGCCTTGGGCCGTGCCCATATCACCGTCAACAAGAACGCTGTGCCGGGTGACCCGCAGAGCCCCTTCGTGACCTCCGGTCTGCGTATCGGCACCCCGGCAGTCACCACGCGCGGCTTTGGCGAAGCCGAGTGCCAGGATCTGGCCGGCTGGATTTGCGACATCCTCGATGCCATGGCCGAGGGCGATTCTTCTGCCGCCGAGGCCAGGATCAAGGCCAAGGTCGAAGCCGTGTGCGCGCGCTTCCCGGTTTATCGCGACTGATCTCGCTCGACGCTCAAGCTCGATCAAGCAAGCGCCTCGGCATATGCCGAGGCGCTTTTTTTTCGCGTTGCCGTTAGCGGTATCGGTCTGTTGTGCTCGACTAACGTCTAAAGGCGCTATGTCTCTTTATGTTCGATCCTATGTCGGACATAGATCGAGCATAGTCCTACATGAGAGTCGGAGCTGGCATGAGCCGAGCCACATCTTCTCCCAACAATCGCGCGTCGCGCCCGGATATCGCCGAGCAGCTCGCCGAGGCGATCTTCAGCGGCGTCTACGCGCCGGGGGATTTCGTGCCCAAGGAGTTGGATCTCTGCGAGCAATTCAGCGTCAGCCGTAGCACGGTGCGCAGCGCCCTGCAGACGCTGGTGGCAGCGGGCATGGTGAAACGCATTTCCGGGCAGGGCAGCCGGGTACGCGAACTGACCGAATGGCATTTGCTCGATCCGCGAGTCAGCGAATGGATGGCGCGATTCGCCCAACCCAATCCGCGTATTTGTCGCGAAATCTTCGCCTTTCGCGTCGCCGTGGAACCCTTTGTGGCGCGTCTGGCGGCCGAGAATGCCACCGCGGCAGACCTGCTGGAGATCGAAACCGCCTATCACGGCATGATTCGTGCGCTCGAAACCCCCGACCATCATTACCAGGGTATCAGTCACGACGATCATGACGTGGCGTTCCACGAAGCGATCTTCGCCGCGACCCATAACCTGCTGTGGTCGCAGATCAGTCATGTGCTCAAGCCGGCCATTGCCTTGCTGGTCGAAACCTCCAATCACAGCGCCGATGAACTCAATGACAGCATGGAGCGTCACCGTCGCTTGATGGAAGCGATCCGCCTGCGTCAGCCCGAACAGGCCGAAGCCGCCGCCCTGTCGGTCCTCGAGCGTACCGGCCTCGACCTGGGGTTGGAGGGCCTGAGCGACAAGCTTCCCTCCCTGGGGCTACGGGACGCAGTCCGTTCCGAGCCATCCTGATGGCTCTTGCCGAAACGGTGCCGCCGGTACCGACAACAACAACCGTCGAATGCAATAGAGGAAAATCATCATGACCACACCCACGCCGCTCAAGCATGTCGCTCTCAAGACCTTGACCGCTGCGGTACTTGGCTCACTTGCCTTCGGCGTTCAAGCCGCCGAATACGAGTGGACCTTCCAAACCTCGGAGACCTCCGGGGAGCCACAGTTCGAGCTCAAGAAGGAATGGGCCGAGAACGTCAACCGCATGTCCGGCGGGCGCATCGAGATCGAGATTCTGCCGGTCAATGCCGTGGTTCAGGCCAACCAGACGCTCGACGCCGTCGAGGCCGGCATCCTGCAGGGGCACCTGACCGACCCCAGCTACTTCTCCGGCCGCGATCCGGCCTTCGGCATGCTCGGCAATCTGGTGGGCGCCTGGGGTGATCCGCTCGAATTTCTCGAATACATGAACCACGGTGGTGGCGAGGAACTCTACAACGAGCTGGTCAACCCCTATGGCGTACACCTGATCGGTGCCGCCGCTACGGGGCTGGAATCCTTCCCTTCCAAGCGACCAATCCGCAGCGTGGAAGACCTGGAAGGCCTCAAGGTCCGCGCTCCGGAAGGCATGGTCTACAACATCTTCGAGAAGGCCGGGGCCGCGCCGGTCAACCTGCCGGGCTCCGAAGTCTATACCTCGCTGGAGAAGGGGGTGATCGACGCCGCCGATTATACGGTGTTCTCCACCAACCACAGCCAGGGGCTGCACAGCTTCGCCCAGTATCCCAACTACCCGGGCTTCCACTCCCTGCCGATGGTGTCGGTATCGCTGAACAAGGGCATCTGGGACGGCCTGTCCGATGACCTGAAGGCGATCCTCGAGACCTCGGTAGACAGGCTGGCCTATGAGATGGTCTTCGAACTCAAGAAGCTGGATCTCGAGGCCGTGGCCGAGGCACGCAACAATCCGGACATCGAGCTGATCGACATGCCCGCCGAGGAACGCGCCAAGTTCCGTAACATCGCCAAGGACGAGTGGGCCGCCTGGGCCGAGCGTAGTGAGATGAACCAGAAGATCTATGACTCGGTGGTCGAGTTCCTGCAGGCTCGCAACCTGATGTAAGCCGGCGGATGCCAATTCATTCATCAACCATCTGACCGAGGGATCGCCCGAGGCAATGCCTTGGGCGATTCGCGGAGGCAGTCAATGTCGCAACAAACTTCCGACCCGCAAGACCTGTCCGAGGTGCTGGAACAGGCCGAGGATGTCGCCCCCGAACGCAACGCCCTCGACCGCCTGGTGTCGCGCGGCGCCCGCGGCGCCGCCTGGCTGATCCTGCTGGCCATGGCCATCAGCGTGGTCGAGGTGGGCCTGCGCTACGGCTTCAACAACCCCACCTCCTGGGTCCACGAGAGCGTGGTGTTCCTGGTCGCCATCAGCTTCGCCCTGGGCGGCCCGGCGGCGCTGGCCCGCAACAGCCATATCCGCGTCAAGGTGCTCTACGACAGCGTCGGGCCGCGTTTCCGGGGCTGGATGGATCGCTTCAACGACCTGGTCACCCTGGGCTTCTGCCTGACCATGAGCTACGCCGCCTTCCACATGTTCTGGCGCGCCTCGCACAACCCGCTCGGCGCGTGGCAGCTCGAGCGCTCCGGGACCTCGTGGAATCCGCCCTTTCCGGCCCTGGTCAAGGGCATCATCCTGTTCGCCCTGGCGCTGATGACCCTGCAGGCGGCGTTGCACCTGCTGCAGTCGCTGCGCGCCCGGCCCGCCACACCCCTGACCGAGGAGCGCCGCTGATGGACATCGGTACCGCGACGCTGCTGATGGTCGGCGCGATCTTCGCGCTGCTGGTCACCGGGCTGCCGCTGGCCTTCATCACCGGCCTGGTGGCCATGGCCTTCACCTTCGGCTGGTTCGGCGAGACCGCGCTGCCGCTGGTCACCAGCCGCGTCTACAGCTTCATCACCGAGTACTCGCTGGTCGCCGTGCCGATGTTCGTGCTGATGGCCTCGCTGCTCGACCGCTCGGGCATCGCCAAGGACCTGTTCAACGCCATGCGCGTGTTCGCCGGGCGCCTGCCCGGGGGCGTGGCGGTGCAGACCATCGTGGTGGCGTTCTTCCTCGCCGCGCTGTCGGGGATCATCGGCGGCGAGATCGTGCTGCTGGGGATCCTGGCGCTGCCGCAGATGCTGCGCCTGGGCTACGACAAGCGCCTGTCGATCGGCGTGGTGTGCGCCGGCGGGGCGCTGGGCACCATGATGCCGCCGTCGATCGTGCTGATCATCTACGGCCTGATCGCCAGCGTGTCGATCGCCGAGCTGTTCACCGCCGCGATCACCCCGGCGGTGATCCTGATGGGCGCGTACATCGCCTACGTGCTGGTGCGCTGCCTGAAGAACCCCGCGCTCGGCCCGCCGCTGGACGCGACCACCCAGGACAACCCCTTCGCCAACAAGCTCGAGGCGGTCAAGGCCATCCTGCTGCCGGGGCTGATCGCCTTCCTGGTGCTGGGCACCATCTACGGCGGCATCGCCTCGGTGACCGAGGCCGCGGCGATGGGCGTGTTCGGGGTGCTGCTGGCGATCGTGGTGCGCGGCGAGTTCAGTGTGGGCATGCTGCACCACAGCCTGGGCCAGACGCTCAACACCTGCGGCATGATCATCTGGATCGGCATCGGCGCCGCGGCGCTGGTCGGGGTCTACAACCTGATGGGCGGCAACCGCTTCGTGTCGGGGCTGATCCTGGGGCTCGAGGTGGCGCCGATCGTGATCATCCTGGTGATGATGGGCATCATGCTGGTGCTGGGGCTGTTTCTCGACTGGATCGGGATCGCCATGCTGGCGCTGCCGATCTTCCTGCCGATCGTCAGCCAACTGGGCTTCGACCCGATCTGGTTCGGGATCCTGTTCGCGGTCAACATGCAGGTGTCGTTCCTGTCACCGCCGTTCGGGCCGGCGGCCTTCTACCTCAAGAGCGTGGCGCCGCCGGAGATCAGCCTCAAGGACATCTACCTGTCGGTGCTGCCGTTCATGCTGATCCAGCTGTGCGTGCTGGCGGCGCTGCTGCTGTGGCCGCAACTGGCCATCTGGCCATTGTAGACGGAATTGTCCGTAATTTTATCGCCAATGTCAGAAAAACCGCCGACCCTGGGTCGGCGGTTTTTCTCAAGAAAGAGAAGTGCCGCTGCCGATAATGCTACTGGGAGATGGGAGAAAAGTGATGAAGAATTGGTGGAGAATATCCGAATATTGTTTCGTGGGATTTTAAACCCTTAGTGTCTCAAGGTATTGATCGATTATCTCGCTCGGCGATAGCCGTATATCAAGAAGAGTGGCCTCATCTTGACTGGGTGGCTGCAGGTCGTGCAGCTGGCTGTCAAGCATATGGTCGCCTTGAAAGAAGTGGCCCTGACGATTCTTTAAGCGTTGCAACAATACTTCACGCTCACCATGAAGATAGAGAATGCGCAATGCCGGCGCGCCTTGGCGCAGTATGTCGCGGTAGCGATGCTTGAGTGCCGAGCAGCCGATAACCAACGATTTTCCGTGCTGTTGATAATCACGGTAGAAACCGGAAAGCGTTTGTAGCCAACCTTCACGATCGCCATCATTGAGCGGCTCGCCACGCGACATCTTGGCGATACTGGTAGCACTGTGGTGATCGTCGGCATCGATGAAGTCCGCATGCAGGCGTTCGGCAATGAGCCGACCTATATGCGATTTTCCGGAGCCTGATACGCCCATTACCAGAATGGATTCCGGTCTGATATTCATGGTGAGCTTGCCTGAATATTTCATTGTAAATCTGGGAAAGATTATAACGAATTGCTGAGGGATATAGCCAGGAAATCTGTGATAATGAGTGTGCTCTTTCCATTCATTCATGCCTTTTCATCTACTCTTGTGCTGATGCGCCCTAACAGTGCGCTCCGAAAGCCTACCTGGCATGGTTGTGCTCCCTCATGGTGCATGGTGGCTGGAGGAGCCGATGGCCAAGTCTTCCAAAGCGATGGCCAAGGCGGTAGTACAGGACTTGGCACGCTACGTGCTAGGTTCACCAATACCATGCAAGCCAAGCAGGTGTTGCCATGACACTGCCGTCCTCTCCGCCCCGAATGGTGTTCACCGACCTCGACGGCTCCCTGTTGGACCACGATACCTACGACTGGCGCCCTGCCAGTCCCTGGTTGGCCCGCTTGGGTCGTGCCGGTATCCCGGTGATACCGGTGACCAGCAAGACGCGCGCCGAGCTGCTGTCGTTACGTCTCGAACTCGGGTTACGAGCCAGCCCCTTCGTTGCCGAGAACGGTGCGGTCATCGGCTTGCCACCGGCCTGGCAACATGCGCGCCTGGACCGCAATCCCAACGATGTCGAGGGCTTGTGCATCAAGACGCCGAGCCTGGACATCGGCTTCATCCGCCAACGCCTCGAGATATTGCGAGAGCGACTGGGACTGGCATTTCGTGGCATGGCCGACATGGACCTGGAAGAGATCATGTCCCATACCGGCTTGTCCGAGCCGCAGGCGCGTCAGGCACGAGTCCGTGAAGGCAGCGAGCCTCTGCTGTGGCAGGATTCCGAGGCTGCCTTGGCGCGTTTCATTCAAGCCCTCGACAATGATGGCTTGCGCCTGGTTCGGGGCGGGCGCTTCCTGCATGTGATGGGCCAAGTGCACAAGGGCGATGCCATGCATTGGCTGGTCGACCGCTTCGTGGCGCTGCGTGGAGCCCGCCCGCTGACGCTTGGGCTCGGGGATGGCCCCAATGACATCCCGCTGCTCGAATCGGCGGATATGGCCGTGCTGATTCGTGGCCGCCATGGTCAGCCGGTCGAGGTCAATAGCGAGCGGCTCTATCGCACCGAGGACTTTGGCCCGAAGGGGTGGGCTGAAGGAGTGGAATATTGGTGGGGCGATGAGATCCCCGACGATTCGGCAGCCGCGGAGGGCCCGGCATGAGTGATTTCTATCAGAACGGCATCATTACCAACTTCCACAACCTGACCGGCCGGCCGGTGGAGGCGCTGGAAGCCGACTTGGTGCGCTTTTCCATGCGACGTCCCATGGGGCTTATCCTGCCGTCACTGTATTCCGAGCTGGAAGGGCCGGCGCTGTCGCCTATCGTCGACGAACTGGCCAAGGTGCCGTATCTGTCGGAGATCGTCATCGGCCTGGATTGCGCCAACCGCGATCAGTTCCTGCACGCTCGGGAGTTCTTCTCGCGGCTGCCGCAGCACCATCGCATCCTGTGGAACGATGGACCGCGACTCAAGGCACTGGACGCCGAATTGGCCGCCGAGGGCATTTCTCCCCAGGAGCCGGGCAAGGGGCGCAACGTCTGGTACTGTGCGGGTTACGTGCAGGCCTCGCGCCGTGCCGAGGCGGTGGCGTTGCACGATTGTGACATCGTCACCTACGACCGTGGCCTGCTGGCCAGACTGATCTATCCCGTCGCTCACCCACAATTCAACTACGAATTCTGCAAGGGTTACTACGCGCGCATTGCCGAGGGCAAGCTCAAGGGCCGAGTGGCGCGGCTGATGGTGACGCCGCTGATTCGTGCCCTGAAAAAGATCTATGGTCCACTGCCGTACCTGGACTATCTCGACAGCTATCGCTATCCGCTGTCCGGCGAGTGCTCCATGCGCGCCGATGTGCTCGATGGGATCCGCATCCCCAGTGACTGGGGGCTGGAAATCGGCGTGCTCTCGGAGGTGCATCGCAACTATTCCACCAAGCGGCTGTGCCAGGTGGATATCGCCGATATCTACGACCACAAGCACCAGCCGGTGTCCGAGGACGACCCCAGCGGCGGCCTCAACCGCATGAGCCTGGACATTGCCAAGGCGCTGTATCGCAAGCTGGCGACGCTGGGCGTGCAGATCAACGCCGAGAGTTTCCGCACCATCAAGGCCACCTACTATCGTATCGCCCTGGATCTGATCGAAACCTACGACAACGATGCCATCATGAACGGCCTGAAGCTCGACCGGCACAGCGAGGAGCAGGTCGTGGAGCTGTTCGCCGCCAACATCATGGAAGCCGGCGCTGTTTTTCTCGACAATCCTCGAGACAAGCCCTTCATCCCCAGCTGGAATCGCGTGCAGGCGGCGATTCCCGACCTGCTCGAACGTATGCACGCTGCGGTCGAGTTGGATAACAAGGGCAAGGTGTAGTTTAGCTCTCTTGTCCTCGCTCAAGTCGCACTCGCGCAATCCGGTAGTATGCTGAGAGAACACGCTCATGCGTTCGCGCGAGGATGTTGCCTGCATGACGACATTGACCTTTCAGGGCGCGGTCGGCGAGTACCTAAGGCAGCCTTGACGGAAAGCGGCATAGAGGCCGAGATTCCCGGACCCGGGGATCGCGTTTTCTTATGATAGGAGGCATCCCGTGAGCAATCCTGTCGTTACCCACTTCTTCGACGAACTCACCAACACCTTCAGCTACGTGGTGCAGGACCCGGCGAGCCGCGCCTGCGCCATTCTCGATTCGGTGCTGGACTTCGACTACGCTGCCGGGCGTACGGAGGTGCGTTCCGCCGGTGCCATCATCGATTTCATCGAGCGCGAAGGTCTCGGTGTCGAATGGATCCTCGAGACCCACGTCCACGCCGACCATCTATCGGCTGCTCCTTACCTGCATGACAAGCTGGGGGGCAAGACCGGGATCGGTGCCAGAATCACCGAAGTCCAGGAGCTCTTCGGCAAGGTGTTCAACGCCGGTACCGAGTTTTCCCGCGATGGTAGCCAGTTCGACAGGCTGTTCGAGGAGGGCGATACCTTCAATATCGGTACCCTGGAAGGGAGGGTCATGCACACCCCGGGCCACACGCCGGCCTGTCTGACCTATGTGGTCGGTGATGCCGCCTTCATCGGCGACACCCTGTTCATGCCTGATTACGGCACGGCGCGTTGCGATTTCCCCGGTGGCGATGCCCGTAGCATGTATCGCTCGATCCACAAGGTGCTGGCCTTGTCGCCCGAGACTCGCCTGTTCCTGTGTCACGACTACAAGGCACCAGGGCGCGAGGAGTACCAGCACCAGACCAGCGTTGCCGAGCAGCGTGCCCACAACGTGCATGTACACGAGGGCATCGGCGAGGACGAGTTCGTCAAGATGCGCACCGAGCGTGATGCCATGCTCGATATACCGCGTCTGATAGTGCCCTCGGTGCAGGTCAACATGCGGGCCGGCCATATGCCGCCGCCCGAGGACAACGGCCAGGTCTATCTGAAAGTCCCGATCAATCGTTTCTGAGCCGGCCATGCCGGTCTCTCAGCGCTGGACCAGCCACAGGCTACGGTAGGGCCTGAGTTCTCTCGTCTGATCCTTCCATGGGGCGTCCTCCAGCAGATCGAACCAGTCACCGGCGTCGAGCTCCGGCAGGTCGAGCGGCTGGCGCTTGTCGGTGACGTTGTAGATCGCCAGCAAGCGGCGGCCATCGGGTAACGGGCCACGCTCGATGGCGAGCAGGGTGTCGGGGGTGTCGAGTACCCGCTGCGGCGCTTCGGGGTGGAAGCAGGGTTCGCCGCGACGGATCGCCAGGCGGCGCTTCAGGGCCAGGAAAACCTCGCGGGTCGGGGTATTGCGGCTGTCGAGCAATTCGTCGAGTTCCTCCTTGTGCCAGCGGCGGCGATTGATGGAGCGCAGCCGGCCGCTGCGCTCGATGCCCTCGTGGTCGTTGAGGGTGGCGGTCAAGGAATGCAGATAGAGTGCCGGGATGCCCTGCAACGCCATCATCAAGTGTTGGCTGCACAGGAAACGCTCGACCTGCCAGGGATCGGGGCCGCGGCGGGTGCCCTTGAGCGCCTCGAAATAGGTGATGTTGATCTCGTAGGGCGAATCCGTGCCGTCGGCATCGGTCTTCATGCTGACGAAGCCGCCGAAGCGGTGCATCAATTCCAGCAGGCCGCCGATTTCGTGCTCGGGCAGCAGGCCTTCCAGTGCACGTACACCGATGCCGTCATGGCTGGCGGTGAAGTTCAGATAACTGCAACCGGGGGGCAGGGCCGGCAGGCTCTTCAGCCAACCCGCCAGGGTGGCAGCCTCGCCGCTGGTCAGGGTATGCACCAGCAACGGGGGAAGGGTGAACTGGTAGACCAGATGCGCCTCGTCAGGCCCACCATGCTCGTCATCCCGCCGCTCCAGCCCCAGGTAGCTGAGGTTCTCGCGGTGCGGCACGTTGGTTTCGGTGACCAGCAGGGTTCCCGGGACCATGAAGTCGACAGTGGCGCGCAGCAGGCGCACGATAGCATGGGTCTGGGGCAGATGGATGCAGGAACTGCCGACCTCCTTCCACAGGTAGGCGATGGCATCGAGGCGAATGATACGAGCGCCTTGTTCGATGTAGTAGAGCAGGATGCCGATGAACTCCAGCAACACATCGGGGTTGGCGAAGTTGAGGTCGATCTGGTCGTCGGAGAAGGTCGCCCACAGGTGCCGGGTGCCGCGGCGGGTGGCGACAGGCACCAGTAGCGGCGTGTTGCGCGGCCGGGTCACTGCCGAAAGATCTGTCCCCGGGTCCATCTCGATGAAGTAGTCGCGTCCCGGCTGGCTGCCGGCCAGGTAGTCGACGAACCACAGCGATTCGCGCGAGACGTGATTGATCACCAGGTCGACCATGAGGTCGTGATGACGGGCCAGATGGCGGATATGCGACCAGTCGCCCAGTGCCGGACTGACTTCGCGGTAGTGAATCACCGAAAAGCCATCGTCGCTGCTCCAGGGAAAGAAGGGCAGCACATGCACGCCACTGAAGGTATCGCCGAGGCGACTCTCGATAAAGCCGTCGAGTACCTCGAGCGGTGGACGCTCCCCGTCGAGCAGGGTATCTCCATAAGTGATCAACCACTGATCCTGCTCGCTCCATAGCACGCCCGAAGGAGAGACCGAGGCATCGCCGAGCGCACCGCTGTGGTGCGCGAGCAGCGTCAGCAGGCGCCGCAGCACCTCATCGGCGCGTGGGCCATAGATTTCGGCCAGGCGATCGGCCGCCAGTGCGATAAAGGCGTCTTCGTCCAGATGGCGACCGGTGGTGGGAGGAAGCGTCGAGGACATGGGCAACTCCGGACAGGAGGTTGAGCGACGGAATTTCCCCTAGTCTTGCAGAAGCCGTGCCAGCCATGCACCCAACGAGGCGATGCGGCTGGGCGGGATGCAGGCAACTCGTTACAATACAACGATAAACAATGCCGGATGCTAGCCGATGCACTGTCCTTTCTGTGGTACGCATGACACCAAGGTTACCGATTCGCGCCTGGTGGCGGAAGGCGACCAGGTGCGTCGACGCCGTCAATGCGTCGCCTGCGGCGAACGTTTCACTACCTATGAAACCGCCGAACTGGTCATGCCGCGGGTGGTCAAGGCCGATGGCTCGCGCGAGGTCTTCGACGAGGTCAAGCTGCGGGCGGGCATGTTGCGAGCACTGGAAAAACGCCCGGTCAGTGCCGAGTCCTTCGAAGCGGCGGTGGAACGCATGCGCCAACGCCTGCGAGCGCGTGGCGAGCGTGAGGTCGAGTCCCGCGAGATCGGCGAGGAGGTGATGCGGGCCCTGAAACGTCTCGATCAGGTAGCCTACATCCGGTTCGCCTCGGTCTATCGGCGTTTTCAGGACATCGACGAGTTTCGAGCCGAGATCGACCGGCTCGCCCAGGAGCCACATTTCCCCCCCAATGACGACCAGTGATCGCCATGCCCAAATTGACACCTGAATCCTGGATGGCGCGGGCGCTGACGCTGGCGCGCCGCGGTCTCTATACCACCGATCCCAACCCGAGGGTTGGTTGCGTGCTGGTCAAGAACCGCCGCCTGGTCGGCGAAGGCTTTCATGTCCGGGCCGGCGAGCCGCATGCCGAGATTCACGCCTTGCGCGCTGCCGGTGATGACGCCAGTGGGGCGACGGCATATGTCACCCTGGAACCTTGTTCTCACCAGGGGCGCACCGGGCCCTGTGCTCGGGCACTGATAGAGGCCGGTGTGAAGAAGGTGGTGGCGGCCATGCAAGACCCGAATCCGCAGGTTGGCGGACGCGGTTTCGCCATGCTCCGCGAGGCCGGCGTCGAGGTCGAGTGCGGGTTGCTCGAGAAAGAGGCGCGGGCACTCAATCCCGGTTTCATTGCCCGCATGAGTCGTGGGCGCCCCTATGTGCGTCTGAAGATGGCCATGAGCCTCGACGGGCGTACCGCCATGCGCTCGGGAGAGTCGCAATGGATCACCGGCCCGTCGGCGCGTACCGAAGTGCAGCGACTGCGAGCGCGCTCGAGTGCAGTGATCAGCGGTGTCGAGTCGATCATCTTCGACAACTCGCGGCTCACCGTGCGCGCCGAGCAGTTGCAACTGGAGGACGCGAAGGCCATCGCCCGACGCCAGCCGCTGCGCGTGGTGGTCGATTCACGCCTGCGCCTGCCCCTGGCGGCGGCATGTCTTCGCGAACCGGGGCGTACCCTGGTGGCGACCTGTAGCCGGGAGGGCAAGCGCCGCCAGCGGTTGGAAGCGGCCGGAGCCGAGGTGCTGGTGTTGCGGTCGGGGGATGAAGGCCGCGTCGATCTCGACGCCTTGCTGGCCTACCTGGCCGGAGAGGAACAGGTCAATGAGGTGCTGCTGGAGACCGGTGCGACCCTGGCCGGGGCCATGCTGGATGCCGGACTGGTCGACGAAATCCAGCTATTCATGGCGCCGACCCTGCTGGGTGGCAACGCCCGGCCACTGTTTGCCTTGCCGGGGCTCGAGCGCATGGCGCAGCAGCGGCCGCTGGATATCGACGATATCCGCGCCATCGGGCGCGACTGGCGCATCATCGCCCGACCCGCGGCGATAAGCCGTAAGCCGTAAGCCGTAAGCCGTAAGCTGTAAGCTGTAAGCTGTAAGCAAAACCCTATGGGCGCCGAGGTGGCGTATTTTACTTACAGCTTACGGCTTACAGCTCGGATACTGGCGCCCGGCGCCGCGCCAAGGTGCTCACTACTGGCGCCCGACGCCGCGCCAAGGTGCTCACTACTGGCGCCCGACGCCGCGCCAAGGTACCCTGAGCGCCGACTGAAGTGAGGCGTTGGTAAATGGCAACTCGGCCGGCAAGCCGTGTCGCGAGCCGGCAACACCTCGCACCAATGTGATTCGGAGACTCCATGGCGCATTCATCCCAGGATTCGGCCCCCGCTAACGAGGCGACGCAGGCAACCGGCCTGGCGCGAGTCGAGGACCTGATCGAGGACATTCGGCAGGGCAAGATGGTGATTCTCATGGACGATGAGGATCGCGAGAATGAGGGTGATATCATCATGGCCGCCGAAAAGGTGCAGGCCGAGCATATCAACTTCATGGCTCGCCATGCTCGTGGCCTGATCTGCCTGCCGATGACCCGTGAGCGCTGCGAGCGGCTCAAGCTGCCGCTGATGGTGCGTGACAATGGCTCGGGGTTCGGCACCAAGTTCACCCTGTCCATCGAAGCCGCCGAGGGTGTGTCGACCGGCATTTCCGCCGCCGACCGGGCACGCACCGTGCAGGCCGCCGTGGCGCGCGACGCCCGCCCCGAGGACATCGTCCAGCCGGGACATGTGTTCCCGTTGATGGCCGAGCCGGGCGGCGTGCTGCGTCGTGCCGGACATACCGAAGCCGCCTGCGACCTGGCCGCCATGGCGGGGCTCGCCCCCAGTGGCGTGATCTGCGAAGTGATGAGCGATGACGGCAGCATGGCGCGGCGTCCGGAGCTCGAGCGTTTCGCCGCCGAACACGGCCTGAAGGTCGGCACCATCGCTGACCTGATTCACTACCGGATCCATAACGAACAGACCGTCGAGCACCTCGAAGCCAATCCGGTGACGACCGCCTTCGGGGAGCTGACGCTGCATGTGTTCCGCGACAGCATCCAGGGCGCGCATCATCTGGCGCTGGTCAAGGGACGTCCCGATCCTCAGCAGCCGACCACCGTGCGCGTGCACCTGGCCGAGCCGCTGCGCGACTTGTTGACGCTGACCAGGCCCGGTAGTCAAAGTTGGACCGCCCAGGGAGCACTGGCCGAGATCGCCAAGGTGAATGCCGGCGTCTTCGTGCTGCTCGACGATGGCCGGCCGCATCAGGATTTCAAGGATCAGCTCGACGTCCTGCTGGAGCGCAAGCGGGCACCGCGTACCAGCGATTCCGACGGCGCCGGCAACTATCTGACCATCGGTACCGGGTCACAGATTCTGCGTCATCTCGGGGTGGGCAAGATGCGCCTGCTCAGCTCGCCGTGGAAGTTCTCGGCGCTGTCCGGTTTCGATCTCGAGGTCGTCGAACGCCTGAGTCCCTGATATACAGCAGGCATCCGGCCTCGGCCCGCTGGGCCAGAGTGTCGCCCTTGACCGGGGCCTCGTGACAGGCCCCCTTTATGATGTGTCCCATGGGCACGCTGCAGATTAAGCAGGATTGGATACCATGCAACCTATCTCCCAAGTCGAAGGCAGCTTCACCGATGTCGATGGTCGCTACGTGATCGTGGTGGGCCGCTTCAACCACCATGTGGTCGATAGCCTGGTGGAAGGCGCTGTGGATAGCCTGGTGCGTCATGGCGTGGATGCCGAGCATATCGATATCGTTCACGTACCGGGCGCCTGGGAGCTGCCGCTGGCGGTCAAGCGGGTCTTGAAGGTCGCCAGGCCGGATGCCGTCATTGCCCTGGGGGCGGTCATTCGTGGTGGCACTCCGCATTTCGAATACGTGGCAGGCGGTTGCAATGCGGCACTCGGCAACCTGCAGCTCGAATTCGACACGCCCATCGCCAATGGTGTACTGACCGTGAACTCCATCGAGCAGGCCATCGAACGTTCCGGCACCAAGGCTGGCAACAAGGGCGCCGAGGCAGCCATGGCGGCGATGGAAATGGTCTCGCTGCTGCGTTGCTTCGCGCAAGACGGAGGTGAGGCATGAGCCAATCGCATCGCGCCCCGTCGAAGGCACAGCAGGCACGCCATGCGGCCCGTGAGCTCGCCGTGCAGGGGCTTTACCAGTGGCAACTGACCGGCAAGCCGATCTCCGTGGTGGAAGCCGAGTTTCGTAGCCAGATCGCCGACGACGACCTGGAGGATCACGAGAACTGGCATAAGGTGATGGAAATCGCCGACCTGGCACTGTTCCATGAACTGCTGCATAACGTGGTGCGCTTCCAGGCCGATCTCGATGCCACCATCGCCCCGGTACTCGACCGTCGCCTGGAAGATCTCGATCCCATCGAGTTGGCGATCCTGCGGTTGGGGACCTATGAGCTGTCGCGGCGCATGGAAGTGCCCTATCGGGCGGTGATCAACGAAGGCGTGGAGCTCGCCAAGTCCTTCGGTGCCACCGACGGTCACAAGTACGTCAATGGCATTCTCGACAAGCTAGCGGCACGCTTGCGCTATTCCGAGGTCAGCGCGCGTCGCTGACATGTCCTGGACGATGCCTAGCCAGATGTCCAGCGAGTTCGAGCTGATCGCCCGCTACTTCTCTCGCCAGCCCGCTGACGACAGCGTGCAGTTGGGAGTGGGAGACGATTGTACCCTGTTGCAGCCCAGCCCTGGGCACTGGCTGGTCGTGAGCGTGGATACCTCGGTCGTCGATGTACACTTTCCCGCCGCAGCGCCGGCCCATGCCATTGGCCATCGGGCGCTGGCGGTCAGCCTCAGTGATCTGGCGGCGATGGGGGCCACGCCGCGCTGGTGCCTGATGGCATTGACGCTCCCCGAGGCGCAGGACGACTGGCTCGCCGACTTCGCGCGAGGCTTCCATGAATTGTGCGATGCCAGTGGCGTGTCATTGGTGGGTGGCGATATCGCCCGCGGTGAATTGAGCATCGGCGTTACCGTGCATGGCGAGTTGCCGCCAGGTACGGCGTTGCGGCGCAATGGTGCCCGAGCGGGCGACGTGCTGGCGGTGACCGGTACCCTCGGCGGTGGGCATGGCGGTTTGCGGGCCTGGCAGGATGGCGAGCGCAATCTCGATGATCCCTTGCTGGCCGCCTATCTGTTGCCCCAGCCCCGTATCGCCGCCGGGCAAGCGTTGCGCGGGGTGGCCACGGCCGCCATCGATGTCTCCGATGGCCTGCTGGCGGACTTGCGTCATGTGTGCGAGGCGTCTGGCGTAGGGGCCGATCTGGATGGCGAGGCCTTGCCCCTGGCGCCCGGCCTGGTCGAGCGCCTGGGCGAGGAAGAGGCCTATCGCGCCGCCCTGGGCGGTGGCGACGACTATGAACTGCTCGTCAGCTTGCCGCCCTCCGCTGTCGACGAGGCGCGTGCACGCCTGGAGGCGCTGGGTGTTCCCCTGACCGTGATCGGCAGTCTTGCCGCCGAGCCGGGCATCCGCGGGGTGGCCGATTCGATTCCGAGTGGTTGGCTGCACTTTCGCGGGGACACTCCATGAATCGCGCTCCCGCGAGCGTCTGGCGGCGTCCCACGCATTTCCTGGCCTTTGGCCTGGGCAGTGGCGCCGTGCCCTGGGCGCCGGGGACTTTCGGCACTCTGGCAGCGATTCCCGTCTATTGGCTGATGTCCGACCTGCCGCTGGGCTGGTACCTGAGCCTGGTCAGCGTGGCCATGCTGATCGGCATCTGGTTGTGTGACAAGACCTCGCGAGATCTAGGGGTGCACGACCACTCGGGGATCGTCTGGGACGAATTCGTCGGTTACTGGCTGACCATGGCGGCGGTGCCGTTTTCCTGGGAAGCGGCATTGTGGGGGTTTGTCGTCTTTCGCATCTTCGATGTCTTCAAGCCCTGGCCCATTCGTTGGGCCGACCGCCGGGTGGCCGGTGGCTTCGGTATCATGATCGATGATGTCATGGCCGCTCTTTATGCGTGGGGGAGCATCCACTTGTGGTTATGGCTGCATTGAGAAAAGACACTTCCTGACGAGGAGATCCATGCGCAAGGGACTGTTCGTTGTTATCGTCATCGCGGTGCTGGGGGTGGGGTATCTGGCTGCCCAGGCCACCTCCAGCCTGCTCTTCGAGCGTGAGCTCGAGCGCATCGTGAATCGTCTCGATGCGCGCAGCGATCTTCAGGTCGAGCGTCGTGGGGTCGAGCAGGGCTGGTTCGCGTCGCATGGCGAGATCGTCGTGACGCCACGGCTCGACAACGGCTGGCGGATCGAGCTGCCGTACACCGCGCGTCATGGACTTCTCTCCACGCGTGCCGATGGCAGCCTGATGCCGATCCTCGCCGAGGAGGCGGTCCCGCTGTTCGGCGAGCGCCTGCCCGCCACGCCGCCACGCTGGCATGCCAACTATCGAACCCTGTCCAACGACATGACGGTACGTGTCGACCTGGCGGCGTTTCGAGCCACCGAGGGCGAGCGACAGTTCGATTTCCAGGGCGGCGAACTGGTGCTCGATGGTCGCCAAGACGATCTGCAGGTGCAGGCCCGTGTCGGGCCTCTGCAGGTCGAGCAAGGGGAGAGCGCCCTGCTGGTGGAGCCGCTGACCCTCGAGACCCGTTACCGGGCCGGCACGGGCCAGCGACCGCCGCGCTGGTCGCTGGAAACCTTGCGCGTATCGAGTCCTTCTCTCGGCCTGTCAGTCGATATCGTCGGTGAACTGCGCTTCACGGGCGGTGACTGGGGTGAGTTCAGGCTGACCGACCTGGAGAGTGCCGCCGGTCGGAAGCATTGGCGATCGCGTCTCGACGGTCACTTCACCTGGACGGCTCCGCCGCCCCTGGTAGCCATGCAGCTTGGCCTGCCGTTGGATACCGAGCGCCTGACGATCGAGATCGAGGCCGGTGAAGTGACGGTCAATGGACGCCCATTGCCATCATTCCCTTAGCGATGTTGTCGTTACCGTGGTTGACGGATTATCGTGAACACACCTTAGGTGCTTGAAGTTCGTCATCAGCGCCCGCATTCCAGTACCCAACGCGGTCAACGGACCTCTCGATACAGGATGCATGATGAGCGAGCACGACGACGACCTATATGATGATGTCATTTCCGAAGCTTCCGAGGATGAGGAACAGCGTCACGACTCCCGTCAGAGTGGAGCGGTGGTTCCTACCCAGGATTATCTGCCGGAACACCTTTATCTGCTGCCGATCCACAATCGACCCTTCTTTCCCGCCCAAGTACAGCCTTTGGTGATTCATCGCCCGCGCTGGGAAGACACCATGCAGCGGGTGACCGATACCCCCCATCATACTCTGGGGGTCGCTTTCGTCGGTGATGCCGGGGTCGAAAATCTGAGCTTCGACCAGTTTCCCGAGATTGGTACCGCCGTGCGCGTGCACAAGGTGCAAGGCGAGGATGAACAGATTCAGTTCATCGCCCAGGGTATGCGGCGCTTCCGTATCGTGCGTTGGCTATCGAAGAAGCCACCGTACCTGGTCGAGGTCACCTATCCGAGAGAGCCGGTCAAAGCCGAGGAAGACGAGACGCGGGCCTATGCCATGGCACTGATCAATGGCATCAAGGAGCTGCTGCCGATCAACCCGCTCTACGGCGAAGAGCTCAAGAATTACTTGAATCGCTTTAGCCCGCACGAGCCAGGGCCGCTGAGCGACTTCGCCGCGGCCATCACCTCGGCCAAGGGTCCCGAACTGCAGGAGATTCTCGAGACGCTGCCGGTGATGGAGAGAATGCAGAAGGTACTGCCGCTGTTACGCAAGGAGATCGAGGTCGCCCAACTCCAGAGTGAGATCAGCGAGCAGGTCAATGCTCAGATGCAGCAGCGTCAGCGCGAGTTCTTCCTGCGCGAACAGCTCAAGATCATTCAACGTGAACTGGGCATTTCCAAGGACGATCGCGAGAACGATGTCGATACCTTCCGCAAGCGTCTCACCGAACTCCAGGTGCCCGAGCGGGTCATGGAGCGGATCGACGACGAACTCGACAAGCTCTCGGTACTGGAGACCGGGTCGCCGGAGTATGGCACTACCCGCAATTACCTGGATTGGTTGACCTCACTGCCCTGGGGCATCACCAGCCAGGATCAGCTCGACCTCAAGCATGCGCGTCAAATTCTCGACCGCGACCACGATGGTCTGGACGACGTCAAGGACCGCATCATCGAATTTCTCGCCGAGGGCACCTTCAAGGGCGATGTCGGTGGCTCGATCCTGCTGCTGGTCGGTCCGCCCGGGGTCGGCAAGACGTCGGTTGGGCGCTCCATCGCCGAGGCGCTGGGGCGTGAGTTCTACCGTTTTTCGGTGGGTGGCATGCGCGACGAAGCCGAGATCAAGGGCCACCGCCGCACCTATATCGGGGCCATGCCCGGCAAGCTGGTGCAGGCAATCAAGGAAGTCGAGGTCGAGAACCCGGTAATCATGCTCGACGAGGTCGACAAGATGGGGCAGTCCTTTCAGGGTGACCCGGCCTCGGCATTGCTCGAGGTACTCGATCCGGAGCAGAACATCGACTTTCTCGACCACTACCTGGACGTGCGCCTGGACTTGTCCAAGGTGCTGTTCGTGTGTACCGCCAACACCGTGGATACGCTTCCCGGGGCGTTGCTCGATCGCATGGAGCAGATTCGCCTGTCGGGTTATATCGCCGAAGAGAAGCTGGCCATCGCCAGGCATCACCTGTGGCCCAAGCTATTGAAGCGCGACAAGATCCCCAGGAAGCGCATCAACCTCACTCGGGCCGCGCTCAAGCAGGTGATCGAAGGCTATGCGCGTGAGGCCGGCGTACGTCAGCTCGAGAAGCAACTCCACCGCATCGTGCGCAAGGCAGCGGTCAAGTTGCTGGAGAGCGAGCAGCAGACGGTCAAGATATCGGTCAACAACCTCGAGGAATTCCTCGGCGCGCCGTTGTTCCGCAAGGAGCAGGTGCTCAAGGGGGAAGGGGTGGTCACCGGGCTGGCCTGGACCGCCATGGGCGGGGCTACCCTCCCGGTGGAAGCCGGCAAGGTGCATGCCCTGGATCGCGGCTTCAAGCTGACCGGCAAGCTCGGTGATGTCATGCAGGAGTCGGCCAATATCGCCTACAGCTATGTCCAGGGCCACCTGGGGGAGTTTGGCGCCGATGCCGACTTCTTCAACGACGCCTTCATCCACCTGCACGTCCCGGAAGGCGCCACGCCCAAGGATGGTCCCTCGGCCGGGGTGACCATGACCACGGCCTTGCTGTCGTTGGCTCGCCACCAGTCCGTCGATCGGCAACTGGCGATGACCGGCGAGCTGACCCTCACCGGCCAGGTGCTGCCAGTGGGCGGCATTCGCGAGAAGATCATCGCTGCACGGCGCAGCGATATCTTCGAGGTGATCCTGCCCGACGCCAACCGCCGCGACTACAACGAACTGCCGGACTTCCTCAAGGACGGCATGACGGTGCATTTCGCCAAGCGCTATCAGGATGTGGCCAAGGTGGTATTCGGCTAAGTTCAGCTACGAGCTACGAGCTACGAGCTACGAGCTGTAAGCTGTAAGCTGTAAACTATAAACCCGAAGCCCGAAGCCCGAAGCCCGAAGCCCGAAGCCCGAAGCCCGAAGCCCGAAGCCCGAAGCCCGAAGCCCGAAGCCCGAAGCCCGTCATCTGGCCAGCCGCCCTCGGTCGTGCCAGAATCAACGGCCAACCTGGACACCGAGACCGTCGGCCCATTCCTCCCCGAGCGAGGGTGGGCCAAGACGGCGCAAGCGCATAGAGGACAGCATGCCCGAATATCGTTCCCGCACCACCACCGCCGGCCGCAATATGGCCGGCGCCCGCGCTCTGTGGCGTGCCACTGGCATGAAGGACGATGACTTCCACAAGCCGATCATTGCCGTGGCCAACTCCTTCACCCAGTTCGTACCCGGGCACGTGCATCTCAAGGACATGGGACAACTGGTGGCCCGCGAGATCGAGAAGGCCGGTGGCGTGGCCAAGGAGTTCAATACCATCGCGGTGGACGATGGCATCGCCATGGGCCATGACGGCATGCTCTACTCGCTGCCGAGCCGCGACATCATCGCCGACAGCGTCGAGTACATGGTCAACGCCCATTGCGCCGACGCGCTGGTGTGCATCTCCAACTGCGACAAGATTACCCCGGGCATGCTGATGGCCGCCATGCGCCTCAACATTCCGGTGATCTTCGTTTCCGGCGGCCCCATGGAAGCGGGCAAGACCAAGCTGCTCGACCACGGCCTGGACCTGGTGGACGCCATGGTCATGGCCGCCGATGATTCGGTGGACGATGCCACCCTGGCCGAGGTCGAGCGCAGCGCCTGCCCGACCTGCGGCAGCTGTTCGGGCATGTTCACCGCCAACTCGATGAACTGCCTGACCGAGGCGCTGGGTCTGGCGCTGCCGGGCAACGGTACCGTGCTGGCCACCCACGCCGACCGTCGTCGGCTGTTCGAGACTGCCGGGCATCGCATTGTCGAACTGGCCAAGCGCTACTACGAAGGCGAGGAGGCACACCTGCTGCCCCGGGCCATCGGCTCCCAGGCGGCGTTCAGGAACGCCATGACGCTGGACATCGCCATGGGTGGCTCCACCAACACCATCCTGCATCTGCTGGCCGCTGCCCAGGAGGCAGAGATCGACTTCACCATGGCCGATATCGACCGGCTGTCGCGGGAAGTGCCCCAGCTGTGCAAGGTCGCGCCCAATACCCAGAAGTATCATATCGAGGATGTGCACCGCGCCGGCGGGATCATGGCGATCCTTGGCGAGCTCGACCGCGCCGGGGTGTTGGATACCCGGGTTCCCACCGTCTACGGGGATACCCTCAAGGACGCCCTCGACGAGTGGGACATCATGAGAAGCCCGTCCCCCGAGGTGGTGGAGTTCTTCAAGGCCGGCCCCGGTGGCATTCCCACCCAAACGGCGTTCTCGCAGAGCGCGCGCTGGCCGAGCCTGGACGGCGACCGCGCCACCGGTTGCATCCGCGACCTCGAGCACGCTTTCTCCCGGCAGGGCGGACTGGCGGTGCTCTACGGCAACATTGCGCGTGACGGCTGCGTGGTGAAGACCGCCGGCGTCGACGACTCGATTCTGGTCTTCGAGGGCCCGGCCCACGTGGTCGAGTCCCAGGATCAGGCGGTGGAGCACATTCTTCAGGGCAAGGTGACCGAAGGCGAGGTCGTAGTGATTCGCTACGAGGGACCCAAGGGTGGACCGGGCATGCAGGAAATGCTGTATCCGACCTCGTACCTGAAGTCGAAGGGCTTGGGCAAGGCCTGTGCATTGCTCACCGACGGGCGCTTTTCCGGTGGTACCTCGGGGCTGTCGATCGGCCATGTGTCGCCGGAAGCCGCGGCGGGCGGCGCCATCGGCCTGGTCGAGTCCGGCGACATCATTCGCATCGACATCCCTGGCCGTGCCATCGATGTCAAGTTGTCCGACGCGGAATTGGATACGCGCCGCAAGGCCATGGAGGATCGAGGCAGTGGGGCCTGGAAACCCGGCATCCAACGTGACCGAAAGGTGTCGGCGGCACTCAAGGCCTATGCGCTGCTCGCTACCTCTGCCGACAAGGGTGCGGTGCGCGATCTGACCAAGTTGGATTGACATCACCAAGCCAGACAGCACAAAACGAGGCCCGCACCTGTTGGTGCGGGCCTCGATGAAATCCGACGATTTCCCTGTCTGGCGCGATGCGTCAGGCAGCCTCGCGAATGGCGTTCGGGGCTTGTTCAAGTGCCTGAAGCTCGCATTCCAATTCGAACCACAGCACAAGCATGTCAAGACTGTCTTCGGAACAGCACATCCTGCAACCTCCCTGATGAGTGGCTGATGACACGATCCGCACTCAGTATGGTTGACTAGACGAAGGTCGACATGACGTTTCTTTGATCCTTTTTTGATATGCATCAGACTCACGTGCATAACGAAGGCGTATCTACCCGGTACTATCGAGAATGATGGCGCAATCTGAACGAGGAGTCGGGATGAAGAAAACCTTCAACGTTGGCGTGGTGGGCTACGGCTTTGCCAGCAAGACTTTTCATATCCCGTTGATCCTGGCCACTCCCGGCCTGGAACTGGTAGCGGTGTCGTCGAGTGATGCCGACAAGGTGCATGCCGACTTGCCGAATATCGCCGTGGAGGCCAAGCCGCAGGCATTGTTCGCGCGTCACGACATCGACCTGGTGGTGATTCCTACTCCCAACGAGACCCATTTTCCGTTAGCCAAGTCGGCACTGGTGGCTGGCAAGCATGTCGTGCTCGACAAGCCCTTCACCGTGACGCTTTCCGAGGCCCGCTTGCTCAAGGCCCAGGCCGATGATAGCGACCGGCTGCTGTCGGTATTCCATAATCGGCGTTGGGACAGTGACTTCCTGACGCTGAAGACGCTACTCGCCGAGGGGACTCTAGGGCGGGTAGTGCAGTTCGACTCGCGCTTCGACCGCTTCCGCCCCGAAGTGCGCGATCGCTGGCGCGAGCAGCCCAAGCCGGGGGGAGGAATCTGGTACGATCTCGGACCGCATCTGCTCGACCAGGCCCGGGAGTTGTTCGGCATGCCGCGGAAAATCCTGCTCGATCTGGCCAGCCGCCGCGATGGTGCCAAGGTCGATGACGACTTCCTGGCCCTGCTGGACTATGACGGGCTCAGGGTGACGCTCAGGGCCAGCACCCTGGTGGCCGAGCCTACGCCACGCTTTGCCGTCCATGGCACCCGGGGCAGTTACGTCAAGTACGGGCTCGATCCCCAGGAGGAGCGACTCAAGGCGGGTGAAGTCCCGGCGCCGCAATGGGGCGAAGACAGTCGCCACGGGATCCTGACCCTGCGTAATGGGGAAGGCGAGAACGCCGAGCTGGTGTCCCGCGAGCAACCTACGCTACCGGGTGACTATCTGGCCTATTACCGGGGGATCGTGGCGGCGCTGGAGGGCGATGCTCCGAGTCCGATCGGCGTCGACGATGCCCTGGCGGTGATGAAATTGCTCGAGACGGGGCTCGATAGCTCTCGTCAGGGCCGATGGGTAAAACTCAAGGAGAGCGCCGGTTCCAAGCGACTGCATGCGCATTGAATTCGGCTGGCGGACGCCCTACCACAACTTGGGGCGAGTGCCCATCGTGTCACGCAGCCTGTCGCGAGCGATATATAGCGCGGCGATGGCGCGTGCCTCGTGAAAGTCGTCGCGGGCCAGCAGGGCGGGCAGTTCGTCGATGGCGTGGGTTTCGACGATCAGCGGCTCCGGCTCGTCGCCGGGCAGCCGCTGGGCGTAAAGGTCGGTGGCCAGCATGACCTGCATGCGATGGCGCATGTAGTTCGGAGCCAGCGACAGCTCCACCAGGGGCTCGATACTGTGGGCACCGAAGCCGCACTCTTCCATCAGCTCACGATTGGCCGCCGAGACGATGTCCTCACCCAGGTCGACCAGCCCCTTCGGCAGGGTCAGGACATAGTCGTCGAACCCGGCGGCATACTCGCGGATCAGCAGGACGTGTTCCGGGTCGGGCATGGCGACGATCATCACGGCCCCCTGATCGCTGCCCATCAGGCGCTCGAAGCTACGTTCGGCGCCATTGGAAAAGCGCAGCTCGAGCGCCTCGACCGTGAACAGTCGGCTACGGGTGACTTCGCGGCGCGACAGAATGCGCGGCTTTTCGGGAAATGCAGGCATGGGGGCTCCTGGCACGAGGTGTTTTGGGTATGTGTTGCCGGTCCTGATGATCCAGTACAATACCATTCAATCCCCTTGCGCGGAGCCACTGGCCGATGATCGACTGGCGCGCCATCGACACTGTATTGCTGGACATGGACGGCACCCTGCTGGACCTGCATTTCGATAGCCACTTCTGGCTGGAACACCTGCCCAGGCGCTATGTCGAATTACACCGCCTGGATGACGCCACCCAAGAGGAACTACGCGCTCGCATCATCCGCGAGCAGGGTACCCTGAACTGGTACAGCCTGGCCTATTGGAGTCGCGAGCTGGGAGTGGATATCGTGGCGCTCAAGCGTGAGGTGCAGCATCTGATCGGCCTGCGTGGCGACGCCCTGGACTTTCTCAAATGGTTGAAGCGCGCCCACCCGCGGGTCGTGCTGGCCACCAATGCCGATCGCGAGAGCCTGGCACTCAAGCTGCCGTTGACCGGCCTCGAGGACTACCTGGACGCTATCGTGTCGTCGGCAGATGTCGGGGTCGCCAAGGAGGCCCAGGAATTCTGGTTCGCATTGCAGGAGATCGAGCCCTTCGATCCCGCCAGGACCCTGTTCATCGACGACAACCCGGCGGTCCTGGAAAGTGCCCGCGAATTCGGCATTCGTTATCTGCTGGGCATCAAGCAGCCCGACAGTACGCGCCCTGAACGCGAGCTCGAAGAATTCATCGCGCTGGACCGCTTCGCCGCCATCCTGCCCGGCGAGCGGCCACATACCTGAGGTGGGTGATGGAAACGGTACGACTCGACAAGTGGCTGTGGGCCGCCCGCTTCTTCAAGACCCGAGCGTTGGCCAAGAAGGCCATCGAAGGCGGCAAGGTCCACTACAACGGCGCACGTGCCAAGACCAGCAAGGCCGTTGAGATGGGGGCCCTGATCAAGGTGCCTCAGGGCTGGGATGTCTGGGAGGTCGAGGTCGTGGCGCTGGCCGACCAGCGCCGCGGCGCGCCCGAGGCACGCGAACTCTACCGCGAGACCCCGGAAAGCCAAGCGCGCCGCACGCGCGAAGCCGAACAGCGGCGCCTGGCCAACCAGGCCTTCCAGCAGCCGCCGCGCCGCCCCGACAAGAAGCAGCGCCGTGAACTCCAGCGGCTGCAGCGGCAGCAGGGCGAAGACTAGACTTGCAGCTTCGAGCTTCGAGCTTCGAGCTTCGAGCTTCGAGCTTCGAGCTTCGAGCTTCGAGCGCTGACACCATTCTGCTCGTAGCGCGCCGCTCGCGGCCCGTTGCCAACCTCTTTGATAGATCACTAGACCTCAGGCATCGACAATGACCGACCAAATCCAACGATTCCTTTTCGACGACACCAATGTACGGGGTGAGATCGTCACCCTGGAAGCCGCTTACCAGGAAGTGCTCGACAAGCATTCTTACCCGGCACCGGTCAATCGCTTGCTGGGCGAGCTGCTCTCGGCCGTGGCGCTACTCACCGAAACGGTCAAGCTAGACGGCACCCTTAGCATGGAGGTCCGCGGAGAGGGGCCCGTGTCGCTGCTGATGGCCGAATCCAACCCCGGTGGCGAACTGCGTGCCATTGCCCGACTGTCCGAAACGCAAGCCCTGCCCGACGACACGGCCGGATTCCGGGGATGGCTTGGCGATGGCCGGATCGTGATCACGCTCGACCCACGAGGTGGCAATCGCTACCAGGGCATCGTGGCGTTGGACGCCGACGACCTGGCGTCATGTCTGGAAGGCTATTTCTTCCGTTCCGAGCAGTTGCCGACCCGTTTGTGGCTGGCCGCCGACGGTCATCGCGCCGCCGGACTGCTGTTGCAGCAACTGCCCAACGACACTGCCAACAAGGATCCGGATGCCTGGGAACGTACCGTGCACCTGGCTTCCACCTTGCGTAACGACGAACTACTCGGCCTGCAGCAGCGCGAACTGCTGTTCCGTCTCTATCACGAGGAAACCACCCGCGTTTTTACTCCCAAAGGGTTACGCTTTGGCTGTACTTGCTCCCGGGAGCGCATTGCCCAGGCACTTTACAGCCTGGGTGCCGAAGAACTTCGCCACATCCTCAAGGAGCAGAAAGCCGTGGATACGCAATGTCATTTCTGCCATACCCGTTACCACTTCGCGGCCGCCGAGATCGAGGCCCTGATCGAGTCGCCGGACTCGCCGGCACCTATCATCCATTGAACTGCGGTGGATATGCCGTTCTTCCGCACCATGTTCCCCCGGTTTTCGCACTGGGCGTAAATTGCGCTATGTAGTAGAAAAACTACAAGAAAATCCGCTAATTTCAACGTTTTCCAGCGGCGCGCTTTTTGCCATAATGTTTACTCCATCGAGGTGCTCGGTCGTCATATCGATCATCAGAGACGAGACCACTCGTCCGCATCGACCGAGTGCAGTGCCATGACCCGTCGTCGAATGACACTCGGGCTAACGAGAGAGAATCGGCCACCAGGCCCAGGACATCGATATGACCACGACCCACGCTGCTGCCCAGATCGACACCAGGGGGGCTGCGAGCCCCAAGACCTTCACCAACCTATGCAGTGCCGAACTGATCGAGCGCGCTGTATTGCGAGAAGAAGGGCGGCTGGCCGCCAACGGCGCCCTGGTGGTGAATACGGGCAAGCGTACCGGTCGCTCCACCGCCGACCGTTTCATCGTCGACGAGCCATCCACCAGTGCTCAGATCGATTGGGGCAGTGTCAACCGACCCTTCGCGGCCGACAAGTTCGATGCCCTGTGGACGCGCGTCGAGGCCTATCTCGGTGAGCGCGATCACTTCGTCTCGGAGCTGCATGTCGGGGCCGACCCCACCCATTACCTGCCGATTCGCGTCAACACCGAGACCGCCTGGCATAATCTGTTCGGGCGCACCATGTTCGTGCGCCCGGCGGCGTACAACCCCGCCGCCAAGGAAGAGTGGACCATTCTCAATGCGCCACACTTCGTCTGCGAGCCCGAGCGTGACGGCACCAATTCCGAAGCCGTGGTGATCCTCAATTTCGCCGCACGCAAGGTCCTGATCGCCGGCATGCACTACGCCGGGGAAATGAAGAAGGCGATGTTCTCGGTGCAGAACTTTCTGCTGCCAGCATACGATGTACTGCCCATGCACTGCAGCGCCAACGTCGGCGAGGATGGCGAGACGACACTGTTCTTCGGGCTTTCCGGCACCGGCAAGACCACCTTGTCCGCCGACCCGGCCCGCTACCTGATTGGCGACGACGAGCACGGCTGGGGGGTAGGTTCGGTGTTCAACGTCGAGGGCGGCTGCTATGCCAAGTGCATCGACCTGTCCGAAAAGAACGAACCGGTGATCTGGAAGGCCATCAAGTTCGGTGCGGTACTCGAGAACGTGGTCCTCGACGACCGTCGCGAGCCGGATTACAGCGACGACAGCCTGACCCAGAACTCGCGGGCCGCCTATCCGCTGGAGCATATCGACAAGCGGGTACCGGAAAACCGCGCCGGCGAGCCCAATGCCATCATCTTCCTGACCTGCGACATGAGCGGTGTATTGCCGCCGGTCTCGGTACTGTCCAAGGAAGCCGCCGCCTATCATTTCCTGTCCGGTTATACCGCCAAGGTCGGTTCGACCGAGATGGGGTCTTCCGCTGGTCTGGAAGCGACCTTCTCGACCTGCTTCGGCGCTCCCTTCTTCCCGCGCCCTGCGCGTGAGTATGCCGACCTGCTGATCAAGCGCGTCGAGACCCATGGCTCGCGGGTGTATCTGGTCAATACCGGTTGGACCGGTGGCAGCTACGGCCAAGGCGGGGCACGCTTCTCGATCCCCACCACTCGCGCCATCATCAGTGCCATCCAGTCGGGTGCGCTGCGCGATGTCGAAACCCGCTGCATCGAAGGGCTGAACCTGGAGGTGCCGCTGGCCGTGCCCGGCGTCGAGACCTCTTTGCTCGACCCGCGCGAAACCTGGGCCGATCGTAGTGCCTACGACCGCCAGATGCAGGAGCTGGTGGCCAAGTTCATCGATAACTTCAAGAAGTTCTCCGGGGTCGATGCGGCGATCATCGCCGCCGGTCCACGCCTCACGTAAGGTAGCGAACCCTATCGCAGCCGGATGGTCGAAACGGGGTGAGTCGTGAGACTCACCCCGTTTTCCTTCGCCTCCGAGAGAGGGGCCCTTGCGTACGCTGTCTCGGTTCGCACTTGAGGGAGTCCTGCCATGAAACGTCGACACTTTCTCGGCTTGTTAGGGGCCGGTGGCCTGGCGGGAGTGATACCCGGCATGGTCAGCGCGCGTCCCAAGCCCGACCTCCAGCGGGCGGAAGGGCTCGAAGTGCTGGAACTGTCCGAGGCCGAATGGCGCGAGCGTCTGACCGACGGGCAGTTCGAAATACTGCGAAACCATGGCACCGAACCGGCCTTCTCCAGCCCATTGGACAAGGAAACGCGCGAAGGCGAGTATCGCTGCGCCGGTTGCGACCTGCTGCTGTTCACCAGTGCCATGAAGTACGACTCCGGGACCGGCTGGCCGAGTTTCTTCGAGCATGTCGAAGGCCACCTGCTGACGCAGGCCGACTACACCCTGATCTGGCCGCGTACCGAGTACCACTGTGCGCGTTGTGGGGGGCACCAGGGCCATATATTCGACGATGGCCCCGAGCCCACCGGGTTGCGCTGGTGCAATAACGGACTGGCGCTGAAATTCGTCGCCAGTTGACGCCATTGTCTATTGACCGACGTTGGCTAGAATGCCTCCCATTCCGCCATGGCTGTCCTGTCGGGGACCGGTGTCCTGTCGCGATCTCGCTTGGCGGATAGTGACTCGATAGGCTCCCCTGCCGTTGGAGCGGGGGTGGGCAGACGGGGCTCCCCTTCGTCACTCAACCGGAATGAGGCGATCAGGGCATTCAGGCGTTCGACCTGTTCGCGCATCTCATCCGCAGCAGAGCTGGTTTGCTCGACCATGGCGGCGTTGTGCTGGGTCATGCTGTCGAGTTCGGTGACTGCCGTATTGACCTGACCGATGCCTTGGCTCTGCTCTTTTGCGCCCGTGCTGATATCGGCGATCACCTCGGTGACCCGCTCGATGCTCTCCACGATCTCCTGCATCGTTTTGCCGGTACTCTTGACCAGGCTGGCACCGGATTGCGTACGAGCCACCGAGGTGTCGATCAGTTCGCGGATATCTCGCGAGGCGTCGCTGGAACGGCTGGCGAGTGTACGCACCTCTTGCGCCACGACGGCGAATCCACGTCCATGCTCACCGGCACGTGCCGCTTCGACCGACGCGTTGAGCGCCAGGATGTTGGTCTGAAAGGCGATGCCGTCGATCAGGGTAATGATCTCCTTGATCTGTGACGCGGAAGTGCTGATCTCATCCATGGTGTTCTCTACCTGGCGCATCGCCTGGTGGCCCTGACGGGCCACTTCTGCCGTCGACTGGACAAGCTGGTTGGCCTGTTGAGCGGCATCCGAGGTGTTGTTCACCGTGGCGGTGACTTCCTCCATCGATGCCGATGTCTGTTGAAGATTGGAGGCTGCCTGCTCGGTGCGTGAGGCAAGCTCCTGACTGCTTTTGGCAATCTCGCTTGAGGCACCGTGCACGCTTCGGGTGCTGGTGCGTACCGATTGCAAGGTCTTGTCGATGCGAGCGACGAAGACGTTGAACTGGTTGGCCAGCTCAGCGATCTCATCATTGCGCCGGCTGTCGATGCGTGCGGTGAGATCGCCGTCGCCTTCGGTGATCTCGCGGATACGATGCGTCAGCTGCCGGATCGCCCGTGACATCTTGAGTGGTCCCACGAGCGCGATGGCAACAGAGGCGAGGAAAACCAGAAGCGAAAAAGCGATCACCACATATTGCTGATTTCTGACTCTCGCCAAGGTGGCAGTTTCCAATTCGACGATCTTTCCGTCTGCGACTTCGCCGGCGATGTTATAGAGTTCCCGCAGTTCGTTGAACGCATCTCGTGACGCTCCCTCGGCATGGGACACTGCGGCCTCGGTATCGCCTTTGTCGTATAGCGTAAGCGTTTTTTCGGATTGGTTGGCCCAATTGGTGAATAGCGTTTCAAACTCATTCAATGGCTCGATCACGTCAGGATAGGCCGCCATCACTTGTGAAAACTCATGCATGCGATCGTAGGCCTGTTGTGCATTCTCCTCATAGTTTTTTTGTTCGGCTTTCGCTCTCTCTGATCCGGGCTCCGCGCGCAAGTATTCCAGCTCGGCGAGGTGGGCCTGGTAAAGATCGCGATCGGCATTCAGTATGGTGGATATGGCGGTATTGAAGGTGCCGCTAAATTCGACCATGCGATTCTTGACAGAATTCACAAGCAGGAAATCGAGCGTAACAACGATAAGCAATGAAAGAGCTACCCCAATGAAGGCAACAGCATATTTGACACTTATCTTGTTAAGAAGCTTTGTCATTAGTATCCCCTTAAGGAGCAGGTTGGCTTCTTGTATATTGGCATGTCCTTATGCTGCGTGGTGGGTTCGCTGAGTTGGTATGCGTCCTGACTATTTCATCGGCAGATAGGCGGTGAACTTGAATGAAAATAGGAGGATGTCAAAAAGAACTATATGCATATTTCTTTATATTAGGAATAAATGCTTTTACTGAGCGACAATGTCGTAGCCTGTGTGGCTTGAAGGGTTAGGTTTTGTCTGAAAAGTCGGCGAGCGAAGGCCAGGCAAGGCAAAAATCATCGAAAAAGCGCAGTTTACGTGGGTGTAAATGAGCATTTTGAGATGATTTTTAACGCCGCATGGGCAAGCGCAGACAGTTTTCGGACAGAACCTAGTGCTTGAATCCTTCGATGATATGACTGGCCAGCCCATCGATGGCGGGAGAGTGTGCCTCGGGGGCGCGCAGCAACACGATCGATGAGTCGGGCAATGCTGGAAAACCGTCGGCTTCGTCAAGGATGCGCATGCCCGGCGTCACCAGGCTTCTCATCCACGCCGAGACGGCCAGCCCCGCGCCGACCACCGCCTGTAGCGTTGCCAGGCTCGGGCTGCTGTAGGCGATGCGATATTCCCGTCCGGCACGTGCCAGGGCGTTACACGCATGCCGGCGGCAGAAGCAGGGTTCCTCGAAAAGCGCCAGCGGCAACGGGGTCTGCTGATGCGGCGAGTGACTGTCGGCAACGACCCATACCGTCTCGTCCCGACGCAGTATCTCGCCGATCTCGTGACCCACCTCGCGGGTCACGATACTCAGGTCGAGGCTGCCATTCTGTCGGCTCAACAGCTCGGAGGAGGGCGCGCAATGGACTTCCACGTCCACCATAGGCCAGGTCTGGGAAAAGGATTTGAGAATACCGGGCAGGAAGCGCATCACATAGTCATCGGGCACGCCGACCCTGACACGGCCCACCATATCGGGCGTGCGCAGCACGTTGAGCGCCTCGCCATGCAGGTCGAGAATGCGGCGTGCATAGCCGAGCAAGGTGCTACCTTCGCTGGTCAGGCGCATCATGCGACCCTCGCGCTCGATCAACGGGCGCTGGATCACGTCCTCTTCGAGCCGCTTGATCTGCATGCTGACGGCGGACTGGGTGCGGTTGACCGCTTCGGCGGCGCGAGTGAAGCTGCCGTGGTCGACGATGGCGACGAAGGTGCGTAGCAGTTCATGATCGATGGTCTGAAGCATGGAGTATTTCCATCATTTCTATTGATGTTCGGCATCAAAAACATTCGTTGGATTGATTCTAGTCCGCGGTCGACACTACTTCCAGCAGACACGGAAGGAGGTCACCATGACATTATCAACCTGCCGCGACACTGGACTTCACGCCGATCGAGTCGAGGCACTGTACGCCCGCCCCCGGGGCCGGTTCGACGAATGGTGGGCTCGTCTGTCTCGCTGGTCTCGGCTCCGTCGCGAGCGCCGCCAACTGCGGGAATTAAGCGATGCGATGCTCCGGGATATCGGCCTGACTCGCGAGGATGTCGAACGCGAATCACGCCGGCCTTTCTGGGACGGTGGCGAATGGCGACGCTGATGTCGCTCTCGGCTGGGGGCGCTCTACCGCAATGCCCTCGAGCGGCAACGCGAGGCGGGCGGCGAAACACGCTGACGGGCGCGACGCCACGTCGTTTATGATACCTTGTCGCGATTGTCTGGATATCGATTGCCAAGGATTTCATGGACGCACACGCCAAGATCACCGCACGCCTCGCCGAGGAACTCGCCGTCCGCCCCCAGCAGGTGGCGGCCACCGTAGAGCTGCTCGATGGCGGGGCCACCGTGCCCTTCATTTCCCGCTACCGCAAGGAAGTCACCGGCGGCCTCGATGACACCCAGTTGCGCCAGTTGGACGAGCGGCTGCGCTATCTGCGCGAGCTGGAAGAGCGTCGCGAGGCGGTGCTGACCGCCATCGACGAACAGGGCAAGCTCAGCGATGAACTGGCCGGCCTGATCCGCGCTGCCGATACCAAGCAGCGACTGGAAGACCTCTATCTGCCGTACAAGAAGAAGCGGCGGACCAAGGCCCAGATCGCCCGTGAAGCGGGCCTCGAGCCGCTCGCCGACGCCCTGCTGGCCGATCCGAACCTCGACCCCGAGGCCACGGCACAGGGTTATCTGCATCCCGCGGAAGGGGATATCCCCGCCATCGAGGATGCCAAGGCCGCACTGGATGGCGCCAAGCAGATCCTCATGGAGCGTTTCGCTGAAGACGCCGAACTGGTCGGACGCTTGCGTGAGCGGCTATGGAACGAGGGGCAGCTCAGTGCCCGGGTCATCGACGGCAGGCAGGGCGAAGGGGCCAAGTTTTCCGATTACTTCGAGCATGACGAACGCCTGGCCAGGGCGCCGTCGCATCGTGCGCTGGCCATGTTTCGCGGCCGCAACGAGGGTGTGCTGTCGCTCGCCATCAAGCTGTCCGGCGAGGACGAGGCGCCGCGTCACCCCGGTGAGGTGGCCATCGCCCAGCACTTCGATATTCGTGACGAGGGGCGCGCCGCCGATCGTTGGTTGACGGAGGTGGTGCGCTGGACGTGGCGGGTCAAGCTGTATACGCATCTTGAAACCGAATTGATGGGCCGCCTGCGCGAACGCGCCGAGCAGGAGGCCATCGGGGTGTTCGCCGCCAACCTCAAGGACCTGCTGCTGGCCGCTCCGGCCGGCCCCAAGGCGACCCTGGCCATCGACCCGGGGCTGCGCACCGGTTGCAAGGTGGCGGTGGTCGACGCCACCGGCCAGTTCCTCGAGCATGCCACCATCTATCCCCACGCACCGCAAAACCGCTGGGACGAATCCCTGGCCGTGCTCGGTAAGCTGGTAGAGAGGCATGGCGTCGAGTTGATCGCCGTGGGTAATGGTACCGCCAGCCGCGAGACCGACAAGCTGGCCGGTGAACTGGTCAAGGCCATGGCCGGCAAGCAGCGCCTGGCCAAGGTGATGGTCAGCGAGGCCGGCGCCTCGGTGTATTCGGCCTCGGAATACGCGGCCCGCGAATTCCCCGATCTCGATGTCACCATCCGTGGCGCGGTATCGATTGCCCGGCGCCTGCAGGACCCGCTGGCCGAACTGGTCAAGATCGAGCCCAAGTCGATCGGCGTCGGCCAGTACCAACACGACGTCTCCCAATTGCAACTCTCGAAGAGCCTGGAAGCGGTGATCGAGGACTGCGTCAATGCGGTGGGGGTCGACCTCAATATGGCGTCGTCGGCGTTGCTGTCACGCGTTTCGGGACTCAATCCGGGACTGGCCGACAACATCGTTGCCCGTCGCAACGCCCAAGGCGCTTTCAAGAGCCGCAAGGAGCTGCTGGATGTCGGTCGACTGGGCCCCAAGACCTTCGAGCAGTGTGCGGGCTTCCTGCGCATCATGAACGGCGACAACCCACTGGACGGCAGCGCCGTGCACCCCGAGGCCTACTCGCTGGTCGAGCGCATCGCGCGGCAGCGCCAGCGTGACGTGGCCAGCCTGATTGGCGACAGCGCCACCCTGAAAGCGATCCGGCCCGCCGACTTCGTCGACGACCACTTCGGCGTGCCGACCATCAGCGACATCCTGGCGGAACTCGACAAGCCCGGCCGCGACCCGCGCCCCGAATTCCGCGCTGCCGAATTCCGCGAAGGGGTGGAAACCCTCAAGGATCTCGAGCCGGGCATGGTGCTGGAAGGTACCGTGACCAATGTCACCCATTTCGGTGCCTTCGTCGACATTGGCGTGCATCAGGACGGGCTGGTGCATATCTCGGCCTTGTCCGACAAGTTCGTCGAGGATCCTCGCTCGGTGGTCAAGGCCGGCGATATCGTCAAGGTCAAGGTGATGAGCGTCGATCTGCAGCGTGCGCGGATCGGTCTGTCGATGCGTCTTTCCGATGAGCCGGGAGAACAGCGCAGCGGCGAACGTGCCGGTGCCAATGGCACCGGGTCACGCAAGGGCCAGCGCAAGCCCCAGGGCAAGGAACCGCAACGTGGCCAGGACAGCGGCCAGCTAGGTGCCCTGGGGGCGGCGCTGCTGCAGGCGCGCAAAGGGAAATGACCGCTACGGGCCACGAGCTGCGGGTAGCGGGCCACGGGCTGCGGGCTGCGGGCAATTTGCAGATGGTTCGAAACCAACGACAATTCTGCTCGAAGCTCGAAGCTCGAAGCTCGAAGCTCGAAGCTCGAAGCTCGAAGCTCGAAGCTCGAAGCTCGAAGCTCGAAGCTCGAAGCTCGAAGCTCGAAGCTCGAAGCTCGCAGCTCGCAGCTCGAAGCCCGAAACTTGAAAGGTAGCTGCCCGCCACCATAATCTGACACTTGTGCAAGCGCCGACCCCGAGAGTCGCCGCTCGCGTGGTTATCACGACCGAAGCGGCCGCGGCATCGCCGACCGCTTCCATGACATGGGGTGTTCACCTTGTCCGAGCAACTTGCCACCGTCATCACGCGGCTCAAGGGGCCGGCACGCCAGGGACTGATCGGCCGCTTGCGGCGCGGTATCGAGAAGGAAGGTCTGCGTGTCGACAGCGCCGGGCGGATCGCCCAGAGCCTGCATCCTCGGGAGCTGGGCTCGAAACTGACCCATCCGCATATCACCACCGATTATTCCGAGGCACTGCTCGAGTACATCACCCCGGTGTACTGCCGGCCCAAGGATGCCATGGCCTTCCTCGGCGATCTGCACCGCTTCAGCTATCGCCACCTGGGCGATGAACTGATCTGGCCGGCGAGTATGCCGGCGCGCCTGAACGGCAACGACAGCATACCCATCGCCGACTATGGCACTTCCAACATCGGGACGATGAAGCACGTTTACCGCAAGGGCCTGGATGTCCGCTACGGGCGCATCATGCAGGCCATCGCCGGGGTGCACTACAACGTCTCGCTGCCCGATAACATGTGGACATTGCTGCGTGAACTGGACGGACAGGGCGATGTCGCCATGAACGACTATCGTTCGTCGCGCTACTTCGGCCTGATTCGCCATTTTCGCCGCCATAGCTGGTTGTTGATGTACCTGTTCGGCGCATCGCCGGCACTGGACCGGAGTTTTCTGACCGGGGCAACACCCGACAAGCTACGCGCGCATGCCCGCAATACGCTGGTTTCGCCCTATGCCACGAGCCTGCGCATGTCGGATCTCGGCTATCAGAACAAGGTCCAGGCCCAGCTCAAGATCTGCTTCAACTCACTGTCGAACTATGTCGGTACCCTGCGCCATGCCATTTCCACCCCCTGGCCGGCCTACGAACGGCTGGGGGTCAACGATGGCGGCGACTGGCAGCAGCTCAACGCCAATATCCTGCAGATCGAAAACGAGTATTACAGCGACATTCGGCCCAAGCGGGTGGCTCGCCATGACGAGACGCCCAGCCAGGCTCTGGAAGCGCGTGGCGTCGAATACATCGAGGTGCGCTGTCTCGACCTCAATCCCTTCCTGACACTGGGCATCGACGAAACCCAGATGCGCTTCCTCGATACCTTCCTGATGTGGTGCTTGCTCACCGACAGCCCCTGGATTCCCGACGATGAATGCGACCGGCTCGATGACAACCGCGCGCTGGTGGTCGAGCGCGGGCGTGACCCGTCGCTGCGACTGGCCATCGACAGCACCGAGCGGCGCCTGGCAGAGCTGGGCCATGAGGTGTTCGCCGAGTTGGTCCAGGTCGCTGAACTGCTGGATATCATCGAAGGCGGTAGCCCGCACGCGGATGCCATCCGCGAGCTGGCGCCGCGTCTCGACGATCCGCGCCTGACGCCGTCGGGCCAGATGCTGCTGGCGCTCGAGGAGAGCGGTGACGACTTCGTCGACTACATGCTGGAGCTGGCCCGCGACCAGGCGACTCAGTTGCGTGGCGAGTCCATGGATCGTGCCCGTGATGCACTGTTCAGCCAACTCACCGAAACCTCGCACCAGCAGCAGGGCGATATCGAGGCGGCGGATATCGAAAGTTTCAGCGATTTTCTCGAACACTACTTCGCCCGGGCTCAAGAACCCCGTGCGACGAGCAAGGAGGCCGTCGGTCGATGATGTCAGTGAGAACGTTCAGCATGCGGCAAACGCTTAGCGTGCGGCAGTGGAGCATCGCCGGCCTGCTGTTCTGTGCCCTGATGATGGGCGTGGCGCTCTATCTCGAACATGTGGTGGGGCTCGAGCCTTGCCCGCTGTGCATCTTCCAGCGGGTCGGGGTGCTGGCCACCGCGGCGGTGTTGCTGGTGGCCGCCATTCACAATCCGCGGGGACGCTGGGGCGCACTTTACGGCACCCTGGGGCTGCTCAGTGTCGCCGGCGGGATCGGCGTGGCCGGGCGTCATCTGTGGCTGCAGTCCTTGCCAGCCGACCAGGTGCCGAGCTGCGGACCGAGCCTGGACTACATGGTGGACGTCCTGCCCCTGCGCGAGGTGTTGGTGCATGTGCTGTCAGGTTCCGGAGAATGTGCCGAGATCGGCTTCCTGTTTCTCGGCTTGTCGCTGCCCGGCTGGACGCTGATCGGTTTCCTGATACTGGCGTTGTCCCCGCTGGGCATGCTGCTTCGCGGCATGCGCGGCGGATCTTGAGAGTTGAACCGATTCTCCACCGGCAAGTGCTCAGATCGGGATTGACAGCGACTGCCAGGCAGGTGAGTCTGTCAGTCCACCATGCGGTTGGAGACGATCGACCGCTGGCGTAGAAGACGAGCTAGGGAGGCGCCCATGCTGGAAGATTGCAAGTCTGCACTGGAACGCTGGGGTGGCGTGCACCAGTTGATAGATCGCTGGCTCGACCAGCGCCGTGACATGCTGGTGAGCTTCGTCGAACTGCGGGAGGCTTGCGATGTCGAGCTCGATGCCGTCGACAAGGCGCAGATCGACGCCTTCAGTGAATTGCTGATGGACTATATCAGTGCCGGTCACTTCGAGATCTATCCTCAACTGCGCGAGGAAGCCAAGGCATTCAGCGATGACGAAGCGCTGGTGATTGCCGACAAGCTGCTCGAGCGCCTGGACATGTCCACCGAACTGGTATTGTCGTTCGATGCCGACTATGCGTCGCCGACCCGCTGCCAGCATTATCTGCCGCGACTACCGGCATGGCTCGACCGCTTGGGCAAGGGGCTGACAGAACGCTTCGCCCTGGAAGACCAGTTGATCGGGCGTCTGCATGCCGCCCATTCGCCACCGCCGGGCGCTCAGATGGCGTCGCGAGCCACGACCTGAGAAGAACCCGCTTCGGCACCTCCCCCGACTTTGTTCCGCATACCGCATGGCCAATCGGCCATGCGAAGTTCCGTATCAGTGCCGCTTCCTGCCCAGTTTCGCTCCCAGCACCAGCATGCAGGGCGTCAGCAGCAGTGTCAGACCGGTGGCGAAGGTCAAGCCTCCGGCGATGGCGCTGGAAAGCTGGGTCCACCACTGGGTCGAGGGCGCGCCGATGCCCAGTGATGGCGCGAATAGATTGACATTGACGCCCAATACCATCGGCATCAGCCCCAGTACCGTGGTGAGAGCGGTGAGCAGTACCGGGCGCAGGCGCACGCCACCGGCCTCCAGCGCTGCCTCCGGTGCCGACAGCCCTTCACGACGCAGATGGTTGTAGGTATCGATCAGCACGATATTGTTGTTCACCACGATGCCCGCCAAGGCGATGATGCCCATGCCGACCATCACGATGCCGAACGGCTGGCCGTTGACCAGCAGACCGATCAGTACCCCGGCGGTGGAAAAGACGATCGCCGAAAGTACCAGAGTAGCCTGGTAAAGGCTGTTGAACTGGGTCACCAGGATCAGCGCCATCAGAAACAGGGCGACCAGAAAGGCGGTGATCAGGAACTGCATGGTTTCCCGTTGGTCTTCCTGCTCGCCGGCCACATTGAGCATCACGCCATCGGGTAGCGAGTCGAAGGTGTCAACGAGCGTCTGCAGCCGCTCATCGGGTTGATAGCCCTCGGCCACGTCGGCCTCCAGGGTGAGCGCGCGACGGCCATCGATCCGCTGCAGGCTACCCACCTTGGGCGCCGGCTCCAACTCGACGAAGTGGCTGATGGGGACCTGTCCTCGCGGCGTGTTCAGCGTCAAGCGGCCGAGCTGATCCAGGGAGCGCCAGCTTTTCGGCAGGCGCACCCGGATATCCACTTCATCGTTTACCCGGGCGGGGCGGTAGCTGGCCACCTGCAGACCAGTAGTCACCAGTTGCACGGCACTGCCGATCGTGGCGACATCGGTACCGAAGCGTGCCGCTGCCTCGCGGTCGACCTGTACTCGCCACTCCACGCCGGGCAGGCTGCGGTTGTCCTCGATATCGCGAAAACCGCCCAGTTGTTCCATGGCTGCGCGCAATCGGTCGACGGCCTCGAGCGTTCGCGCCGGGTCCTGGGCACTTACCTCGAGCTGGATCGGCTTGCCGGCCGCCGGCCCCTCCTCCTGCTGGCGAAATTCCAGAACCACGCCGGCCAGGTCCTCGGTGCGACGGGCCATGTCGTCGAGGATCTCGCGAGCCGGGCGACGCTGCTGCCAGTCGATCAACTGGAACTGCAGCACGCCGATGACGTCGGCGCCGAGCTGGAGCTCCTCATCGGCCATCGCAAAGGTGCGGGCATAGAGTGCCTTGACTTCGCTCATGCCGGCCAGCCGCGACTCGACGCGGCGCACGATGGCATCCTTCTCCATGACCGAGAAGTCGCCACGCGCCCGCACCGTGACCTGGGCGCTGTCGGGTTCGACGTCGGGAAAGAATTCCACCCCGTGATTGAAGCGTGCGTAGCCGACATAGACCAGCGCCATCACGGCCAGGGCGCTCAGCAGGGTGACGCCGGGGCGGACGAGCAGCCAGCCGAGCACGCGGCGATAGGCGTGCCCTCCTGCGCTGATGACGACCTGACTGCGAGCGCGTCCGTGACTGAACACTCCCCCCAGCGTAGGCAGGAAGATCAGTGCCATGGCCAGGGAGGCCAGCAGACACAGGATCACCGTGGCCGGGAGGTATTTCATGAACTCACCGACCACGCCGGGCCAGAACATCAAGGGGACGAAAACCGCGAGCGTGGTGGCGGTGGAAGCGATCACCGGCCATGACATGCGTGCCGCCGCATTGGCCCAGGCATCTTGTGGCGGCTGGCCCTCGATGAGATGGCGGTCGGCCAGTTCGCTGACCACGATGGCCCCGTCCACCAGCATGCCGGCGACCAGGATCAGTGAAAACAGCACCACGATATTGAGTGTATAGCCGACTGCCCAGATCAGCAGTATGCCGGTGAAGAAGGCCCCGGGAATGGTCAGGCCGACCATCAGTGCGGCACGCAGGCCAATGGCGGCGACCACCACGATCAACACCAGTACCACCGCCGTCAGTACATTGTTGAGCAAATCCGAGAGCATGTCCTCGACGGTCTGGGACTGGTCCAGGATGGTGGTCACTTCCAGGTCCGCGGGGAGCAGTGGGGCGGCTTCCTCGAATACCGCCCTGACCGATCCGATGGTGGCGATGATATTGGCTCCGGCACGTTTGGTGACCTCCAGCACCAGCGCTGGCTGGCCATTGATGCGGGCAAAGCCTCGTGGGTCCTTGAAGGTCGGCCGGATACGCGCCACATCGCCGAAGGTCACCACCCGGTCGCCGTCGATCTTGACCGGCATGGCCTGGACATCCGCGAGGTTCTCGATCACCCCCGGTACCTTCAGGGCCATGCGGCCGGCCCCGGTATCCAGGCTGCCGGCGGCCACCAGGCGGTTGTTGCGCGAAACCTGACTGAACAGGGTGTCGAAGTCGACGCCATAGCTGTCGAGCACCAGCGGGTCGACGACGATTTCCAGCAGGTCCTCGCGTTCGCCGCCGATCTCCACTTCCAGCACCTCGGGGATGCCTTCGATCTCTTCCTGCAGCCGGCGTGCCACCGTCAATAACTGGGTTTCCTCGAGCGGCCCCGACAGGCCGATCGACAGCACCGGCAGCAGTGCCACATTGACCTCGATGACCCGTGGTTCCTCGGCCTCCTCGGGTAACGAGCTCTTGGCAATGTCGACCTGTTCGCGCACATCGGCCAAGGCCTGGCGCGGATCGAAGCCGGCATCGAACTCGAGCATCACCGAGGCATGGCCTTCGCTGGCCTGGGAGGTCATCTTGCGCACGCCTTCGATGGCGCGCAGTTCCTGTTCCATGGGCCGCACCAGCAGTCGCTCGCCGTCTTCCGGGCTCACTCCCTCCAGCGTCATGGATACATAGATCATCGGGATGGCGACGTCGGGATTGGCCTCCTTGGGAATCGCCCAATAGGCTGCCGTGCCGGCAAGCAACAGGAAGACCAGCAGCAGCAGGGTGGTGCGCGAGCGGTCCTGGGCGGCGAGGATCAGCGTGCGCATCGATCAGCGCTCCCCGTCGTCGCCATCGGCACCAGGCAACTTGCCGCCGGCCAGGGCCGAGCCCTCATCGGGGGTGGCATCCGGTGCCACCGGCACTGCTTCGACGCGTTCGCCGATCTCGACGAAGCCACCTCCCAGAGTGATCAGCCGTACCTGTTCGGGCAGGTCGGCGACCCAGGCGTGGTCGGGTTTCATCGCCACCAGCGACACGTGATGGAAGGCAACCCGGTCATCAGCGTCGAGGGTCTTGACGCCCAGCCGCCCCATGTCGTCCAGCACCAGCAGTGCCGGTGACAGCTGATGGGCCTGCCGCTCGGGGAGCGTGATATCGAGAGTCGCGCTGGCGCCACCCAGGCGGCGGCGTGCGGGATTGTCGACCACGGCCTCGATGGCGAAGGTGCGAGTGCTCGGGTCCGCACGCGCAGCGACATGGGTCAGTTCGCCTGCCAGTTCACTGCCATCGAGTAGCCTGACCCGCACTGGCAGGCCGGGGGAAAGGTCGAGGACATCGCGCTGGGCCACGTAGGCCTGGGCCTTCAGACGCTGGTTGTCGATCAGCAGGGCATAGGGCTCGCCGACTTGCAGCACGTCGCCCTCTTCCACATCCAGGCGATCGAGTGTGCCCGCGAAGGGCGCCTGGGGGCGGGTATGCGATAGTGTCTGGCGCAGGCTCTCCACCTCGGCGACGGCCTCTGCCACCGCGCTGGCCATTCGCAGTTGCTCGGTGCGCGATACCAGATTCCGCTCCCGCAGGCGCTCGGCACCGCTCAATTCGGCACGCGCCAGTTCCAGTTCGGCCTCGGCGCGCTTGAGCTGCGCGGGCAGGTCTTCCAGGGCGAGGTGCAGCAGGGGGGTGCCGGCCTCGACGGCATCACCTTGGGCGACAGGCAGGGTTTCGATCTGGCCGCTGGCGCGGGCGCGCAGCTCGACTTCCTTCCAGGGCATGAGTTGCCCTTGCGCGATCAGCGAGGGTTGATAAGACGCCTGTCGGCTCTCGCGGACTTCCACCCGGGGCAGCGGGTCGACGGTGGGTTCGGCGGCGGGGGCCTCGGCACGAAAGCGTTGCAGATCACCGAATGTCATCCACACCAGCAGGGCCAGTGCACAGCCGGTAGCGAGCACGAAGGACAGAGAAGGACGACGAAATGCCATAGGCCTTCCTTGGGCGGATTGGCGAGATGTGGCCAGCATCATAACGCAGGGATTGGCATGTCGCATTTGTCCGTCCGGACAAAACGTCGTCGCCCCGGTAGTGGACCGGGGCGATAGGGCGGCGGTGGGTCGGGGGAGACGTTACATCAATGAAGTGGCGGCCGGACGCACCAGGTCGGTGAGCGGGATCTCGCCCGTGAGCAGATCTCGCTCGAAGGTTTCCTTGTCGATGTGGAAGCCGAGGAATTCCTGGGCCAGGTACATGTCCTTCTCGGCATTGCCCAGGCAACTGGTACCACCGGGAGAAGGCGTCATGTTGAAGACAATACCGTTACCCGGGGTGATCTTCGCCTCGCCCATGACGAGTTTCTTCTCCCCTTTGTCGATCAATTGCGGGCGTACGCCGCCGAAGCCCTTGGCGAAACTGACGTCCTTGACCGTCAGACTGGGCACGATCTTCTGGACGTCCTTGAGAAACAGGCGCTCACGCAGCCAGGGTACCTCGAACAGGAAATTCTTGAAGATATAACGACGGATGTCGCGTATCTTCATCAAGTCCCACAGAGCCTTGACGACATTGCGATCCAGGCGCAGGACCTTGAGGAACTCGAAGAAGGTCTTGCCATTGTAGCGTTCCAGCAGCGGCAGCATCAGGGCCGTTGGCCCGAAACGGGTCTTGCCTTCCACCAGCACGTCGGGGTCGCCATGGACGGCAGCGAACGGCAGGTTTTCGTTCTGGACGGTATAGACCTTGCCGTTGAGCACTCGTGGAGTGAAATAGAAGGAGCCGGCCATCGGCAGGCAGGACTTGTCCCGGCCATAGCCCATCTGATGGGCGAACAGCAGCGAATGGCCGCCGGCGCTGACCACCACGTAGCGGGCGCTCAACGTGCCCTTGTTGGGCGTCTTGATCTTGTACAGGTCGCCAACCTTTTCGATCTTCTCCACCGCCGTCGACAGGTGGATGTCGCAGGCCATGCCTTTCTCTTCGGCGCTCTTGCTGCCTTCCTTGACGAAGGCCTCGGAAAGGGTGGTGTAGTTGACTGCGGTGTATTCGTCGGTCGACCCCATGGCGACGATGGGCTCTTCCGGACGACGCCCTTCGACCAGCTTGGGCTCGAGTTCGGCGATGTCGTCGCGCTCGAGCAGCTTCATGCGGGGAAAGAGTTTCTTGAACCGGGTATAGCGATTGCGCAGGAATTCGCACTCCTGCTCGCCAACCCCGAGCACCATCTTCGGATAGCGATAGACGATCTTGTCACGCACCTCTGGCGCCAGTTTGGTTGCGAAGTTGACCACCATGCCCGCCGTACGCTTGGTCACCCTGGCCTTTTCCAACGTGTAGTTGGTTTCGATATCGCCGCAGTGGATGGTTTGGCTGTTGTTGCGGCCATGGGAGTTGACGATCGCCACGTGATCGTACTTCTCGACCAGGCCGATGGCCTTGAGGTCGGTGTAGCGAGCCAGTTCGTAGAGGAGGGCGGTGCCGGATACGCCGCCACCCACTATCAGGACATCATAGGTCGGTGTGGACATGAATGCTCTCGCTTGCCTGGGTGCGGGACAAACCCTCCAGGGTTTCCCGGAGGCCTACGCCTGTCGGAAATCGGTCGTTCTTGACAGGTTCGACGTGAGTCAGATGGCGCATTATAGCCACATTGGCGGCAAAAAAAATCCATACCAAAGCTTAACTTTATGCTGAAGCAGTTGGCCATAAGGAAAAGCTTGGGAATGGAGGTGTGGAAAAATACCATGAAAATCAGTATGATAGTGATGGATGCATGGCGTTGGTTCATGGTGCGGTGCAATATGGAAATTTCTGTCTGCTGACCAAAAGAAGGAAGGAATTGAGCGACGAGCGACGAGCTACAAGCGGTTTGCAGTGAGCTTGAAAGTAACGAGACTGCAGCCCGCAGCCCGCAGCCCGCAGCCCGCAGCCCGCAGCCCGCAGCCCGCAGCCCGCAGCCCGCAGCCCGCAGCCCGCAGCCCGCAGCCTCAGCGCAAGCTGATGATCCGCCAGCCCCTCGCCTTGGCTTCCTGGCGCAGGAGGTCGTCGGGATCCACCGCTACCGGGTGGTCGACCCGCTCGAGCAGCGCCAGGTCGTTGTGGGAGTCGCTGTAGAACCAGGCGTCGTCCAGCGTCAGCTCCTTGCCGGTTAGCCACTCTTCGATACGGACGACCTTGCCTTCGCGATAACTGGGGGTGCCGGAAACGCGGCCGGTGTAGCGGCCAGCGACGATTTCTGGTTCCACGGCGATCAGGTGATCGACGCCCAGTCGCTCGGCGATGGGGCCGGTGATGAAACGATTGGTGGCCGTAACGATCAATAGAGTGTCGCCATGTGCTCGGTGGCGTGCCAGCAGTTCTTCCCCTTTGGGCAGGATATTGGGTTCGATCTTGCTGGCCATGAACTGCTGGTGCCAGGCAGCCAGCTGTTCGGGGGTGTTGTCGGCTAGCGGTTTCAAGGCCACTGCCAGGAAGGCATGGATATCCAGGGTGCCGTCTTCATAGTCGCGCAGGAAACGTTCGTTGGCCTCACGATAGGAAATGGGGTCCACGGCGCCCTGCTCGAGCAGGAATTCCCCCCAGGCATGGTCGCTATCGATGCCCAGCAGGGTGTTGTCGAGGTCGAAGATGGCCAGGCTCAAGGTAGGCTCCTTGTCACTATGAAACGGGTTGCCGATTATTACAGACACGCCCGATCATGAACACTGTCGTTACACGGAGTCATAGCTTGTATTGATGCGCTTTCCGGCTTTGTGGAAGAATGGCCGTAATAGTGGATTCATAAGGTGACGTCCGTGATCGACGCTGACGGCTTCCGCCCCAACGTTGGCATTATCATCGCCAACCGCGAGGGCCAGCTGCTTTGGGCGCGTCGGGTAGGACAAAATGCTTGGCAGTTTCCTCAGGGAGGCATCAAGGCAAACGAGACACCACAACAGGCCCTGTATCGAGAGCTTGAAGAGGAAATCGGCCTCACGGCAGCCGATGTCGACGTGCTGGCTTGCACCCGGGGGTGGCTACGCTATCGTCTGCCACGACGCATGGTAAGAACGCATTCGCGGCCGGTATGTATCGGCCAGAAACAGAAATGGTTTCTGCTCGAGATTCGTTGCCAGGATAACCGGATCTGTGTGGATACCACCGCCAAGCCGGAATTCGATGGCTGGCGCTGGGTCAGCTACTGGTATCCTCTGGGACAGGTGGTGCCCTTCAAGCGCGAGGTCTATCGTCGCGCCCTGCGTGAATTGGCACCACGTGCACAGCGGCTGGCACTAGGGGGCGTTTGAGCTCCCGCCGGCATGAATTTTCAGGCTACACAAGAAGACAAGCTATGCTCGATGTTCTTCGCCGCATCGTCCAGGAGGTCAACGGCGCGCGTAACCTCAACGCCGCGCTCTCGACCATGGTGCGCCGTATTCGCAAGGCGATGCGGACCGATGTCTGCTCCTTCTACCTATTCGACACCGAGCAGCAGCGCCTGATATTGATGGAAACCATCGGCCTGCATGCCCAGGCCGTAGGACAGGTTTCCATGCGGTTGGGCGAAGGGTTGGTGGGCCTGGTCGCCCAGCGCGAGGAACCGCTCAATCTCGAGGACGCCCCCACACACCCGCAGTTCCGCTACTTCGCCGAGACCGGTGAAGAACGCTTCTCCAGTTTCCTGGGCGTGCCGATCATCCATCAACGGCGCATGCTCGGCGTGTTGGTGGTACAGCAGCAGGACAAGCGGCGCTTCGACGAAGGCGATGAAGCCTTCCTGGTAACCATGGCGGCGCAACTGGCCGGGGTCCTGGCTCACGCGCTGGCTACCGGTGCGCTCAATCGACCGACCCGTGCCGATGGCATGGCAACATTCACCGGTGTGGCCGCCTCGCCGGGCATGGTCATCGGCGAAGCTTTGGTGATCGCCCCGCCTGCCGATCTGGATAATGTCCCTGACCTGATTCCCACCGATACCGACTACGAAATCCAGCGCCTGAAGGATGCCATCTATCGCGTACGCGACGAGATCCGCGCCGCCGGCGAACGCCTCGCCAGTCGTATCAGTGCCCAGGAGCTGGCGCTGTTCGAGGTCTACCAGCAGATGCTCAGCGAGGCCGCGCTGGGCCACGAAGTCGAGAAGCGTATTCGTGAGGGACAGTGGGCGCCCGGGGCGCTGGCCGACGTGGTGCGTCGCCATGTGCAGTATCTGGAACGGGTCGATGACGACTACTTGCGCGAGCGGTCGGCGGATGTGCGCGATCTGGGGCGTCGGGTGCTGGCGCACCTGCAGGAAGAAACACCACAGACGCCGGACACTTTCCCCGAGCGCACCGTGCTGGTGGGGGACGAGATCAGCGTAGCCACCCTCGGTGAAGTGCCGCGCGGCAAGTTGGCCGGGCTGGTATCGATTCGCGGATCGAGTACCTCGCATGTGGCGATTCTCGCTCGGGCCATGGGGATTCCCACGGTGCTGGGAATGGTCGACCTGCCGCTCCCGCGTCTGAATGGTGCGCCGGTCATCCTCGATGGCCACCGCGGACGGTTGTTCGTGCGTCCCGATGCCGAATTGCAGAGCCACTACCAGAACCTGATCGACGAGGAAACGGCTCTTGCTCAGGTGCTCGAGCACGAACAGGACTTGCCCAGTCAGACCCCCGATGGCCACGCGATGCCATTGATGGTCAATACCGGTCTGGCGGTCGATGCGGTGGCCTCGCTGAAGACGCGAATCAGTGGCGTGGGGCTGTACCGCACCGAAGTGCCATTCATGATCACCGAGCGCTTTCCCGGTGAGCAGGAGCAGACGCGCCTGTATCGCGACCAGCTCGAGAGCTTCGCACCGCTGCCGGTGGTGATGCGCACCCTGGACATCGGCGGTGACAAGGATCTGCCGTACTTTCCCATCGACGAGGCCAACCCCTTCCTGGGCTGGCGCGGTATCCGCGTGACCCTGGACCATCCCGAGGTGCTGATGGTGCAGCTTCGCGCCATGCTGCGTGCGTCACTGGGACTCGGCAACCTGCAGATCCTGTTGCCGATGGTGACCAATGTCGATGAGGTCGATGACACCCTCAAGCTGATCGAGCGGGCCCAGGCCGAATTGGCCGAAGAGGGCGTGACGGTCGCGCGGCCGAAGATCGGGGTCATGCTCGAGGTGCCGGCCACGCTTTACCAGCTCGAGCCACTGGCCGCGCGGGTCGACTTTTTCTCGGTGGGTAGCAACGACCTGACCCAGTATCTGTTGGCGGTGGATCGCAACAACCCTCGCGTGGCCGGGCTCTATGACGCCTGTCATCCGGCCGTGCTGGTGGCCTTGGCACGGCTGGCCGACGAGGCCGCGGCGCTGGGCGTGCCGATTTCCGTCTGCGGCGAATTGGCTGGGGATCCGGCCGGAGCCCTGTTGCTGATGGGAATGGGCTTCGATGCCCTGTCGATGAACGCACCGAGCCTGCCGCGGGTGCGCGCTGCCATTCGTCGTGTATCGCAGACATCGGCACAGTCCCTGGTTTCCGAGATCTTGAGCCTGGCGACGCCGCGCGAGGTTCGGCAGCATCTCGAGAAGCGCCTGGGCGAATGGCAACTGGCACATCTGCTGCCGCCGAAGGATTGAGTGGCAGGCGTTGGGGCACCATCGCTAAGGGATGCGGCTGTGCTGCGATTGGTTGCCGATGCCCGGGCAGCAGGCATTGTGGGCACCATGGCTAAGGTAGGAGCGGCTTTAGCCGCGATGTTCCTGGCACCAGCGTCAGTCAGAGCCCGATAGCCACTGCCCTTGGCATAAGGGGCACAGGAAGCTAAGCCGACCTGACGGTCGGATCGCGGCTAAAGCCACTCCTACTTGAGCGCGGTGCCCTATCTAGCCTGGGCGATACTTTCCATCGCGGCTGAAACCACCCCTGCACGCGACCGAGCCAATAAGCCTAGCCGCACTCGACCTCCAACTGCGTCTCCCCCAACGCTTCGCCGTTTGGGCCGAAGCGTCGCTCGCCGATCTCGATGTGTCCATCGCTACGCCACTCTAGCCAGCTCATGGCTCGGGTGCCGTAGTCGTCGCCGACGATGAAGGGTGGCGACAGGCGTTTTTCCAGTTCCGCGCCGACGCCGGTATCCGGCAGGCGCTCGAGTTCTTCGACTGGGCGACTTTCACGCATGGCGGCCAATGCTGCCTGCGGCCAGTTGCCGGATTCCAGGCTCTGGGCCAGGCCCCGGCGGGCCAGTTCGAGTTTTGGCCAGGGGGTGTTCAGGTTATCGTTGGAGATGCCATGGATGCCCGGGGCGATGGGCAGCAATTGAATCCTCTGGCGGCCACGATGCAGGTGCCACAAGCCATGGGGACCGCCAGCCAGCAGGTTGAAGCCGGCGTAATCCGCGGCATGACGATCGGCCAGTGCCTCAAGCCAGGCAGCCAGATCGTTGCATTCCAGGGCCTCGCGCACCAGGTGCCCACGGCTGGGAGCTCCGGAAGGGGCGATGAGCTCCGGGTCGCGGACATTGGTGACTGCGGCAAAGCGCCCGCGGCGGTGCACCGCCAGCCAGGTGCCGCCGGCCTGCAGGTCGCGACCGCCGACGATGGATGGCGCATCTGGCCAGACGGCCAGGGCGGCGCTGGGGCGGGCATGGAATTCATCGCGATTGGCCACCAGGCGCAGAGGGGCTGGTTGGCCGGGGCGATAGTCGAAGGCGATCAGGCACATGAGCGCTACTTTAGCCTTGTATCCCTGTTTCAGGAAAGGGGTGGCGACATCGATAGCGTCATGACAGACACGCTCGCGCGACGTACACTCGTTGCCATCATCGACCGATCACAGGGACGATAATGAGAGTCGAGACACGCACGGATAGCCTATGGCGCTGGCTTATCTGGCCCACTCTCTGGCCACTGTTGCTGGTGCAGGCTGGCTTGGTGGTGCTTTGCGCGCTGGCGTGGGTGGTGCTGTGGCAGTCGGCGATGCCGGCACAGCAATCCTGGCGAGCCCTCTCCTGGTTGATACTCGCGTTATTGGTGGGTACCAGCCTGATCGTCACCACCTTCCTGTTATTGTTGCGCCATCGATTGCAGCGTTGGGAAGTGGCACTCGGGGTACCCTTCGAGCGCCTGGAGCGAGTGTTGCGCGAACTGCAGAAAGAGCTGCCGCCGTGGCTCAAGTCACGGCGGCTGGTACCGGCCAGGACCACAGGGGAGGGGCCGGTCACGCGTCTGGAATCGCTGCTCGATGTGCTGGAGACGGTGCTCAACCGGTTCGCTGAACGCCCTCATCTGATGCAGATGCTGGAACGCTTGTCACGGCCGGCATTCATTGCTCGCCATGACTGTCTGGTGGCTGCCAACAGTGCCTTCGAGCAACTGGTCGGCCGTTCGCTTGGCGAAATGCGGGGGCTCGATCTGCAATATCTGATTCGTCGCGATGACAAGGGGCAGGGTTCCAGTGTCGTAAGGCTCCATGACAGCAAGGGCGGATGGCAGACCTTTCGCTTGTCGTCCCTGGTTGACGGTCATGGCCATGCCCTGGGAATCCTGGAAGACGTCAACGACCAACAGCAGCGTCTGGCGCAGTTGACGCTGTCGCGGGACCGGGCGCGCGAGGAGTCGCGGCTCAAGTCGAGCTACCTGATTCTGTTGCAGCATGAGCTGGATGTCGTCATCAACGACCTGGGCCGACATCTCGACGTCTGCCAGTCGCCGGAGCAGCACGGCATTCTGCGTGAGCGCCTTGCCGATCTTGCCATACTGGTGGCCAATCTCACCGGTCCCAGCCCGATCGATGGCGACGATGCCGAACCCTCCCAGGCTGCCTCGGAAGTCCGCGCCAGGATCCTGATCGTCGATGACGGACCGGTCAATACCATGCTGGCGCGCCGGGTGCTTGAGGCCGAGGGGCTCGGTGTGGATACTGCCCAGAGTGGCGAGCAGGCGCTGGAACTGGCGGCACGCGAACACTATGACCTGGTGTTCATGGATATCTACATGCCCGATCTCGATGGTGTCGAAACCAGTCGTCGCTGGCGTCATCAAGAAGAGCAGGGTGGCGGTGCCATTCCCAGTGTGCTGGTGGCGCTGACCGCCAATGCCAGCACTGTGGATCGTGAGCGCTTCTTTTCCGCGGGAATGGATGACTTCCTGCCCAAGCCGTATCGTCCCCAGGCCCTGCTCGACATGGTAGGGCGCTGGCTGCCGGATGCGCTGGAAGACCGGCAGCAGTGATGACCTCGTCGGTCACGATCATGGCGGGGTATCTGGTTCTGGGGGCGTTGGCGGGCACCCTGGCCGGTGTCTTCGGGGTTGGCGGCGGGCTGATCATCGTGCCGGCCCTGGTCCTCGCCTTCGAGCTGCAGGACGTGGAGCCGGCCGTGACCATGCACCTGGCCGTTGGCACTTCGCTGGCCACCATCGTGGTCACCGGCGCCTCCTCCACCTGGGGGCACATACAGAAGGGCAGCGTACACCGTCACTGGTTTCTGGCGCTGCTGCCGGGGCTGATGCTGGGTGCGGTAGCCGGGGTCTTCGTCGCCGGTAGTCTGTCCGGTGGTTTGCTGGGGACGTTGTTCGGCCTGTTCGTGGTGGTGGTCGCCGTCAGGATGGCGCTGGGCCTGGCCCCGCGGCCGGGCTCCACCGCCCCTGGGCGGTTGGCGATGGGCCTGGCCGGTGTCGTGATCGGTGGCATCTCGGCGCTGTTCGGCATCGGCGGCGGCACCCTGACGGTGCCGTGGCTGTCGCGTGCCGGGGCCCGGATGACCGAAGCCGTCGGGACATCGGCGGCCTGTGGCCTACCGATCGCCATCTTCGGTGCCCTGACTTTCATCGTCGTGGGCTGGGGGAACCCCGAACTCCCTACCTGGGCCATCGGTTTCGTAGCATGGCCGGCCTTCCTGGGCATCGTCCTGACCAGCGTGCCCTTCGCGCGCCTGGGAGTACGCTTGGCGCATGTGTTGTCGGCCCGCGTACTGCGCCTGGCCTTCGCCACCCTGCTGGCGGGGGTGGGGGTAAGGTTTCTGCTTTAGGAGCTGTAAGCTTGAAGCGGTAAGCTGTAAGAAAAAACAACCCCCTCCCCGGGGGCTGGGGTCTGTGGGTGACTTACCGCTCGCAGCTTATCGCTTACCGCCCCTCGGTGGCAGTTTTTATCGTTTCACTCCTGGTTTTGAATTCATCAAGGATCCTGCATGCTTTCTTATCCCGATATCGACCCCGTGGCCATCCAGTTGGGGCCCTTGACCGTCCACTGGTACGGCTTGATGTATGTGATCGGCTTCGTGGCGGCCTGGTGGCTGGGGCGCAGGCGCGCCGCCCGGATCGGCCTGACCCGGGACGATGTCGGCGACCTGCTGTTCTATGGCGCCATCGGCGTGGTGGCCGGTGGGCGACTGGGTTATGTACTGTTTTATGGTATCGAGCGGTTGCTGGACAATCCGCTGTGGCTGTTCCAGGTATGGGATGGCGGCATGAGCTTCCATGGCGGTCTCATCGGCGTGCTGCTTGCCGCCTGGCTGTTTGCGCGCAAGCATGGGCTGGCGTTCTTCCAGCTCACCGACTTTGTCGCGCCGCTGGTGCCGATTGGCCTGGGGGCCGGGCGCATCGGCAACTTCATCAACCATGAACTGCCCGGACGGGTTACCGAGCTGCCGTGGGGCATGGCGTTTCCCGGCATGGGGCCGGCGCCTCGTCATCCCTCGTCGTTGTACGAGGCGCTGCTGGAAGGGGTGTTGCTGTTTGCGATCCTGTGGTTCGTCTCGGCCCGGCCCCGCGCTCGCGGCATGATTTCCGGTCTTTTCCTGCTCCTGTATGGCGTGTTCCGCTTCGCCGTCGAGTTCGTGCGTCTGCCCGACGCTCACATCGGCTTCATCGCCTTCGGTTGGGTGACCATGGGCATGTTGCTTACCTTGCCGATGATCGCGGCCGGTGTGGCGCTGATTGCCTGGTCGCGCAGCCAGCCGGTGGATTTTTCGCCAAGCAAGGGATAACGCACGCTTACTCTTGGGCTCTGGTTCTGATGTCACAGCATCGCTACACTAGCCTTCCACATTGGCTTTGACGTCCGGCGATACTGTGACATTCCTTGAAAAGCAATCCCCATCGACTCCATCGAATATGGCGCTGCCGGCGCTGGAACAACCCTATCTGGACCTGATGCGGCACGTGCTCGAGCACGGTGTGGCAAAGCACGATCGCACCGGCGTCGGTACGCGTAGCGTCTTCGGCCATCAGATGCGTTTCGACCTGTCGCGCGGCTTTCCGCTGGTGACCACCAAGAAACTGCACCTGCGCTCGATCGTCCACGAGTTGCTGTGGTTCCTGGCCGGCGATACCAATATCGCCTACCTCAAGGAACACGGCGTACGTATCTGGGACGAATGGGCCGACGAGAATGGCGAGCTGGGCCCGGTATACGGCTACCAGTGGCGTAGCTGGCCGAAACCCGATGGCGGCCATGTCGACCAGATCGCCAATGTCGTCGAGCAGATCAAGGCGCATCCCGATTCGCGGCGATTGATCGTCTCAGCCTGGAACCCCGCATTGGTCGACGAGATGGCATTGCCGCCGTGCCATGCGCTGTTCCAGTTCTATGTCGCCGAGGGGCGGCTCTCCTGTCAGCTCTACCAGCGCAGCGCCGATATCTTCCTCGGCGTACCGTTCAACATCGCCAGCTATGCACTGCTGACACAGATGGTGGCGCAGGTCTGCGGTCTCGCGCCGGGCGAGTTCATCCATACCCTGGGCGATGCGCACCTCTACTCGAATCATCTCGAACAGGCCGAACTGCAACTTTCGCGCACCCCGCGTGAGGCCCCGCGACTGGTACTCAATCCGGATGTCGAGGACCTGTTCGCCTTCCGGTACGAAGACATTCGCATCGAGGGCTACGATCCCCATCCGCATATCAAGGCCGAGGTGGCGGTATGAGTGGCGAAGCGCCGAATGTCGAAACCGTCGTCCCGGTGGCGATGATCGCCGCCCTGGCGCGCAATCGGGTGATCGGGGTCGACAACAAGCTGCCTTGGTACCTGCCCGAGGATCTCAAGTTCTTCAAGGCCATGACCCAGGGCAAGCCGCTGGTGATGGGGCGCAAGACCTTCGCTTCGATCGGCCGGCCGTTGCCGGGGCGGTTGAATATCGTCGTCACCCGCGACCCCCACTTCGAGCCGCCCGGCGTGCGGGTCTGTCACGACCTGGCCAGTGCTCTGGACCTGGCCGACCAGCAGGCGATCATCGACGGCGCCGAGGAAATCATGGTCATGGGCGGCGCCCAGATTTACGCTCAGGCATTGCCCTGGGCCTCGCGGCTGTATCTCACCGAGGTCGATCTCGAGGTCGAAGGCGATGCTCGTTTCCCCGAATTGGACATGGCCCAATGGCAAGAGGTGCAGCGCGTAGCCGGTGAGGCCAGGGAAGGGCAGCCGGCTTATGCTTTCGTCGAATATCGGCGCCATTGAGGGGGTGGGCAGTTTGTCAGTGGGTCAAAGCTGGCACAGACTGGTGAATCAAGCGGGGCTCGACACCCACGTCGATCCCTTTCGAATGGCGCATGGCATACAGCATCACTCAGGGAGGGTTGTGCCCTTGATCCCTCAACTCATCGACGCTCTGGAACGGCAAGCCGACAAGGGGCTCTTGGAGCTTCTCGACGCACGCGCGCAGATCAAGGTGCTGGAAGCGGAGAACCGCGAGCTGCAGGCCCAGAATCGCCAGCTTCGCGACCAGCTCGATGCCCAGCGGGAGGCCCCCGTGACCGCCGGCCGCAGCCAGGGGTTGGCGGCGTTGATGGCGCGCCGGCCTCGGCACCATGCGCCGCCGGCTTCGGAGAAGGCCAAGGCCCCGGTGACCCAGGACGATCCCGCCGCAGGGGCAGGGAAAGACGAATCGGCCGTCGAACAGGCGCCACCGACTTCCCCTCGTCCGGCATCGCCAGCAGTGCTCGACCGACAGCCGCCATCCCGCGGCGAGTCACCCTCGGAGGTTGCGCCAGACGAGGCGCCCGGGCCCCAGAGCCGCTTGCCGATCGGTGAAGCCCCTTCCCCCCAGGCGTTGCTCGATGAATGGTACCGCCGCTATACCGAGACCTTTTTCAAGGGCCACACCCGGCCACTCAAGGTCGGCATTCACGAAGAGCTGGTGGCGCGTGAACCATGGCCGGAAAAACTGGTGCGCCGGGCGCTGGCCTGCTACGTGCACCTGCCGCGCTATCTCAAGGCGGTACGCGCCGGGGCCGAACGCGTGGGGCTGGACGGCGAGAGCGCCGGCACGGTCACCGAGGGCGAAGCCAAGTACGCCCGCAAGCAGCTCGACGATCTGCAGGCCCAGAATCGCACCCGCCAGGCCAAGCGCCGCGAGCGTCAGCGTCAGCAGGAGAAGGACGAACGGCTCGAGCGAAAGATCGGTGAGTTGCTGGCCAAGCACGATCACTGAGGTAACGGCTGCGGGCTACGAGCGGGGCGCTATGCGCCGGCTACGAGCTTCGAGTCACGAGCTGCGAGCGATTCCTTGCCTTTTGCCACCTCGATAGCGAGCATCCAGCCCGCAGCCCGCAGCCCGCAGCCCGCAGCCCGCAGCCCGCAGCCCGCAGCCCGCAGCCCGTAAACTTTCCTACTATGCTCGAGATCTCGCCTACGGCTCGAGCGCTATCCCCTTGTCTGTAAAGACCGTCATATCCTTATTGAGCGGATTCGCAAGCCGTTGATTAGATTCCCTCTTGCAAGCTGGCGCGGGTGTCGCCAAGATAGGCGAGGCTCGCTGCCGTCATCTTGTTGTCATGCAAGGTCGTCAGTCTGGGGCGCGTTGCAGGGTGGTGGCGCGACCACGGGAGCAGGGAAAAGGTTCCATGATTTTCGAGTGTTGAGATTAAAAACAGTGTTTTTTCTTCTTGCGCTCTCGAAAATCCCGGTATAAGGTTTCCCTGCGAGCATTGGATTATAACAAGGCTTCGCTCAGGTGGCGGTCTCGGATTCGGCTGGTATCGAATCCAAAGCGCACCGGGAAAGCCGACTGCTTTTGCAGTAACGATCGAAACAGTAAGCTAGTGAAAAAGGAACATATCGCGATGAAAAAGACACTGTTAGCGACTGCTATCGCCGGTGCCCTGGGTGCCTCTGCCGCTGCTCAGGCTGCCACCGTTTACAATCAGGACGGCACCAAGCTGGACCTGTACGGCAACATCCAGATCGCCTACGCCAACACCAAAGATGGTGAGGGTGAGAGGCAGGACGAGCTCCTCGATAACGGCTCCACCTTCGGCTTCAATGCCGAGCACGTGATCAATCCGGGCCTGACCGGCTACCTGAAGCTCGAGTTCGACGACTTCCAGGCCGACGAGATCAAGGTCAGGGGTCGTGATGCCGGCGACCAGGCCTATGTCGGTCTGCGCGGCAACTTCGGTGACGGTCGCCTGGGCTCCTACGATCCGCTGATCGATGACTGGATCCAGGATCCGGTCAGCAACAACGAGTTCTTCGACGTCAGCGACTCCAACGGCGCCATCGTCGACGGCTACGGCATCGGCGACCGTGAAGGCGACAAGTTCACCTACACGTCACCGTCGCTGGGCGGCTTCCAGTTCGCCGTCGGTACCCAGTACAAGGGCGATGCGGAAGAAATCAATGATGAAGTCGAATCCGACAGCAGCGCCTCCTTCTTCGGTGGCGTGAAGTACGCCGTTGGCGCCTTCTCCATCGCGGCCGCCTACGACAACCTGGACAACTACGACGCCGACTTCACCGGTGGCGGTTCCTTCGATGCCGGCGAGCAGTACGGTATCACCGCCCAGTACACCGTCGATACCCTGCGTGTGGCGCTGAAGCTCGAGCGTTTCGAGGCCGGCCAGGATAGCTTCGGTGGTGAAGCCATCGACGACATCAACTTCTACGGCCTGGGTGCCCGCTACGGCTACGGCATGGGCGACATCTACGCCGCCTACCAGTACGTCGACGTGGGTGCCGGTACCCTGCTGAGCGAGCTGGACGAAACCATCCAGGATGAGCAGGACCGTGACGAGACCTACAACGAGGTCATCCTTGGCGCTACCTACAACATCTCCGACGCCATGTACACTTGGGTCGAGGGTGCCTGGTACGACAAGGCAAACGACGAAGACGATGGCGTAGCCGTCGGTGTCACCTACCTGTTCTAAGCGCTTTTGTCGCGGGGTTTGACCCTGTACCGAAAGCCTTATATAACGAAGCCGATCCCTGCGGGATCGGCTTTTTTCTTTGTGCCGATGCGAGGTCCTATGAAACCGTCTATTGTGACCGGCGCCCTGATAGCGTGCGGTCTTGTGCTGGCCGATGTCGCTGTCGCCGACAGTGTGATGGAGGAGCGCTTTCGCGAGGAAGGGCGCCAGCTCGATCTGACCGGCTTTCTGCAGTCGGAGAACGACGCGCGTAGCCGCAGCTTCCTCTACGGTTCTCCCCATGAGCATGACTTCACCGTCAAGCAAGCCGGGACCTATCTGTTCGAGAGCCGCGTACCGGGCGGCTTTTCGGAGGACTATCGGGTGGCGGCGGAGTTGTTGGATGACCAGGGCCAGGTGATCGCCCGTGGCGAGGCCCTGGGGCGGAGCGGTGGCCTGGCGATGCGTCAGCGTCTGCAGCCGGGCGACTATGTGCTGCGTGTGGAGGGCCACAAGTTCGGCACCCGCGCCAGGTCAGGCAACAGCTTCTATATCACGGTGTCGGGACTGGATGCCGAAGGGCGTCGCCTCGAGGAGGGCGTCAGCGATGGCGAGGGGCTGGTCTTTACCGGCAGTGACCGCAAGGGGCGCCGCAGCGTCTTTGTGCGCGACCGCAGCGACGTGGCGACCATAGCGGCCCCCGCGGCCGAGCCGCCGAGCGATGCCCAGGGCTCTGCCATGGCCGGGGACGTTGCGCCGTCGACTGCCGCCCCCCAGCCGTCAGCCAGTGAAGCACCAGCCGGGCAGGCCGCTGACAGGGCGACACCCGAGGGTTTCGAGACCATCGTCACCGATGTGAAGATCCGTGCCCGTGGCGAAGTCCTGACCTTCGATGTGGTCGAAGCCGGCACCATCGCCATCACCACCGCGACCTATCCGAAGGGGTATGAGGACACCTACCGGATCGAGCTGGAGGTGCTGGACGAGAGCGGGCGCGTGGTCGCCGAAGGGGCGGGCCAGGGCTTCGATGGCAATGTCGATCTGCGTACCGAGTTGACTCCCGGGCGCTATCGCATCCGTGTGCAGGGCCAGAAGTTCGGCTCGGTGATGACCGGCGTCAATAACTATGAACTCAAGGTGGTCCAGATGGACCGTCAATGAAGTCGTGTTGCCTCCTGGTCTGACCAGGGCGCTCAAGGCAAGGATGGGCCGCCTTTAGCGGCCCATCCTTGTTCGGCACTCGCAAGTAAAGAGGCGAATGTTTCGGCTGGATAAGGGGTCAGGTGCTTGCACCTTCCTCCTCTTCCTCGAGCATCATGCGAATCAATTCTTGTAGTTCTTGCACCTGCGTTTCGAGCGCCTCGACGCGGGATTGGTTGGCAGCGGTTTCTTCTGCCTGCTGGTTGATTTTTTCCAGATGTTTTTCCACGGCCTCGGAATCCATGGCAAAAGCCGAGCCTGCCATCAGAAGCGATGCCAGAGCGGCTGTGGTGAATAGCGTGATCTTCATGGGACACCTCGACTTGTCAGTCTATTTACTATGCTGCGCGTCACGACACCCGTTGTATCAACCATCGTTATCCGGGATGGTGGTCAAGTTGATCAGTAAGGTGTCTGGTTCTTTGTAGCGTCGGCCCGCCAAAACTTACAGCCACGGGCGCTGCGCGCCAGCAGCGAGTCACGGGCCACGAGCTACGAGCGATGTGTTGCTTTTGCTGCCTGGGTGGCGACCCTACAGCCCGCAGCCCGCAGCCCGCAGCCCGCAGCCCGCAGCCCGCAGCGTTGAATCCCCCATCTGTCGCTTTTCTGGCCGCCTGCTATTCTCAACGCTAGGCAAGTTGAACGGTCATTCAATCGTCATCTCCCGGTCATCTCCCAGCGCTAGGGTCGCGATGGGTACCAAGGCCCCTGTCATGACGAGTGGCGGGCCGGGCAGCCCCTCGAACAATGAATCGGATTTCGTTAGCAGGGAGAGACCAACAAATGTCGATCACGCGTCGTCGTTTTCTGCAGGGCACACTGGCCGCCGGGGCCGCCGCCTCGGTGCCGTTCTACATCAATCGGGCGATTGCCCAGGACCAGACCCTGCGCATCTATGCCTGGGCCGGGTACTTTTCCGAGGCGATGCTTGCCGACTTCACCGAGAAAACCGGCATCCGCGCCACCTTCACTCCCTATGGCACCAACGACGAGCTGATGAATTCGTTGCGTGCCACCGATGGCAGCGGCTTCGACGTGATCATGCCCACCGTGGACCGCGTGCCGGGCTACCTCGACTACGACCTGGTGCAGCCGCTGGACGAGTCGCGCATCAACTGGGGTGGCGCGCTGGACAGCGCCATCGCCGGCTCCGAGGTGGGCGGCGTAGTGGATGGCAAGCGTTACTTCGCGCCCAGCGACTGGGGAACCGAGGCGATCACCTACAACCGCCGCTTCACCGACATCGACCGTGCGACGCTGAGTTATGCCGACCTGTGGAATCCCGATCATGGCCAGGGCGTCACGGTACGTGGGCATTCGGCGCTGGTGGGTATCGGCCTGTGGCTGGAGCGTGAAGGGCGTCTGCCATTCCCACTGCTCGATTCCTACAAGAATGAAGAGGCGATGCGTGCCAATTTCGATGTCATTCTCGAAGAGGCAATCAAGCACAAGGACATGCTGGTGCAGTTCTGGGATACCGAAAACGATGCCCAGGCCGCTTTCCGCACCAACGGCGCGATCATCGGCCAGACGTGGGACAGCACCGCTTTCCGCCTGCAGCAGGAGGGCGAGGATATCGCCTACGCCGCGCCGCGTGAAGGTGCCCTGGCGTGGATGGAAGGCTTCGTGATTCCCAAGAACGCCCAGAACCCCGATGCCGTCTACGAGTTGATCAACTGGTACTACACCCCGGAAGCCGGATCCATGTTCGTCGAGGCCACCGGCTACAACTCCACCGCCAAGGGTGCCGAGGCGTTGTTGCCGGAAGCGACCCGCAAGTTCTTCCAGGATTCCTACACCGAGGACGACCTGGCCAACCTGTGGTGGTGGCCGATCCAGGAACCGTGGTACGTGGCGCTGCGTAACGAGTACCAGGACCGGTATTTGTCGGCATGAAAAGCTGGAAGCTGGAAGGGCGGCGCTGCGCGCCGGGAAGACGTCGCTTCGCGACTTGAAGAAGAAAGAGAGCTATAGCGGTAGATGGCGGGTGTCGGGGCCGACTGGCCAATCGCGGCTGAAGCCGCTCCTAGTGCGCCCGCGAAGGCGTGCATTCCGTGTGGTGAAAGTCCACACCGGGGTAAGCCATGACCCCGTAGCCGAAGGTAACTGCGTCGTCGCGAG
>NZ_JBHRUG010000028.1:0-1276 GCF_042646605.1 Litchfieldella rifensis | reverse complement strand
TGTGCCGACTCGAGCACATCCTCATGTTCCCAGCGCTTGATCCGTCGATATATCCCCGTGGTGCATTGTGGCTTCCTTGAACAGCTCGGGCAGGCTGAACTCCAGTAGCAATGTAGCACCTGTCCCTTTTCGACGGTCTTGAAACGCCAGATCAATCGCTCACCTGCCGGGCAGCGATAGGCATTCCTTTCAGGCACGTACCGGAATGCCTCTCTGGGATACAGTCCTCGTGCCTGACTCGGCGAGGTCTTCGGTTTAGGGAGATAGGGGGTGATACCGGCCTCGTGGCATGCGAGTATCTCATCACCCTTAAAGTAGCCGCGGTCAGCCACAACGTTGAGATCGCTGACGCCGGAGGCATCACGAGCCAGCTTGGCCATTCGGGAGAGTTGACCACGATCACTGCCGACGTTGGTGACCTCATGGGCAATGATCAAGTGATGCCGGCTATCGACGGCCGTCTGCACATTGTATCCCACCACCCCAGTGCCTCGCGTGGTCATGGAGCGGGCATCAGGGTCCGTCAACGACACCTGCTGGTCGGGTGCCTGGGTTCTTTGGATTTCAATCGTTTGCAGTTGCTGCACCTCCTCCGTGAGGGCTTCGATCTTTTCCTTCAGATGAACGGTTTGCGCTTCCGTGACAGCAGGGACTCCCTGGTCAGCTGAGTCGAGTTGGCGTAGGTAGTGCTCGATGCTCCTCTCGATCTCTTCTGCGCGCCGTTTCATCTTGGCGAAGGTAAAATTGCGGTCTCGATTGTTGACCGCTTTGAACTTGCTACCGTCGATGGCCACGATCGCGTGTGAGAAGAGACCCTGGCGTCGGCACAACACCACAAAGTCTCGACAGGTGTCGCGGATCGCCTTGCCGTTGTGCTTACGAAAGTCGGCAATCGTCTTGAAATCCGGTGTCAGGCGTTCCGTCAGCCACATCAGCTCGACATTGCGCTGCGTCTCGCGCTCCAGGCGGCGACTGGATTGGACGCGGTTGAGATAACCGTAGAGGTAGATTTTCAGGAGAACAGCGGGATGATACGCGGGCCGACCGGTGGCATGGGGATCGACACCCTGGAAACCCAGTTGTCTGAGGTCGAGGGACTCGACGAAGGCCTCGATGGCCCGGACCGGGTTGTCGTCTGTGACGAAATCATCAAGGAACTCTGGAAACAATGTGGCCTGAGACCGGGACTCACCTGAAACGAAGCGCTTCATCGGCACCTCCACGAGCTGTCACGGGTTGAGTATAGTGGGAGCTACGTTTTCACACAGCCTCGGCC
>NZ_JBHRUG010000027.1:310227-414619 GCF_042646605.1 Litchfieldella rifensis | reverse complement strand
TCCCCGGCGGAGCGCTTCGTGGCCGAAACCGAGGCACTGCAAGCCCTCCCGGCGACTGACTTCGACACCCGCTATCACGATCTCCGCCAGGTCGGCTGGGACGGCTATATCGAAGTGCGGGGCAACCGCTACAGCGTGCCGGACGCCCACTGCGGCCAGGCGGTGATCATTCGCCTGAGTCTCGATGACGAGTTGACGGTCTACACCCCGGCCGGCGAGGCCATTGCCCAGCATCGCCTCCAGGCCCCTCAAGCCGGCTGGCGCAGCGTACCGGAGCACCATGCCGCCCTGTGGCAGCAGACCCTGGCCGTGCAGCAGCGTGACCTGCGGGTCTACGAGGAGGTGCTGTGATGGCCCTGGAACAGCTTCTCAGTCGCCTGAAGATGGAACATCTCCAGGCTTCGCTCGACAGCCTCTGCGAGCACGCCAGCAAGCAGGACCTGAACTACCGTGAGTTCCTCGAGCAGGCCCTGGCCCAGGAATGGGGCGGGCGCCACCAGAAGGGCCTGGAGTCGCGGCTGAAACAGGCGCGGCTGCCGTGGATCAAGACCCTCGAGCAGTTCGACTTCAGCTTCCAGCCCAGCATCGACCACAAGATCGTGCGTGACTTGGCCGGCCTGGGCTTCGTCGAGCGTGGCGAAAACGTGGTGCTGCTCGGCCCGCCGGGCGTCGGAAAGACCCATATCGCCGTAGCGCTTGGGGTGAAAGCCGCCGAAGCCGGCCACCGCGTGCTGTTCATGACCCTGGATCGGCTGGTGAGCACCTTGGTGCGCTCCCGCCAAGAGAACCGCCTGGATCGGCAACTCCAGCAGCTGACCTATCCCAAGGTGCTGGTGCTCGACGAGATGGGCTACCTGCCGATGACCCGTGAGGAAGCCAGTCTGTTCTTTCGGCTGATCAACCGGCGCTACGAGCGAGCCAGCACCATCCTGACCTCGAACAAGTCGTTCATGGACTGGGGCGAGATCTTCGGGGATCAGGTGATTGCCACGGCGATCCTGGATCGGCTGCTGCACCATTCGACGACCCTGAACATCAAGGGCGAGAGCTACCGATTGAAGGACAAACGACGAGCCGGCCTGGTAACGACGCCCACTGCGAAGGAGGACGACACCTCACACGACCCTGAAGCTGTTCCGATGAAAGAGCACTGATGAAAACCGGACAATCCGAATTGATGAAAAACGGACAACCTTCAGTGATGTTGACACTGTTGGAAGACAGCGGGAGAACCGGTCAATCCGCCGGACGGCAAGCCAGTCGAATGTACCAGCTGTAGCCAATTGCTGGCGACTGACCAGTCCCGAGAGAGCCTTGCAGGAAACGATTTTGTGTCGACACAGCCAGTCATTGTTCCGACATGCGGGACTCCGGAAAACGCCCTCTCTCAGGAAACATGAGATCAAAATTGCTGGCTAGTAGTTGTATTTCCCTTTGATTATCACCCGCCCCATCAATTATAGAATAGATGGAGATGTCAAGGGTAAGTGCCAAATGCTTGAGTCGCTTGTACATTGGCAACTTTTTCTGCTTGGCGGCAAGAAACACTGCCTCCTTCAAGATTTGGCCAAGATTTTTTCCTGACCGATACAGGCTGAGCTTAACGGCTTCCTCATAACAGGGCAGTGCCCTCTGAAAATCTCCGGCCAGAATATGCCAACGACCCGATAGCCATTCCGTAAAGTAGACACCTACCCCGTATTGATCCTGATCTTCCTGCAGTTTTCGAAACTGCTCCAGCGCCAGGCGGGTGCGCTCCATGTCACCCTGGCTCTTGGAAGACTTCAGCTTGAGATCTTCGAAAAGAAGCAATCCCGACATGCAGACAGACTGAAGCCTGTTCCCGGAGGCAATGTTGATGTGCGACAGCACCAGGCCAATATCAACAGGGGGAGCATCCGCCAGGACCTCGCGGAATATGAGACGACGCAGCTCAGCGTGGGACTCGGCACGCGCCTCGAAGAAGGCCAGGGCCCGAGCGGTAATCAGCCACTCGATGAACACACCGGCAAGCGACTTGCGCTCCGGAAAACTCTCCTGCAACTCCCTCTGCAACCGCGCGATACTTACCAGAGAAGGCAACGGCTCCCCCTCTCTCCAACGCTTCAGATATTCTCGATAGTTTTTGTTCTCCCCTACCGACTCAGGATAAAGCCTGATGCCCAGCTGTCCCGATGCAACCCCCAACTCCTGCTCCAGCCACGTGAACACCACGTCTATAGGATTCCGGTCCGTGTCCAGCAACAGATTCAGATTCGGACCGGAGATGCCTTGAGACAGGTTCAATAGAAAGGATGCTGCTCGCGGTGCATAGCATTTCTCTATCAGAACCGGCAGGGTATCGGCACGGGTTAGAGCATCTACCGAGATATTCCTGACCATGCCGATGTATTCTTCATGCATGACTTCGACCGTTGCCATCACATAATCGGCGAATTCATCACTGCTTTTGTCTCGCAGGGGCCTGGAAATCAATCGCTGCTGCAGAACGGGTATCTTGCGCCAGTCATAGTCTCCCTCCCTGGCTAGACGATCCACATCCCTGTCACCTCCCTTCGTACCCAGCGCATTGGACAGCAAACGATAGCATTCGCCCAGACGGGGAAATGGGGGCAGGAAATCGTTGTGTGCGGGGCTGGTCATTGTCGGTTTCCTGAATTGGTTGAATCGGAGCGTGAGCGTCCCTGCTCGTGAAACGAATCCTGTCCGGATCAACAGCTATCGTTTCGGTCCCTGACCACGATTACCGCCGGACTTGTGCCCGCTCTTCTTGCTCGGCCAGTTGCCACCCGGAAAACTGGTTGCATGTACTTTATGTCGATTCCCGGAGGAATCACTCGATTTCCTGTCTTCCCGGTGCCCTGTCCTGTTGTGTGTCTGACGCTCGCGGGAACTGCTGGGATGGTTCTGCATGTGGAGTCTCCTTTCAGAATTAAAGTAGCCGAGTTGGCTACAATGACCACGATAGGAGAAGCGTTCCCGGGAATCGGCGCGAGATTGGTCAATTTTTTTCCAACAGTGGAAGACGGACTGACAAAACGGAGATGCGATGTGACATGTCAATCTGGTCTCCTCCCGTCTGCAGCTGCTTACCGGCCGGCCGTCATGATGGTGAAATCATGCCCGGTTACAGACCGGGTGATGATCAGGCACTCCGGTATAGTCTCCCATCCGGCCTTTGGAGTCCTTTTTCACTCACGCTCAACCGTCGTGGGGTAGCTTGCTGATCTCGTCGCAGGTCAAGCGGAGATGCCTACTAGCACGAGAACCCAGGACCCTTCATCCAGGCGAATTCAGCTCGCACTATCGATCATGGCCTGGCGCTGCGCGTCCTCGAGGCCCGATGTCAGGTCCGCATATAGGCGTGCATAGAGGTTTAGTGCCCAGGGTTGGCCTCCCATGAGCCCCAGCACCCCAAGGGTGGTTGCCCCCGGCTCGAGCGTCCAGTGTCAACGTCACTGAAGGCTGTCCGCATTTCATCAGTTCAGATTGTCCGTATATGGACTCCTCCTCGTTTGCCAGCATGATGTTCCAAGATGGGAGGTACGACTGCTCACGTATATCCGGTCTTTGAATGATGCCTTTCTCGATAGGCATCTGACCCAAATGGGCTATTCGCACGTCGGCTCCCAATCGTTTTTTCGAGTTCTTCCACTCTGCGGACAACAAGGGGTATTCCGACGTCGGTTCGACCTGTTCGCCATCTCACAGCATGCTAAGCAATCGTGGTGGTGGGTTCGCTCACGGCACATCGTGTGATACGTCGATGCTCTCAAGTCCAACTGCGCTGTCTCAGCCAGCCGCCAGTGCTGGATCATAGGCGGCCTTATGGCGTGAGATCGCCCAAGCGATGCGCGCCGTCTTATTGGCGAGCGCCACGGTAGCCACATTGGCATGTTTGCGTGCCGCCAGGGCTTGGAGCCAATGGCTCAGACCATCATCCTTGCCCTGTACGTGCCGAAGGACAGTTCTCGCGCCATGTACCAGTAGTTTGCGTAGGTAACTATCACCTCGCTTGCTGATCCCCAGTAGGCGATCGCGACCACCGGTACTGTGTTGCCGTGGTATTAGGCCAAGTGAAGCGGCAAAATCACGACCGCACTTGAATGCTTGACCATCGCCTAGGGCACTAGCCAAGGCACTGGCAGTGAGAGGCCCGACGCCACGCAGCATCAACAGCCGCTTGGCAAGGGGGTCTTCATGAACGCGTTGCTCGATCCTCTCCGTCAAGGATGTGATGCGGTCATCCAGATAGCGCAAGTCCTCCGCCAGCAGCATACGGAATTCATCGCTGAGGCCATTCTCAGCATCTTCCAGCCAGCGTGGCAGTGCAAGGCGTAACTGATGGATGCCAGTGGGCGCGACCAGACCATACTCACCCACCAGGCCACGGATCTGATTGACCTTGGCGGTCCGCTGACTGACCAGTTCTTCTCGGACGCGGTGGGCGGCTTGGATATCCTGTTGGGCCACAGTTTTCACCGCCACGAAGCGCATCTGGGGACGACCCATGGCTTCGCAAATTGCCTCAGCATCCACACGGTCGTTCTTGTGGCTTTTGACATAAGGCTTCACAAACTGGGCCGCGATCAGCCTCACGATATAGCCACGCTTCTGTAGCTCGCGTGCCCAGTGGTGGGAAGCGGAGCAAGCCTCCATCCCAATCGCAGCACCAGCCGGGACACGTTTACATAATGCATCCAGCCACTTCTGTCGTGAGTACTTGCCCTGCCACTGCACTTGGTCATGACGATCAACACCATGCACGTGAAACACCGACTTGGCGATATCGACTCCGACACGGATAATGTTCATCAGGGCTTCTCCTCATCCACATGATGGTTGGATCTTCACACCCACCATTTTGGCGCAATGACGCCGGAGTGGGGTGAGGAGGAGTCCATCCCATTGTTTTTGTCAGTCCTCTTACATCGGAACAGCTTCAGGCTCGTGTGAGGTCTCGTCCTCCTTCGGGGTGGGGGTGGTCACCAGGCCGGCTCGCCGCTTGTCTTTCAGCCGGTAGCTCTCGCCCTTGATGTTCAGGGTCGTCGAGTGGTGCAGCAGCCGATCCAGGATCGCCGTAGATGACCAGTGCTCCCAGGGGCACCGCGGCGAGACGAGTCCAGACGCTCCATGGGTGGGCATGGCGACGCCACATATCGGCATTGCGGGAGAGAAAGGGGCTCATGGAGATTTCGGGCTTCCTTGTTCTGGCATGGTGATCCGGGAGCGAATACGGGAATTTCATTACTACAGACCAACTTACGGTTGCCCTAACTAATAAAGAAGCGGCTGCAGCATTAGGCGAAGCTGCATCGGTGCAGCTTGAGCGCGAAGGTTACGTCTCGCCTTGAACAGTCGTGCATGAATCATGAACGAAGGTAGAGGAGGAAGAAGAGACAATAGATCCGTTTAGCGGGTCAAGAAGGTTGCCAGGTTGTATCAGGCTGGCACCTGACGGATTGAAATACGGTGAAGACATGAGGGAAATTGGAGGAGGAACTCGTAACCCACTGATCGGAAAAGAGATGTATTTGTGGCAAATGAACTTTTTCACAAAAGTGCAAAAAGCATTTGCAGTTCTACGCCTTACTGTTAAGGATGAAAATCAGGTGATCACCTACAAAATACTGTTCTATAAAGAGAAGCAGGAAATCATTGTTGAAATAATGAAGCAATTCAGTATTGCGCAACAGAATCTACCGTTGCGGTAAAGACTCAACCGTTGCGCAACCAAAAGTTGAAATTTCAACCCTAAGTTGACTCGACATTTTTTCTGGAAAACCCTGGAATTATCCGCTAAAACAGAAGAAGCCCCCGGGGCTGCAACCCCAGAGGCTTCGATTGTCCACCTAACAGCTACGAAAGGAGACATCATGAATCATAGCGCACTACGTCCGGGCGACCAACCTGAGCTTCCTGTAATCTCCGAGCTAATTGAGGCGTCGGGCGGTCTCGTTGCTTGCGCAGGGAGAGTTCACAATGACAAGCATCGACCGATTTTCAATGCAGCGGCGTATAACCTTAGCCTGCACGCTGCCTGTGTGCGCCTTGTCGCTGATCGGCTGAATGGGGCCCAAGGAAAGGCAAGCGAGGCTCTGTTGCGCGACTTGGCGATCTCTAAGTCTGATTCCTGCGCACCTCCCGAGGTTCTACTCGACGAATATGTGTCGTGCCATCTTGCGAGAGCTTCGGCTGCGCTGGGTGTGCTGAGGGCTGTTTACCAGGATAACGCCAGCCAGCTAAGCCAGTATGTTAGCAGCGCCCTCTTCGTTGCCATCCATTGGATCGAATGCGCCAGGCGATGTATTAAGGAGTGGATTCTGCACCGTCGAGCTACTTGAGTACCCATGGCTGCCCTCTGCGAGGCGGCCTTATTGAAACCTTCAGACGATCTGGTCTTCTACTCTGCTTTTTGTTCTGCGCACATCGGCTCACTGACATCATGCATCCTCTTGATTAGCTATGTATGCGAGCCCGGCTTCCAGTAGTCGTTGCTCATGAAGTCGCCGTGAGCCTTTTCGCCCTTAGGGGTTGCCACCACCCTCACGGTTTTCGGGTAAGTCCCTTCCCCTTGATCCGCCCTTCCCTTGCGGCCTTTTGCCGTTTGGGGCGGCCCTTTGGATGCCACTCCGGCCACGGTCCGGTAGATCGTGTTCGCTGCGTGAGTGAGGGAGTCCCATGCGGACTTGGCTTTCATGCGAGATAAGGACTCCACATTCTTCAGGTAGTGCCTACCTTGGATCAGGGATCGGATGATGTATGGAGTGGAATCCAAGAAGGGGCCACGAGGTCATCGAGAGGCGTGAATGGGCGTCACTGCGTATCTCTCAGGTATATCGGCGATATCAGATGGAGGGGGGTCACCTGTCGCTGGCAAGTTTACGGTGGCCTGCTGGTGACATCTCACGTGTTCCTGTGGCCAGGGCAATGAGGGCCGACATGTCCAGGATATGAACTTCTCGACCTGTCACTGAGATCATCCCCTTTCGCTGAAAACGGCCCACGGTTCGACTGATGGTTTCCACCGCCAATCCCAGGTAGTGGGCGATATCGGTCCGGGTCATGGGAAGCCGGAAGCGATAGGCGGAATAGCCTTGGCGGTGGAACCGCTCTGACAGATTCCAGAGGAAGAAGGCCAGGCGCTCATCGGAGGTCTTCCCCAGCAGCAGCCCTAGCAGCCGATGATCGCTTCGCAGTTCCTTGCTGATGCAGCCATAGAGGTAGTGGCGTAACTTGGGGTCACTCTCGGCCAAGGCATCAAGCCGATGAAACGGGAATTCGCAAACCGTGCTGGTTTCCAGCGTGATAAGCGAGCCCGGATAGTAGGGATCGTCGATACCATCCAGACCCACCAATTCACCGGGCAAGTAGAAATTGGTCAACTGGGTACCCCTCTCCTCCTGGATCACTTGCTTGAGGCTACCCGAGCGCACCATGAAAATGCTGGTGAAGGGATCCCCTGACGAACCAGGCTCTTCCCTTTTCTCAGCGCTCCGTGAAAACGGATCGTGTCATCGATGGTCGCAACATCCTCGCCATCCAGCGCATCGTGAACCCTGTGTACAAGTTCGGCAGCGGACTACAGTAAACGGATAGCATTGGTGGTCAGTGGCTCGGAAAGACATGATCATCCCTGGGGCACCGTGCTTCCCGCATTGTGAGGCTGGAGAACGACCAAGGGACGCACAATGAGAAAATTCGATTATTACTTAATTAGACTTAGCACAATGATGCGCAATTGCTTTCGCTTCAGTCAACCATTTTCATGCGCCACGTTTTGTTACTAATTGGCAATATTTATATACGGCAAATGTTCTGAATATTGGTTGTCATTCTTGAGAATAATCTATATAAGCGGGCATTGGATTATCTCCGTAATACTCACGCTGTTGCTTAAGGATAACAAATGAAGAAGGATGAACTGATCGAGAGAGTGTCGATGAAAGCAGGACTGAGCAAGGCCCAGGCAAGTCGAGCACTCGAGGCCATGACCACCTCCGTGGCCAAGACACTGCAACAGGGAGACTCCGTGTCATTGATCGGTTTCGGAACGTTCCAAGTGAGTCAGCGTGCTGCGCGCAGGGGACGTAATCCGCAGACGGGGGCGGAAATCGTCATCCCTGCGTCAAAGAGCCCGACGTTCAAGGCGGGTAAAGGGTTGAAAGACGCGGTGAAGTGATCCCGCTAGCCGGTACTTGCCGGCCATCTTTTCAAAGCTGTCTGTCCAGCAGCGAACAGATGAGTGATGACGGAGCCTGCAGATAACCTGTCGGGGCTTGCGGTATTCATCTAGGTGCCCACACAACAGCAGGTGGGTACCTAAAGTCATGAAATCAGATCGCAGGCCTCGACCTGCCCGGGGCCCAGGTCGGGTTCCTGGTGAATATCCTGGGGTAGTAGAAGTATCAGCGAGGCCCTTACTCAGCGCTCGTTTCCATCGCTGTCAGCTTCTCCACACGTCGGCGAAACTCCTCATCAGTGGAGAACTCCGCCTCGAGAAAGGCCTTGATCAAGTCATTGGCGAGCCAGGCGCCGACTATCTGGGCGCCGATGCACATCACATTGACATCATCGTGCTCCACGCACTGGTGGGCCGAGTGAATGTCGTGGCACACCGCCGCCCGGATGCCTTTCACCTTGTTGGCGGCAATCGAGGCCCCCACGCCGGTACCGCAGACCATCAGCCCACGATCCGCTTGGCCGGACATCACAAGGGATGTCACATCCTTTGCGATATCGGGAAAGTCCACGGGCTGATCATCATGGGAGCCGACGTCGACCACCTCGTGGCCCAGGGATTCGATGTAGGCAACGACGGTGGCTTTCAGCGGGAAGCCCGCGTGATCCGAACCAACAACGATTTTCATGGCAACTCCAGCATAGACAGGTGGGAACTCGTGTTAGCGCAGCAGGCCCGGCAACCACAGCACCATATCGGAGGCAAAGGTGATGATCGCCAGGGTCATGAACAGCGGCACGTAGAACGGCATCAGGGCCTTGAGCAACTGCCGCAAACTGATATTGGCAATTGACGAGATCAGATAGAGCGATAGTCCCATCGGCGGGGTTAGCAGACCGATCATCAGGTTGAAGATGGCGACGATGCCAAGATGTACCGGATCGACACCGGCCAGAACCATGGGCGGCGCGATCACCGGCACCACCAACAGGGTCGCGGTAGTCGAATCCAGGAACATCCCCACCACAAAGAAGATCAAGTTGGCGATCAGCAACAGCACCAGAGGGTCGGTCGAGATCTGCAGAATGAAGGCGGCGAAGGTCTGGGGGATCTGCTCTACCGCCAGTATCCACCCGAACAGGGATGCCGCCGCGACAATGATCAGGATGGCGCTGGTGCTTCTGAGAGTGGCCTGCATGGCTGACCACAAGTGCGACCAGGTCAGCTCCTTGTAGATAAAACCACTGATCAGCAGAACATAACCCGCGGTGACGGCTGCCGCCTCCGTTGGTGTAAAGAACCCCAGCATCATTCCGGCAATCATTAGCACCGGCGCCAGCAGCGCTGGCAAGGCAGGCAGCAGCGACGCTACCACCTCTCGAAGGTTCGGCCACCGCGGCGAGCGCGGCATGTCCGAGCGCATTGCCAGCACAGCCGCGGTGGCCATCAGCAAAGCCACGCAAATCAGCGCAGGCACGATGCCGGCGATCAGCAGCTGGATGATCGACACACTGGTAACAGAGCCATAGACGATCAGCGGAATACTTGGTGGGAAAATGGGACCCACGACTGCAGAAGAGGCGGTGACCGCCGCGGAGAAAGGCATCGCGAAGCCACGCTTGCGCATGGCTTCGATCTCGATCTTGCCAAGCCCACCCACGTCGGCCAGGGCAGCACCGGACATGCCAGAAAAGATCAAACTTGAGAAGATATTCACTTGGGCCAGGCCACCAGGAGCACGCCCCACCAGAGTATCGGCGAAACGAAAGATGCGATCGGTCACTCCCGAGAGATTCATTAGGTTGCCGACGAAGATAAAAATCGGCACCGCCACCAAGGGGAAACTGTCAAGAGCATAGGTGATCCGCTGCCCCAAAAGGCCTAGCGGAAACCCTTCTACCAATATGTAGACGATGCCGGGCAGCAGGATGGCGTAGACCACCGGAAAGCCAAGAAGAAAGAGGGCCAGAAAAGCCAGGATAAGCGCCATTCCCATTTACGAAGCCTCCGGCCGATGGTCGAGAGGTTCCTGGGGACAGCGGCGACGGAGCCGCAGAATGTGCTGCAGGCAAGCCACGAAGAACCCCACCGCGGTGGAGCCAAGGAAGATCCAAAACGGAATCTTTAGCGTCGGGGTGGCGTTGTTAAGGTTGTCGAAGATGGTGGTGAAGGTGGCATAGGCCACAAACCCGCTTGAAAAGGCCGCCCCCAGGAAGATGATCCCATCGAGAAGGCGTTTGAATCGGCCGGTCACGGCATCATGGAACTCGCCCATGCGAATATTCTCTCCATGACTAACCACCAGCGGATAGCTTGCGAACACCAGGTACACCAGGAGAAAGCGGGTGAACTCTTCGGCCCCCACCAAGGGCGCCGAGAATAGATCCCGCATGACTACCTGGGCCAGCGGGACGAGCACGATCCCGGCCAACAGTAGCGCACACAGTCCTTGCCATGCTTTCCTGACAATAGGCACCTGCATCTCCTCACCAAATCCTGATTCTCGGGGAGGGGCTCCCCCCCGAGCCGTGCCCTACTCCACCTGAGCGATCTGTTCGATGTAAGGCCCAAAATTGGGGAAGTCTTGGTCGATCTGAGCGCTGACCTGCTCGCGGAATGCCTCGAGATCCAAGCCATCGTCAGCGGTGATCACCGTCATGCCATGCCCTTTCAGCTCATCGACCAGCTCGCTTTCAGAGCTTCGGGCCCATTCAAGGGATTCATCGGCCTTCTTGTCGAGCACCTCGGTGATGGCGCTACACTGCTCGTCGGTGAGCGACTGCCAAGCCTTCTCGTTGACGAAGACGGCCAGCACCGAATGCATATGCCCCGTCAGCGCCACATGAGATTGCACTTCATAAAGCTTGTTGGCAGCGATCATGGTCAGTGGGTTTTCTTGCCCCACCACGAGCCCGGTCATGAGCGCTGTCGGCAGTTCGGATACCGCCACCGGGGTAGGGTTGGCGCCGAAGCCCTTGACCATGGAGATCCACAGATCCAGCGGCACCGCACGGAACGGTTTGCCTGCTAGATCCGCCGGCAACTTGACCGGGAAGTTGGACGACACGTGTCGCGCTCCGCGATAAATGCGGCCCACGATACGGACTCCGCCCTCCTCGATGAGACGCTCGTTGATTTCCTTGACAGCCGGTGTCTCGGGATCCGTTGCGGCAAGCGCGTGCGCGGCATCACGATAGATGTAGGGGGCGTTGAAGACAGCCACTTCCGGCACGATTCGAGCGAGAGACGCGAAGTCGTGGTGTCCCATGCCGATGGACCCCATGCGGATGCCATCCACCATTTCGGCGACACCGCCCAACTGGCTGGCGGGATAGACCTCTATTTCCAGATTACCCGAGGTGGCCTCATTGATCGCCGCCGCTGCCTCACTGGCAAATCGCGTTTGTAGATCACCTTCGGCGCCCACGTGGGCGTAGCGTAACATTTCTGCGGATACGCCACCGGCTGTCAGACTGACGAGCAACCCAAGGGTCAGTTGCTTGACGCTCATCTTGAGATTCATCGGACTCACCTCTCTTGTCGTTTATAATTGTCGATATCGTTCAGGGAGTTAGGAGCGGGACCGCATCCCTTCATCATCGCTCCCTGGTATAGGCGGCGATGATGCTCTTGCGGCGAAGTTCATCGCCGATGGAAAAGTGCTCACGCAAGCGCTTTACGGCCATGTCGCCGTCGCCTGCAACGATGGAGAGAAAGACTTGCCGGTGGGAGTCGATATGCGCCTCCACCACATCCGTTGAACCTAGAGTGATCTGGCGGCGCTGCACGTGACTTTTGAGCAGGAGCGCCGAGATGGCGTGATAGAGCGTCATCAGCGACTGACTGTGGCTCGCCTCGACGATGGCCAGATGGAACTGATAGTCCGCCCGCCCTCCCTGCTCGGGATCCTCCAGCGTGTCCATCAAGCGGGTGAAACAGGCCTCGATGCGAGCGATGTCGTTGTCCGTGGCCCGCTCACAGGCAAGGCGAATCGCCTGACATTCGATGGCGATGCGCGCCTGCATGATGTCATCCAGGGCGTTCTTCTCCTGAGCCAGGTAGAAGGCGAAAAAATCCGCGAGCACCTTGAAGTCGGCCTTGGCCACGAAAGTGCCCTTGCCGTGGCGGATATCGAGAACGCCCAACATGTCGAGCGAGCGCATCACTTCACGCAAAAGGGGGCGACCCACTCCGAGCTGTAGCGCCAACTCACGCTCGCTCGGCAGTCGATCACCCGGTTGCCATTCGCCACTCAGCACCCGTTCGCGAAAGACATCGAAGACCCGCTCATACCCCTTCGCGGAATCATCATCGTGGGATATAGCGTCAACCGCCATGACACCTCCTGATAGGTCTTACCACTTACGACCACTTATCTTAATCGTGAAACCAAAATTCAGAGATCTCGCCAGCCAATGCGTACGTTCTACGCAGCATTTCCGGTCTTCAATCCATAAATAGACAATAGAAGGGGGAAAGAGCGGTCAACAACGAGACTTTAGTGCCGCCTATCTGGTCTTACCAGTAGAAACCTTTGATTGGGCTTTAGCCTGGAGCGCGCGCCTCAGCCCGCGAGATGCCGGAAAGGAAGCCCACTGGTAACAGCGACTGTCAGCACGCAATCTGGGGCCAGGTTGAAAAAAGTGGCGAGCCAAAGTAGGAAGCGCAACGCCCCGCTGGAGTTACCCCGGTTCAATAGCCGGGGCACCGCTTTAACAAGAGGCTACCGCATACTGTCTCTGGAACTGCATAGGGCTGGCACGGCCAATCGCAGAGTGGCGACGGTGTGGGTTGTACCCCCTTCATGGACGCTAAGAGTAACTGTCCGCCGATCAACTCTTGTCGGTGATCACCTGCTGTGCTGCCAGTGCTTAGGCAGGAGCTCGTGGATCGCACTGGTCTTCTGTGTCGGTAGCCGGGTCAGCACACCTTTAGGGCTCGTAGCCGTTCAGCTTGGTGGACTGGATCAAGCTCATGATGTTGGCTGCGCGCCGGCCACTGCGCAGCGACCAGGCGAACAGCCAGTTCGACCGGCCTAGCGCCCACCAGCCGAGCCATGTGCGGCCGTAGATGACCAGTGCCCCGACGGGTACTGCGGCGAGACGCGTCCAGACGCTCCATGAGTGGGCATGGCAACTCCCCCCAAGCTCGAGGCATAACCCGGCGAGGTCTACTCGACCGTGGGAAGTCCACACTCAGCGAAGGTGGTCAGCTATGGCGTCAGAGGCTGTTCGCTGTCTCAGTGCTTGCCCCAGCCAGAACTCCAGAACCTCGTCATCACACGGATGGGATTGCGGTTGACCGGTTAACATAACGCGACGACTCCTGAGAAACGACACACTCAAGATAGCCTAGAATTGCTGCAACGCAACATTGAGGAAGGTGAACAACTTGGGAATGATTTGATCGAACGTATCGCCCGCGGGGCAGGACCGAGTAAAGCCCAACGGGTCATGCACGCGAAGTCGTCATGACCTGCCCCTCTAGCGGAGCCAGCACGCCATGGCCCCCTCGAACAGCGTTGTAACGCTAAACTGGTAGATACCCATTCCAACGTCAGGAGGGTGTCATGGAACAGCGATATGAAGTACGCGCCGTCTATACGTATCCGGACGAGTCCCACCCACAGGATTGGGAGGTCGTGGACTTACATAGAAATGACATCGTTTCGGTGCACAAGACTCGCGATGAGGCTAATGCAGCAGCTGCCGATCTAGAGGAACATGAAGAACATCATTGAGAACAAGGTCATCGCCATGTCCTCATAGTTGCCCCTTGATCCTCTCGAGACGCGCTCGAGCGACACCGCCGGTGGTTCGGTCGACGCCGCGTCTCCGCTTGCCGTGCGGCAACGACAGGTTTTTTCGGGAAAGGAGTCGTAATCGTGACGTCTTATTCCCAAGCAAAAAAGAAGCCCCGAAGGGCTTCAAGATAGACACAAGGAAGTTCTCAAGGAGACACGACAAATATCACGCAAGAAAGAAAAGTTGTGATCTCGGGTTAGAGATTATTCTCGAGCAACCACGCGACCATACGTGACATCAAGCCGATAAATGTCGGCTACCATAATAGGATAATATGGTTTGACGGTTTCCGAAGCCGTGAATTACCTTGCAAAAGTCGCTTTAACCAAGCGATACGGGGTCTTGCGTAGAATCCTGGAATGCTTCCGCGCAAGGCCCCTTTTCCTTGGATAAATGAGCCTGGAAATCCCCATCGGTGTTGCCGCTGTCCATGTGGTCGTCATTCGCACACTAGGCGGCCGAGACATGGCCGATATCGGTACAGGGTTCGACTTCTATGGTGGTGTGAACCAGCTCGGGGAGGCTGGCTTTCAGCTTGCTTCGATACACGTGGGGCGGCTCCGGCTTATCCGACACCAGGGCGATGATCCCCGCGTAGATCCCGGGCCCGATCGACCAGATATGCAGATCACTGATCCGGTCACTGGTGCCACTTTCCAGGATGTCGCGAACCTCAGGATCCAGCGCTCTAGCCTGCCGGTCGAGCAACACCTGGCTACTATCGCGCAGCAAGCCCCAGGACCACCGGGTCACCAGCACAGCACCGACGAGACCCATGGCCGGATCCATCCATTGCCAACCGAGATACTTGGCCGCCAGCAACGCGACGATCGCCAGGAGCGAGGTCAAGGCGTCCGCCAGGACATGGAAATAGGCCGCCCGACGGTTGTGGTCGTGTTGATGGCCGGAATGCTCAGCGTGGTGATGCCCGTGATGATGATCCTCGCCTCCGAGAATCCAGGCTGACACGCCGTTGACGGCGAGACCGATGACGGCCACGGCAATGGCCTTGTCGAACACGATATCCACGGGGTTGACGAATCGGGCCACACTCTCGATGCCCATGTAGAAGGCGAACCCGGCCAGCAACACCGCCCCGGCAAAGCCACCCAGCGCGTTGACCTTGCCGGTACCGAAGCTGAAACGATCATCGTGTGCGTGGCGGCGAGCGTAGGCATAGGCAAAGGCGGCAATGCCGAGCGCCGTTGCATGGGAGCCCATGTGCAGCCCATCGGCCAGCAGCGCAATCGAGCCGTAAAGCATCCCGGCAGCGATTTCGATGACCATGGTTACCAGGGTGAGGAGCACGACGATCCGGGTACGCTTCTCCCCGGCACGAACCTCGTCCTGATCGAAGATGTGATCGTGCTGCCAGGCACTCAGATTGTGATGATGCATGACAATCATCCCTTTTGGTTGGATAACGCGGCAAGGCTGCGCCTTGCAGGCGTTCTAACGAACCGTTCATCGATGATAGATAAACAAGGCCCACAATGGGACGCGACTACAACACGCCGAACTTCAAGGCATCATTTCACGTTGTCGTGACCGACTCCTGGAGCCATCTTTCGAACTCCCTGTGAATTACGCCGATTTCGCCAAGGGCAAGATCGTCGGCTCACCACCGGGCCTTGCGAAACTGCTGGTTGAAAAGGGCAGCGATCGGATCCAGGGCTTCCATATGATCGGCCCCCGGGCAGCCGACCTCATTCATGAGGTGGTGGTCGCCATGAACACCCCGGGGGCTAAGGCGGAGCGGGTGCGGGAACAGAATTGTGTCATGCCACCCCGCGACGGGGGTGGTGGGCGCAGTTGGACTCGAACCAGCGACCATCGGTACAGTTGACACCGGTCAGGCCTATGACGATCTCGTGATTGCGCTTCAAGGGCGGTAGCCCCGCGAAGCGGCTGACCCTGCGTACGGTTCGGTAGCGCTAAGTGAGGTCGGAATTACCTACACTCCAGTACAAGACGAGATTCCCTTCCGACGGTGACGGTACATGATCGAAAGTCGCTCGCCAGAGCAGAACCATCTACTAGCGGCCTTGCCAGACGAGGTCAAGCAACGGTTGGCCCCCCTTCTCGAGCCGGTGTACCTGTCGCTAGGCCAGGTACTATACGAGGCGGGAGGCACCCTGAGTCACGTTTATTTCCCCACTGAAGCGATCGTGTCGCTGCTCTATGTGACAGAAAACGGTGCGTCGGCGGAAATCTCGGTAGTGGGCAATGAAGGTCTGGTCGGCATCGCCGTCTTCATGGGAGGCGAGAGCACCACCAGCCGAGCCATCGTGCAAAGTGCCGGCCACGCCTTGCGATTACCGGTGAACCAGCTCAGGGATGAGTTCAATCGCCACGGAGAAATGCTGCATCTGTTGTTGCGCTATACCCAGGCGCTGATCACGCAGATGGCACAAACGGCAGTATGCAACCGCCACCACTCGATCGATCAACAACTATGCCGCTGGTTGCTGCTGTCTCTGGATCGGCTGCCGGGCAACCATTTGATCATGACCCAGGAACTGATCGCCAACATGCTGGGAGTGCGCCGCGAGGGTGTGACCGAGGCGGCCGGCAAACTGCACAAGCTCGGTGTGATCGAATATCGACGCGGGCATATTACGGTGCTGGACAGGCCCCGACTCGAGCAACTTAGTTGCGAGTGTTACGCCGTGGTCAAGAGGGAAAGCGATCGCCTGATGCCCTATCGGACGACCATGCAATGACCAAAACGACGGGATACCCGCAGGGGATGGCGGGGCTGAGCCCCGCCAGGTCGCTTCAGGCCTGCTTGGGGTCCATGCTCATGAGTTCGTCGTCCCCCCGGGCCGCTTGCAAGGGCATGACTCGGTTACCGTAAGCAGGAACGTGTATGTACTTGAGCGTACCGAAAGCGACCGGCTTGTGGCCGGAGCCGTGAGCAATGACAGGACGAAAGGCCATTGGAGCACCCGTGCGGACAGGCTGATCGATAAGCTTTTCCATGATAGTGACCTCGGTGACGCCATCCGCGAAATGCGAGATAGCGGCTAACCGACTATGCCAGGCTGTGCTCGTGATATCGGTGCGCTGGCGCGCTTAGCACTCGCTTTCTCTTCGGAATTCTCCCTACTTTTCGATAGCGAACCGACAAAAACTCGGGTCTCGCTCAGACTCCTGGTTACGAATGATCGCTTGCCCAGCAGGGCATAGCGCATCGGCCGGGATGGTAGCTTGTGGATGTATTGCTCCGTTATTTGCGCGGGTATCACTCATCGTCGCCGCCTTGGAATTCCACGGCCCCGGTGAGGGAGGAACTGTTCAGCGTAGAACGGCTCGAACAGCATGCCGGCAGCCTAGCGCTGGCACAACGTGTCACTAAAACGCCCCCAAGGTCATGCCGTTGGCGCGGCGGCTCGACGATAATGCCAAGGTCTTGCTGGCTGCCTACCGGGCGAGTGCTGCGGAGCTGGCTGATGGTCGCAGTGTCGTGCCGGCCGCGGCTTCTGCCTATTCAACAACGTCGCGGTGGCCGCGGCCCATGCCCACGCCGAGTTGGGTTGCGAACGGGTCCTGATCATCGACTGGGATGTTCACCACGGCAATGGCACCCAGGATATCTTCTGGGCCTCGCCGAATGTGATGTTCTTTGATACCCATTGTGCAGCGCCCTTCTATCCCGGTTCCGGCAACAAGGAAGAAATCGGCGAGGGTTTGGGTGAAGGGCTGACCATCAATGTCCCCCTGCCGGCCGGTTGCGGCGATCCCGCGCTGGTCAAGGTCTATCGCGAGATACTGACTCCAGCCGTGGAGTGGTTCAAGCCAGACCTCACACTGGTCTCGGCGGGCGTTGACATGCACCGCCAGGATCTGTGCATGAACTTGAGTTACAGCGGCTTCGGCGCACTGACCGGCATCGTACAGGAGCTTGCTGACAAACACTGCGGTGGGCGTTTAGTCATGGTGCTGAAAGGCGGCTACCATCTCGAAGCACTGGCGCGCGGGGTCCGAACCGTCCTGGAAGTCCTGGCGGGCGGAGAGCCTCCCGAGATCGAAGAGCCAGGCATCAGCGAGGTGACTAGCCTAGCCGATTTCCACCGTGACGCGTTTAGATGAATCGCGCTACACATGTGTCCGCCGTTGTTAACTCGGAGAATATTGCCGAGTAGTACGCTAAAACGAACGCCACAGGAGGGCCGTAACCCGCTGATTCAGGAGGTAAGAAGATGGTGGGCCCAGCTGGACTCGAACCAGCGACCAAGGGATTATGAGTTCGCTTTTAAAACAATAAGATACTGACACACAAGGAAAAGCGACCGTAATCGAGCGAAAGGTACAGTTCTTTGGAATCGGTAGTTTAGCGAAGGTTGAGGATAGCACACGAAGCTGGTGTGTGTACTGCTGCTGTACCGTTTGTGAGGGCTCCCTCTCTCGAGCAGAATGCACCTGAAGGGCAAAAGGTTGCATTTCTTTTTTCAAAACCATATTAATGGCTTTCAGCACTTGCGCATATATAACTATGCTCACCCACAGCATAATATTATAGTCAGTCACTTTTGTGGAAAACAGCTCATCCTCACCTAGGCAATTGCTGCATAGAACATATTACGCAGACCAGAGTTTTCATACGCGACTTTTCGTCAAAGTACTTTATGTAAACACCAGGATAGCACAAGCCCAACAACTAAACTTCAAACAGAGCCGACAACCTGGATATCTGCTTCAGTAGTTTTTTTGATAAACAGGGACGTGCAGCCCAACAATTTCAGCATCTCATTAGTTACTTGCCCAGCACTTAACCCAGGCTGAACAATTGTGACTTCCAAATTAATTTTGGCTGTTCTTGCACGATTTCTAATTGTAGCTAGATCCTCAATCCTTCCTTTTAGGAATCGAGAGCCACCTCTTTTTTGCCAAAGACTCTCACGGTGATAGATGTGTTTATATAAGTGAACCAACCCTGCGTGTTTCCAGTGAATTGATCTCTGTGCTTGCCCACAAACCTCATAGAGATCTTTGAGGCGCGCGCCTGGCTCATTTCCGCTTGAGTATTTACAGTGAACAAGATGCAAAAGGATTTGGTTTTCAGTCGCCTTGAGGGCTACCAAATCTGCAGCCTCGCCTTGACCATCGTCATTGATGATCACGTCGTAAACATCACGAATATCTAGGTACGAACTATATTGAACAGTGTTTTTATCTAAATACAGCCCCATTGACTCTGCCTTGATATTAATACTAGCCCAGTCTTTTTTCTCTATCTCATCCGGGTTGAACAGCCCTATTTTTTCCTTAATCTCAACCAGCCATTTGTTGTAAGAAAATGCGCCGTCTACATATTGAATGACAACGGGATCTCGATTCATATACTCCTCAAAGGAAATCGGAGCACCTCTCCCTAAAACGAAGAAAACCAGCTCACCATCCGAAAGCTCATAACTATACCCCGGTGCTTCTTTGAAAAGTGACAACCTATATGTAGCTGATTGCCCCTCACCAGACAAAGATATAAACATTCCCTCCTCTGAACTTGGCTGAATTTCTATACCAACCAAGTAAAGAGGAACTTTTACATCACCAAACACGAGATCCACTCGTTCCTCATAAGTTGACAAAAGCTGCTCACCCCACTGCACTGATATAGGGTTAGCATCATGATAGCTGTCTATCTTAGCTGGCCTTAAAAAGTCCCTAGTAATGTTATGTTCGTCAATTCCTCCCATGGCCACTTTATCCCAAGCCCGTCTTACCCAATCTGACCAGTCTGTCAACGTACCACCACTTTGTGGAGACCAGATCTTTCCTTTCTTTTGAGAGCACCCCCAGACCACACATTCGCCAGCTTCGTAACCTTTTGCTGCGATATTACTTAGACTCGATTGAGAGGCTTCAATTTGAGAGAGACCGTCGGTTACGTTTGGCCCGAAGAATTGCGTAAAGCTTATTGCGCCGACTTGTGAAGCTCCCAGATTCCTCACAAGCGGAAATTCTACACCATTAAGAACATTGAAAATCCTCTCTCCCGATACTGGCTCGCATTCCTCCCCGCAGACTTCTTTTGCCATTTGCTCCACCCGGAATGCCTTGTAGTCGCTCGAAAATATAAAAAGAGCCTTGCGTCGAGCATCCCACTGAGCAATTAATAGTTTAAATGCTACGTCATTCAGATTCCGATATGCCCCCCATTTTACCGGACTTCTTTGCACCCCCAAAACAACTAAAATTTTATTATCATCCGAGATTGAATGCCAGTACTCATCAAAATTAACCATTACTTGATTATAATTTATAGGAGTCCATTCCTCACAGTGTGTTTCGAACAATACTGCAGAGAAAGATGGCGCAAGATTCCACAATGATATGTGCTCGCTGAGTTCTCCGGCTCCCTGTTTCAAAGCATCGACAACCTCCTGAAGCCCAACCTCCCGATCGATGCGACTTTCTGATAGGCGCCGGAGTACGGAATCCCAGTCTGCATCTTGGGCATAGAGTTTTTGAAGGCCACCTTCGACACCAGGGTCAGCCGTATTTAAGACAACTGATGCATCACCCACTGGCGTATCAGCCGCTGACCGCGTGAATCTCCCTACGAACTGAAGTGCTATGGCTAGGCTTTTGTGTATATCATGAATAGCTGCCACTTTAAGATTCGGCAGGTCGTAACCTTCTCCCAGCATGTCAACGCAAACTACTATCCGAGATTTACGCGTTAATAATTTCTGGAGACATGAAGCATTATCAGCCTTTGAATAACTCGAATGTACCACAATTGGCTCATAATGATTGGCAATCACTCGATACACAGCAATCAGTGTATCAGCACGCTTTTTTGATTTAACCCGCGCCATCAACAAATGATCAAGCCCCGCCTCAAGATCTCGATCAAGAATCTCTACGGCTTTAAGCGCAATTGCTCGGTCAGCTTTTTCATCAAAATACTCTTCAATCGCATTCAACTGAATCGGTTTAAAATAACCTGCCCGTTGGGCTTCACCCATCGTATAGTTAAAGATTATCTTTCCTCCGAGGGATTGCCGGTCATTTCTGAATGGTGTCGCTGTAAACTGGACAACCCCTTTACCATTGAATTTTTCACGCACAGCATACCAAGACTTTGCAGAGACGTGATGTGCCTCATCAACAAACAAATGAGAGCAACGGTTGAGAAGTAAGTTAGTGGCCGCTTCATTGCCGCTGTTGAGTACATTAGGGGTTGCTATGATAACGTTGGCAGCCTCGGTCAGCTGACTTGCCACATCTTCTTCATTGAGCCCTCTAGAAAGCTTCGCAACATATGGTAACTGAACGTTTGGGCTCACCACACCGAGTTCCGGAAGACATCCTAAGGTGAGAAACTTTTTGAATAATTGTTCCCGCAATGAATTAGAAGGCACGACGACTAAGACTGGCGATAGACAGTGATATATCAGCGTAGCAATCATTGTCTCAGTCTTGCCTGTGCCAGTTGGCAAAACGACAGTTGCTGGATCCACAACCCTATCAGTAGAAAAGTGAGCGGAAATAGAATGAAGTGCTCCGAGCTGCGGCTGTCTTAAACCAGTAATGCCAGCATCAGGGTCATCACTTTGAAAGACAAATCCACCTTTCCAACTAGCACGTACTTCTTCAGGATTTTTCACTGTGTCAACGGGATACTGAGCCCAGATTAACGGTGTGGTGCTGTCAATTTCTTCCACTTCACAAAACGATGATAGCTTAAAACAAAAAGCATCTTCAGGTAGTTTAGCTGGTGCATTCCATTTTCGAAGAAGCAGTTCATTAAAAGGTGCGGGTAGCACTGTAACAAGCTTCAAAAGTCCCGCGTGTTCACTTGGCTCGATAGTGACGGTTGTCACGAAGCGTCTATTACCAAGTTTTTTTAGCTGATTCTTGGCGATGCTAGTTGATATTATAAGCCTTTCAGGAACTGTAATCTTTGTTTGCAATGGCGAAAACAAGTCCATAAATCGTTCACTCCATATAATCAATCGACTTCACCTAATAACCTGAAAAGCTTTTTTCCTTTACTTAAGGATACTCAAAGGCTTTTTTTAGGTCGTCATCTACGAAAAGCATTTTATCAGCGTAGACTAAAGTTCTTAAACTAGCCAGAGACGGGCTTTTAGACGGTCCTGTGGAACGCTTGGCTTTGCGCCGTGCCAGTGAGCAGCGAAGGTGCACCCGAAAACAGCTTATCGGACCGAGTAACTCTCCGCCTTACAATCTCTTCGCTTTACAATCTCTTCGCTTACATTTTTATAACATTAATTAGTGCGAGAGAGAACAAAACTCTGTGAAACATAACAACTCACCTTGATGTATTAATAATTATTGCCAATTGATCCACCCGAGCCTGATCGTTCATCAAACCAGTATAAAAAATGGATAACCAATTATTATAAGTATCATACTCTTTATCTTTGGAATTCCTATACCTCTCAATGGAACCCATCAACTCAGCACCCGTCACATCCTGCCCAGTAGGAGGAAGAACCAAATCCAATATATTGTGAGCACGTTGGCTTAAATCGCTCCAATATTTCTCAAACCAACCTTGAGTCGCATCATTAGAAATCACTTCATCCAAGTGGAACTGTAGAAGAGCTACTTGAGGATGATTGTCGTCTATTACTTCTATAGATATACTTGGCGTTTCAAAACTTCCCTTAAAATTAGATTGATACAATCGTTGTTCCAAAAAATTATCGAAGTATGGATGAATCACTCTCTGTGGCGATGCCCTACCCTTTACTGTAGTCCCACGCAAGGAATTGCAGTTACAGGCAGGAACGAGATTTTTTGAAAAAAAAGAATACTCGGGATAATCGTCTTTGGGAAGGTAGTGGTCCAATGTCCCATTGCCAAATCCTCCACACATTGGGCATATGATCGGTGACAAGGTACGACGATATTCGTTTATAAATTTTAGACGTCCAGTCGGAGGCTGATTGTAGTGCGCTATCAACGCTTTTTGAAGACGATTGCCAACAGGCAATTTAGTTATGCTCCAAGGATCTCCACCATGATGAATATAATCATCATATTGGCTGACAATCTTTGTATATTCATTCCTTAGATCAGGATAGCTACCCAACCTTTCATTATCGGCCAATAACTGTAATTCTTCAAAATCGTTGACTGGGGGTGGATTAATTCCCTTCACTTTTTTCCTCCATATTCAATTTCCTACGAAGGTACATAACGACATCGGCTGACAGCTCTTCATCTAATTCCTTCAACAATGATCTTCTAGATTCTAAGGACTCAGGGAACTGTTCTAATATATCTTCAACCAATGCATTGGTGATTTCATCTTCAAAAACAAAATATGAAATCGCCCCCACATCTGCACCAAAGGTCTTCAGCCTAGGATTCTGGATATTTAGTTGACCACCCTCACCCTCCTTAAATACAAGCACCTGAGTTCTTGTAACCTCGCGGACAAAATATGCTGAGTGAGTCGCAATAATTGAAATTGACCCACTTAATTTTAGCAAACGATCCAAGACCCTGACAAAACTCGAAACAAAGTTTGGATGAAGGTGTGTTTCTGGTTCATCGAGTAAAACAAGAGTTCCATTCTCCACGAACAAACAAGCTTGAACAACAAATTTAATAAATGCCAGCTGACCACTGCTTAGGGGAAAAACATCCCCATCAATGTACAGCATTGGATTTGCATTGCTAATGACTGCCCCTAGAACCTCGAGGTTTGCTTGCTCTCCCCCCTGATCTAACTTTAAAAGAGGAACGTAGTGCTTGCCTTTGTCTTTAATAACGTGACCAGCTTGGACTGAGACAGCTTTACTCAAAGGTATTACAACATTCTCTATTTTGGGAAAGAATTTCACGCTTTCTTTAAACAACTCCCAGCGGTCATGCTCACCGATAAACTCTTCAGATCGTACCAGTTGAACACAAAGATCACAGAATCCTCTGGAAGGCTTGGACCGTGCACCTCTGTTGAGTATCAATCGTCGATATTTAATCCGTTTATTGGCTCTCTCAGGTGGAAAGGTATTTACCGTTTCACCAGGTGTCGCTATGGCAAGTAAACGGCTAATCATGGGCCGACCAAGTTCATGATCAGAAAACAACCCATCTCCTTTAATTAGGGATCTAACAATATTATAAAGCGCTTGACTTTTCCCTAGACCGTTTCGACCAATAAGAACACTTATTCTTTTTGGCAATATGCTATCTGTATCGAATTTCAAGTCGAGATGATGATGCTCATGGTATCCTGCAATTTCGTAAGTCAGTGAAAGATTTGTTGAAATTCTAGAGAAGTCTTCCCTCTCTAATCCATCAAGAACCGAGTCCGCATTATGAAATGCAAAAAAGCGCTCTGAGTCCCTCATGAAGGCTAAGCTAAACACATCGGTTTTCATGGCTTCTTCGACCAGCTTTGATCGCTTAGCAACCCGTCTAGAAGCAACCAGATCGTTTAACGCTAATAAGAAAAGTTCAGAATCTTTCGCTCCATGCTCACGAACAAAGTGACGATAACTTTCCATTCCTCCCTGAAGAGTAAAGAAAGGGGGTAGCTCATGTGCCTCAACCATATTGGATTCCAGGGATATACGGCCACTATCATCAATATTCTTGTCGACCGACAAAAATCCCAGAAACACCTGCCCCTCAATATTTTCTCGATGATCACCGAACGTGATAAGGTATTTGTACCTACACTTATATCTAAAATCGTTCCAGCTATCTTCAACCGGAGAAAAGACAATTGCGGGAAGACTTGCTGGATGGAACTTTATGTCATCCATTACAAAATAGATTTTAAAGTCTAAACCCTTGCTTTCTTCCAAATTTTCATTGCCCATAAAAACAACTCAAGAGATTAAAAAAAACAACACACTCTCCAAAACACCCGACGCCTTATTAATAAAAGGCTACACCGCAGCTCATCTCTGAGTCTTCACGCTAAGGCCCACTCTAAAGTTGGAGACCTTCTTCGGGAACAGGCCGTGCATCACCTGATCTTCGCTGTGGTTTCGCAACTGGGCCATCACCGCTTCGTCGCGTTCGATGCGGTCGGCGATGCCATTGGCAAAGTGCGGCTTCTCGGGGTCGTGGAGCTCGCCTGAGCGGACATCGCTAACCGAGGTAAGGACCGTAGTCGCCCTCAGCCACTTCCAGGCGCAAGCGTTCCTCCTCACGCTTGATGAGGCGGTAGTGAGGCAGTTCCAGCTCGCTGACGTACTCCCCCTTACGGTTGTAGCTGCCGGCCTTACCAGCCTTCCAGCCGTGGGCGGTCATGGCCTTGGCGATGCCCCACTGGCACTGAGCTTCCCTGCTGTTCGCCATGTCATCCCCTGCGCCTGGCGTAATTATGTGTAACAGCCTAGCGCCTCAGAGATATAAGGAGAAGTCTACTTAGGCCGTTATACCACCTGGGCCCCAGCCATTATTCGCGAAGCCTACCCAAGGCCTGCTCCAACAGCTCCAGTGACTGACGGTGCTTGTCAGGCTGCATCTTCTGGATGTTGGCGAGCTTCCAACGCACGGCAGGCAGCCGTTCAACGCCCGGCAGCTGAAGCAGCGCCCAGTCAGGCGCCCCCTGCTTGAAGGTTAGAAGGAAGCGAACATCCTCATCCGTCATCAGCTGGCCCAGCCGCCTCAGAAGTTCGCGCCGGGCGTTCTCCAACTGCTGCAACGGGATATCGGCTCTGGCCATCCCGACAAATTCCTGTCGGTAGACGTCATCCAGCGGTTTCAGTCGCGGGTTGATCACTTCATTCAAGGGCCTGGGATGTCCTAGCAGATAGACCAGGAAGCCTTCGAATACGCTTCGATCCAGGCCGCCCTGGTTCAGAAGCAGCTTCACATCGAAGAGGTCCCGGGGGTGCTGGCGATCCAGCGCGGCGCAGATCTTGCCACCGTACAGGTCCGGCAGTGACACCACCTGCACCGCCGCAAAGCCGTACTCGTCCTCTACGGCTTCAACGACATCGCGCTCCTGAGGCGGGTGCAGGGTGCCACGTAGCACCGGTGATACTTCCACCTTCACCTGGCTATGCCCCTGGCGCACCAGGATCCTCAGCTCGTCTCGGCGATTGTCCTGAAGCTCGGCCCGCACGCCTGGCAGACGGGCACTGAAGGCCTCTGCCAGTCGCTGCAGCGCCTCGCGACAGCGTCGCAGGGCCTCGTCACGGGGTTCCAGCGGCAGGTAGGCCAGGTCGATATCGACAGAGAGACGCGGAAACGGCTGCACGAAGAGGTTGATGGCCGTGCCGCCCTTGAGGGCGAAGCACGGCTCGTCATTGAGAAACGGCAGCAGCGAGACCAGCAGCCTGACCTGTTCGTGGTAGCGAGCTTCAATCGGCATGCAGGAAAGCCTCCGGCACCGTAACGTGATATTCCCTGTCCAGCTTGCCGCCCTGGCAGAGCTGCCGCTTGCCTTTGCCGAGGTCCAGTCGATGTGGTTCCAGACGACCGTACCAGGCATGCCCGGCGTAGCGAGCCAGCACCAGAAAGGCCCGCTTGGTTCTCACCGAACGGCATCCCTCCAGCAATGCCTGCAGCCGGCGCGGACGCATCGTGTTAAGCCCGCCGAAGGTGTCCACCAGCTCACTGCTGAACAGCAGCTCATTCGGCGTCACGGCGATCCACTCCAGGACCGCTCGCTCGGGGGTCGATACCTGCAAGCTGAAGGCCCTGCCATCCGGCGCGTAGTCCGTGAAGCTACCGGGAAGCTGCACTGGTAGGCCCTTTTCCGAGTGGAGCACCATTCGCCCTGCCCACTCGGCGTCACTCAACCATCGGGGCAGCCGAGCGGCCTCCTTGCCATACAGGTGCGTTGTGTGCTCCCCCATGGGCAGATAGTGGACAAAGCCGTGCAATGCCAGGGCTGTCTGGCCACCCGGCCAAAGCGGTGGCACCCCAGAGTCGTCGCTTGCCTGCAGGGCGAAAACGGCGCTCTCCCAAGTAAGAGGCTCCCCCGCTTGGCAGTAGGCGCCGTGCCCCACGCGTTGCAGCCAGCCACTGCCAGCCAGCTTACGCGCCTGATCCGAGGTGACGCCATGTGATGCAAGCCAGGCGGTCGTAACGACGGCGCCATACGGGATCTTGTGCAGCAGATGGTTTATTTTCACGTGAAAAAGCGGCCTTAAATTCCCTCTTCAGAGTTAAGAGTAAACCACACCGGTTTATTTTCAAACACAAAATCGCCATTGTAGGCCGTTTTCAGCATATATTTTAAACCAACGACTGCATCTTCGGCCCTGCTCAGGCCACAGGGTAGCCCCACCACAGCGGTTGCAGGATCAGTTGGTCGACATCGACGCACCGCGCTCACATCCACGTGCCCGGCGCAACGTTTTAGCGGGGCGGCAGCTTGAGGGACGACGCTAAGCTGGGGAAATCACTGAAGAGAGCGAAGCGGCCGCACATCACGTTAATCTTGATAGTGCGTGTACTTTTTCGCACTTCCTTTCACTTGGTCGGAGGGATATTTCTCCGCATTCTTTTCCATCTTCGCCCAGCATGCCGCTTCGATATCCACGCCCAGCTTGCCTGCTAAACGGATCAGGTAGAGCTGAACATCGGCAATTTCGTCACGCACGGCGGCGAGTTGTTGTTCATCCAGCTCTTTGGACTGCGCTTCGGTCAGCCACTGAAAGCATTCTTGCAGCTCAGCTGCCTCCACCGTCAGCGCCATAGCCAGGTTCTTGGGCGAATGGAACTGGTCCCAGTCTCGCTCGGTGGCAAACTGATCCATGGCATCGTGTAGCTGCTTGAACGGGTCGGACATGAGGGACTCACCTAGTTCTGCTGTCTTGGATTGCTGAAAGCATGCCTGCTCTACTGCTCGGTATCCAGCCTGAGTCCAGGTGGATCGGCTCAGAGGGCCTCATAGCACGAAGAGAAACTCGCCTATGACCTTCAGGTCCTCAAGTTCGTCCTCGAGCACGATGTCCTTGTAACCGAAGGCGTTGGTCTGTGGCTTCAGGACGATACGCTGGTTCACGAACTCGCCGTATTCCTCGATCTTTTCGCTCTGGTACAGCTTCACCGTGAAGCTGCCGCCATGATCCGGGTCCTCAATGGCTCGATGCTGTACCACAACGATCTTGCCCTGACGCGTGCCGCCAGGATTTGCACGGAATAAACACCAGGCGCCATTGGGAATACGCCGGTTCATCGACTCACCCACTACCCGGCTGACAAACAGGTCAGGGCTTGCCCGCATAAAGTCAGGGAGCTCGACCCAGTGCTCAGCTTCAGCGATCTGCATGTCACTGAACTCGCCAGCGGCAATGCTCAGATCGTAGACAGGCACATGGCGCTCAAACGGCTCTGCCAGCTCTCGTGTCACGATAGGAAGGTGTAGGCCGTCTAACACCTCGGCTTCATCGAGCATAGCTGGATGCTCAGCCTTAGTGCGGGAACGTACAAAGGCTGCGAAGTACTCACAGGTCTCGGGGTCCGTTGCATAGACATAACAGCCCTTCTGCCCCCGCGTCATCAGAGTGCGGTAGGTGTTCTTGATGATCTGGTCTGCCAGAGCCTTCGCCCGCTCAGGTTCCTCCTTGAGCAGTGTCTTGTACCCGTGAACGGAACGGTCCTGTCCTGCCCTTTTCCCGGCATCGGTTACCACGCGACCGTCGCGAATCACAAAGTCATCCCCGATGATAACGCCGACGTAGTCGAACTCCAGGCCCTGGCAAGTGTGGATGCAACCTACCTGCTCTGCTGACCCATCGGCGATAGCCCAGAGCATGCCGTCGTCATCCAGGTTCCACTGGGCAGCGAAGCCATACTCAGCAAAGACGATATCCATGGCATGCTTGTCCTTCTTGCTCGTCCAAGGCCAGCAGTATCCCGCCACCATGCGTGCCTTGTTGGCCTTGCGATTCTTTTCAAGAATGGCTCGACGCAGCGCGCTGGGGTCATCAAAGACCTGGAAGTCGTAATCGATGTCATCCAAATCGGTGTTGGCCGTAGTGCGAACCTGAAGCGCGTGATCAAGCCACGCCAGATAGCCATCAGAGCCGTTGCAGCGAAACTGAGATGCCAGCTCAAGCTCCTGCACGTCAGCCCCACACTCCTCTGCTCGACGCTTGATCTCTTCTACCGTGCCCACATCCTTCAGCGTTACTCGCTGCGCTTCATCAATGAAGAATACCGATAGCCGGGAAGCCGTGATCACTTCCTTGATCTGGCTCTCTCCCATGTTCTGGTACATGCCGGACTTTTCATTCAGGCGGTGGGCCTCATCCACGATAAGCGCGTGGAAGGTATCTGGCTCGGTGCTCACGTAACTTCCCGAGCCTTTGAAGAGGTTATCGATATGGGTTTTCTTTCGGGTGCCTGTCAGCTTCTTCTTGAATACCTCACGTGGAGCCGAGTTACGTGTCACGTACTGCGTCATCATCTCGCGGTTGGTCAGCTCCACCAGCAGGTTGATCGCCACCACGGACTTGCCAGTCCCAGGACCGCCCTTGACGATGAGGCACTGCTTGTTTCCGTTGCCTGCACGGTGCGCAAGGTCGATCGCGGTTTCATAGACCAGCTTCTGATCATCGATCATCAGAAACTCGGCATTGCCCCGCATCATCGACGCCAGCGCATCCGCCAGGTTTTTGCTCGGCTTGATCACGCCATGCTCGATGCGATACATGATGTCGTTACTGTCACCGTACTTGATGTGCTGGCTCAGGAACTCGGAAAGCCGCATGGCGTCGCGCGAAATGAAAATCGGGGCACGGCGGGTGTGGTGTTCGTAGAAGGGGTCATTGATGGCGTCTGCCTGCTTCATGTTGTGAAGGTAGGCACAGGGCACCAAGCTGATGGACTCGGAGCGCACTGTCTCGTTGTAATCTTCGATCAGCGCCGCATAGGACCACGCCTGATACGAGGGATGGTTGGTTTCGCGAATACTGGAACCCAACTGGGTACGCACAATGGCATCCTTTTTCGTCACCTCAACGGACTGCCACTGTTTCAACTCCACAATGACGGCGGCATCGTCACGCTGGTGGTTCTTACCGGTAAGGATAAAGTCCACACGGCGGTTGGTCAGCGGGATGTTGTACTCGATAGCCACCCCTGCCGATGCGGGAATTCCCTCATCAAGCAGCACGCTCATCATGAAGCGAAGGGAGTTCTCCCAGGAGGTCACCTCACTGCGAGGTGAGTTGCGATTCAGCTTGCGCGCCACCTCGTTCTCGATGGCGTCGGTGATGACGTTGGCTCGCACGTCATCAATGAACTGCTGCTTGGTGGCGCTGTAGACCAGCATACCCTCGAAAGTTTCCTTTCCTGTCAGTCACTTATGGATTGTTCGCGTGGATGCATTTGACAATTATGCACGCTAGCGGCTGCTATAACATCACCTGAACTTCATATGCCAGTTAAAGCAGGCTTGGAGAGTCAACTGAGCCATCTTAGCTCGAGTAGGGCTGCGGTCCTGAGTTTGCCCTTATTAGTCATTCATCGGGCTTGAAGCTCAACTGCGTGTTACTCGGTCCGCTTGCTGGACTGGCTCCTATATCCCCGCCCTGTTCCGCGATCATCTCTTCGACCCATAGCTCACCGGTAAACTGTGCATTTTCGAACTCTTGCTGAATAATCCATGCATCTTCTGAAGGCGAGGCAAAGATCTCATAGCTTGGGATCTCCCAATCGTCCTCAAAGTAGCGGAGCACCCAGCCGTAGCCCTCTTCTGGTGGGCACGGATCGATCTTGAAGCTATAACGCGGCATTTCCGTTCTCCTGCGCTCAAACCAGATTCCAACGTTTGCGACTACCGTAGGCCAGCGCCATCACGCGATCATTAATCTCACTGACACGTTCCAGTAGCTCTTTGATACTAATTTCTCCCTGACTTTGGTCCTTGATACGCATGCGGGGTAAGCCCAGCCGGGTGCCGCCTGAGTTTTCAATCACGTCAGTCAGTGCGAAGGAAGCCTGGATCAGAGCCGAGAGTTCTTCTTCATTCATGACCGGTTTACGTAGCAGCGTGGCCCGAATCAGTGCCGAAGCCCAGCAGGTGCGATTCGGGAAGCCCTCGTAGGCGGCTCGCTCGATAATCAATTCTTGCTCCTGTCGAGTCAGCCGAATCGATAACTTGCAGGACTTGGGGCCACGCATCATGTCTCGTCCTTCTTCAGCGATGCTCTCCCCGCATACACGTTGGATCATTTCTCGAAGCACATCTGACTCCGAGCGGCCTGATGCCTCACACAGACGCTGCCAAGCTTCCTTCTCTCCAGGTGTCAGCCTGGTCTTGACCACAGCTGTGTCCGTCATTCCTTCATCCTCCATTCTGCGCCGACACTCGAATCTGATACCAAATGCCAGCGCAATACCGGCAGGTGGTACCACTTTGCGAATCCTGCCCTAGCCTCAAAGCCACCCACACTTTTCGTACGTAAGAAATTTTGGCTCCTGAAACATCTTCTCCAGGCGCGACCAACTCAAGGCGGCGGTACCAAGTGCTAGCAATTTCCGAATCCTGCCCTAGCTTCAAAACCGCCCCCAAATTTCGTACGCACGAAATTTTCTCGATGCCAGTGGGCAGGAGGCTCACACCGAATGGATAGCTGCTCATGACCCACAAAGCACTTGGGCACTACCCTGCTCCGTCGTCACCACGACTTTTCTTACGTAAGAAATTCAGGCTGCGCTGACAGGACTGAAGGCTTCGCCATTAGTAATACGGATGGACCTGTCTCAAACCTGATCATCGCCTGGGGCTGAGTCAGAGGCTTCGCCATTAGAAATAGGGGAGGGACTTGTGCCAGCCTCAACACCCTCTCTACGCTCGTGCCGACGTTTGGCCAGCTCAGCCTTCATCCACTGCCCAGCGGCGCGCATCTCGTTGCGCAAGTCTTCTATCTCCTGGGGGGTCAAACGGCGATAGCTCATGATTGTCTCTCCCGTGACGCATCTCGCCGAAGCTGCGGATAGATCGCCGTGCGCCATCGCCATTGAAGAACACACACGGCAATTCCCGCTGTGCAGACAAGCAGTGTTTTGATCGCATGGATATCACCCGCCGACGCATTCGAAACCACCCCAGGGAGTGCGGGTATTAAGGCCACAACCAGCAAGGCACCAATGAGTAGCAGTACGCCCGATAGCCCCAACTCTCCGAGACGTTTGATGCGCATCCAACGCGCACGCCAGGTGGCAAGCCATTGTGAGGGCATGTTCATCCTCCGGTTATCACGTTGCCGGCACCAAAGCGCTTCTGATACGCCCGATAAGCCGATTTGGCGCCACGATACGGTGCTGCCGCGGCATTACCTGCGATACGCGTATCACGCTGGATACCACGGTACTGACGCCTGATCGCTGAGGGACGCATCGCGCTCATGGCTGAGCCAAGGGCCCCTTGAGTTGCCAATGCCACGCCACCGCCCAATGCAGAAGCAATGGCCGGCACCTGCTTCAGCACCAGGATGCCCAGGGCAAAAAAAGCAATCAGATAGGCGCTTGTGGTCATACTGGCCATGCTGCTTGCCGAGGACTCCACGATGTTCATGAACGCTTCGCTGACATCGATGACCATGCGCCCAATGGCTGAACCCAAAACCAGCAGCATGCCGAAATTGATCACCATGCCCAGCCAGCTCTCGAAAAAGCGTTGGGTGCTGTTAAACAGCAGGCCGATGATAAAGAGCGGACCAATCGCCAGCAGCACCGTCGTTGCCACCTTGCTGGCCAGCAGGAGAAACGCCACTACGATGGCAACACCACCACCAAACACCATGATCAGAATTGCCACCAAATACATGCCGAAATCACCACTCATGACTCCCGCTTTATCCCAGGCCTGATCAGCTACGGCGAGAACGCGGGAGAACAGGCTGTCCAAAATGGCCGCTGCGCCTCCATTGGACCCCGTGATGACTGCTGCTACCTTTTCCGGGCCGTGAGCCAGCACGTCCACCACGACGCCCATATAGGTACCGACCGTCAGCCCCAGCGTCATGATGAAGCCGATGCGAAGGATGCGAAAAACGCCCTCCTGCAAGGGCTCACTGACCTTGCCAAACATCATTAAATAGCCCCAGATGGCAATCCAGACGATCAACATGCTGGTAAACATTGGAGTGATGTAAGCGATGAGGTCGGTAGCCGTGTTGATGATGTACTGGACCAGTGCCTGATCAACGACGGAGAACATGCCTTCAAACAGGTTCATGAGTCCTCCTCGCTCTTGAGGCTAGACAGGTCGAGCTCGAAGGGCTCACCGCTAGACAGTGCCCTTTCTGCCTGGAGTGCATTAATGCAATTCGGTGTCTCCTGGAGTTCACCAGGGTTGTTGCCGCACTTATCCAGTGTCACCTTGCGCTCGTCGTCATGTGATTTGTACCAGTCCACGGTCTGCACCGGGTCAGTATCCGGGGTATCATCAAAGCACCCGGTCTGCACAACACTGACCAGAACCACAACGGCAATATTTCGTGCGCACGAAATTTTCCTGGCACCCATAAGGCCTCCTTACCAATCAAGTTCGAAAGGTTCCCCTGATGACGCGATGCGCATCTGCTGAACCCGCTGAGCGTGAAGCGCCTGGTTGGCCTCGGCTTGCGACCGGAGCATGGTCAGCTTGGCCATCTCGTTTTGCAGCAAGACTTCCTCGGCGCCGATACGGGCCTGAAGGTCCAGAACGTCTTTCTGGTCTGGGCTGTTGTTGACCTCGGCCACCAATCCGGCCAGCTCGCTAAAGCGCTCCTGGGCTTGCTCCAGGGACTTTTCAGACTGGCCAAGCCAGGTCGCCGTGTTCTCGTTGCCGCTGTCGTACAGGTCCGCCACGCCGCCGGATAGGCCGTGTTCGCTCGCACTCCTAATGCCGGCGCTGTTCAGCACCTGGTTGGGGTCGACGTTCACGGCGGTGTCATAGGCCAAGTCGATGACGTTAGCCAAGCCTCGGACCCCGCTCATGCTGTCCAACTGCCTGTTGGCTGTTTCGAGCTGGTCTTGCAGTTGTTCGAGCTGACTCAGCATGTGCTCTACTTGCAGGATCTGCTGGGCCAGGTTCGACGTGTCGATGACGGGAATCCCACCAGCCATGGCAGGCTGCGATAGACTGATGGTGGCCGCGAGGGTGAAACCCGCGATTTTTCGTGCGCACGAAATTATGTTGCTCATGATCAGACCTCCTTTTGACGATTCTGGCGGGTCGCCTTGGCCTCCAGACGCCGTTTTGTCCTCTGGAGCGTGAGCGACCGTTTCTCAAAATCCAGACTTTTCAGGTCGATGGATTCCATCACCTCTTTCATCTCCTCGATACAGGTGAAGAAGTCTTCGGGGAGGGTTTCCATCCCTTCGGTGAGAAAATCGCAAGCGTAACCGGCAATGATCACCAGGGTTCGAATCTCACTCTGGATGGCGTGCTGTTCAACCGCGTGTGACCGGTACAACCGTGACAGACCACTGTCGGTAAAGGCGGGTGTGATACCCTGTTTGTTAGCCATGGATGCCTCCTATGCAGGCAGTCTTGGTTAGGCGCGGTCGGGGCCATCACCCCCGTTCCGCGCCGCTCGAATCCTATTTGCGGAGGGTTCTGCGCATTTCTTCTACTGCAGGAGCTCCAACCTTATCGCTGCCGTAATTTTTGGCTATGAGGTCTGCTCTTTGCTGGCCCAGCATCTCAGCCATCTCGGCCCGCGTTAATTTTGATTTATTCCCAGGATAACTCTCAGCTTTGGCCGCATCTCTTTTATTTCTTGCTGTATTCTGTGTTGTATTCTCTGTAATAGATTTGCCCTTTGGTAGAATCAAGGTTTGACCATCCTGATCACCAGATTGGCCAGAAGGAACATCAGAATCTACCAAAGGAAAAAACTTGGAATTACAACCACTTACAGAAGGCTCGTCATCAAGTTGCTCCGCAAGAAGCTCAAGCAAGCGCTCGCAGTTCACCCGATACCACATTTTTGCAGGAACATCTCTCCTTTCCTCTTCCAATACGCCAATTTCCACTAGCGATTTCCTAGCGTTAGCCTGCTGCTTTGGAGAAAGTCCAGTTTCTGACTCCCAACTATCTCTACCACGCTGATTTTTGTAAAACCACCCGCCTCTTTCCTCCGCCTTGGTGTTACGTGTCCAGTAAAATGCTTGGCTAAGGAAGACTGCACCAGGAACTGAAACGCCGGGAAGGAGCGTGAACGCAGCATGATAGGCGACTACCCTACCCAGAATTTTCTGCACTACCGATGGACTAACACGCGCCATATTCAGAAGGCTCCAAATCCAGGGCGTCTTTTACTTGGAGCGTCCGGAAATAGACACGACGCCCTACCTTCACCATCGTCGGCTTCAGCTTCCGAGAGACCTCAGTATCTGAATAAAGAGAAACCCGCACGCCATCGGGCGAACGACCAAGAAGATCCGCCAGGTCTGATATGCTCATCAGCAAGCCAAAACGATCGACCAGATATTCTTCAGTCGTCATCCCTGCACCTCATCTGCAACGAATGGTGTGAAGGCAGTGTTAAACGAAGTAAATACAGATGCAAATGGCGAAGGATCTGATTTCAATCACGTCAGCATCAAAGTATGTAACTTTGATAATCAAGATATACCATTTTGATCCTTATAATTATGAATAAAACATCAAAGTCCCGAGGAAAGAAAAAATAAAGCCGCTTAAAAACAAATAGTTATATATTGATTATATAAAACTATCAGCATGGCAATGTTCAATAAAAATATATTCCACCTGGCTGACTTCATACTCGTGAGGGGGCGTGGACCCTGCACCCAAGAGAGATGGGGAAGAAACCAGGGAGCATTACACCCCCTGCCATGACAAACCAGATATTTCGTATTTCATATTTCGTACAATATGAAATACGGTACAGAATATGATATGAAACCATCCCCTGTTAGATGAACAGTTGGGACGACACTAAAATTAAAGCCGTTACTTCAGGCTCCGTTACAATACTGTTCGACAAATCAAGATCGGGTCCAGTTTCTCCAGCAGGTCCTCGGCCATCAAGTGGGTGTAGCGCCGTAGAATCTACATGGACATTTACCACTGATGTCCGCCATCTCATCTGACGCTCGTTTATATCTAGTTGATTGACTATCTAATGGGGAAACTAAGAAAATAAGCTATCGATCCTTAGCTTCTTATTTATTTCGACGCCAAGGCTTCGTTTAATAACGCTGTTATATCGAGCCAAGGGAGACTAATAGGTCTGTCGAGCGCGTTTGCAAACCAAGACGATTTGCGAGGACTAGGTAAGCCTTTTTTAGATGACGCTCAGTGTAACGGTGACTGAGCATGGCACTCTCGCCACGCAGCCTCTCATATACTTATTTTTTGAAAAAAATCAAGCTTTGGATCTTTTACATCTGTTGCATTAACAACAATTCCATCCCATGGCCCTTCCATATCGCTTATCATGTGATAACCGATCAAGTTATATGTAATCGGCGTCCCGCCTAGCTGCTGTAACCCCACTCTTGAAATAATTAACTCAAGCATGCTAGCAATCAAATATTGCAATGGCGCTTCATCTTCTTTGACACCCGCCCCATAACAAAAACCTTCTTCAGGATTAACACCTACGCACTCACAATAGTTATTGTATGTGAGATTTTCTTCGAGCTGTGAGTTCAAACATGAAACAATGGGCATCATCTCTTTTTCAGTAGCTTTTCTCAATCCAAGTTGATTATTTAAATTCTTTACCGAGACACATCCCTCACTTGCTATCACCTCAGGAAAAACAGTTACGTCATGTTCGCCACGCTCAAAGTCTAGATGCCAGCTATTCAGGCTGGCTTTGAAGCTTTCAATCGATTTCTTCGTATAACCTTTATATGAGAAAATATAAGCTGGTGGTAAAACCATGCCCATTACTGAGTTCTTCTCAGTAACTGACAAATCATCATACTTATTCTCATAAACCAACTCAGAGTAGTCGTCTAAAGACTGACGTAAGAACGTAGGCCTTAAACTTCTAACCGACTTGCAATTATCTAAAGCCTCAAACAGCTTTTCTTCATCTAGCTTTGATTTTACCTCAATCGTTGCTAACACACCCTCAATAAAGTACACATCTAAACTACCCAGCGTTCTCAGAACAGGAAAGTCACCTCTGTAAACTATCACATCAACCTGTTTTGAATAATTATTACTCTGATCTACGATTTGGCCAGTACCGACAACGACATTTTGGGGTAAAAAACGAGTCAATACATCACGGATAAAGCTCTCTCTAGCGTCACCAAGAACGATTCCGTTATTTGACACAGAAGAACCAACCGAGAAAGCAGCGCTCAGTAGCTTAGCTATAGATTTAGACCACCTATTTATGACCGACAAAATGGCACCTTATGTTTCATTATGACTGCAATATGCCAACTATATTAGTTATTAATCATTTTATCCAGCTTTACAACTAAGTCCTCTGCCCTCAGGTGGGTATACCGCCTCAGCATCTGCATGGACTTGTGACCACTGATCGCAGCGACCTCCTGATCGGATAGCCCTGCCCCTACCAGCCGGCTGACGGCTTCATGGCGTAGGTCATGAAAGCGGAAGTCATTGAGTCCGGCCTTCTTCTTCGCCTGGTTCCAGAGCTTGGTATAGGCATAGGGACCACGCTTGCCGTCTCGACCAGGTTCACCGAAGAACACCAGGTCACAGCCAAGCGGGCGCACTGGGTTGTTCAGCGCTTGCTTGAACACCTCGGTGGCGGCCTGGGTCAGCGGCACCAAGCGGGCTTCGTTGTTCTTGGTGTCGGTGAGGCGCACCACGCGGCGTTTCACGTCGACCTGGGAGCGAGTCAGGGTCAGTATCTCCGACGAGCGCATGCCCGTCTCCAGGGCGATTCTGGCGATCCAGGCCAGCATTGGGTTGCTGTGTTGTCGTAGCACGGCGAACAAGCGCTTCTCCTCGTCGGGGCTCAGGCGGCGGTCGCGCCCTTCCCCCGGGCTTGGCTTGCGGATGTTCTGGACGGGGTTGTAGGTCAGGCCCAACCCCCATTCCTGGATGGCCACCGTGTAGAGGTGGCCGAGCAGCGCAAGCTCCAGGCGCACGGTATTGGCGCTGATAGGCTGCCCACGATGGCCAATGCTATTGAGGCGTGTATCGCGGTAGTTGGCGATCAGTTCCGGCGTCAGGGCCGCGAGGGAGTATTTTCCCAGGTGCTCGATCAGCGTGTTGGCCTTGTGGCGCTCGCTCTTCTGGGTACTGGGCTTCTTGGTGGGGGTGACGTCGGCCAGGTAGCGCTTGAGTGCCGCTTCGAGCGTCATGCGCTCCGAGGCGCTGCGCTGGATATAAACACCACGCACCATTTCGTCTTCGGTGCGGCGTGCCCAGTCCTGGGCGTCGCGTTTGGTGCGGAAGGTCTTGGCAGTGGTCGGCCAGCCGGTCTTGCGGATGACGGCTTTCCAGCTACCGGCAGGTGTCTTGACGATGGTGGCCATGAAAAACTCCAGGGGGCTGAAGGATCGGCACTGTACCGAAACTGTACCCTTGGACTATGGGACTCACCAAAGAAAATTCTTAAGTAGCTGATTTGAATGGTGGGCCCAGCTGGACTCGAACCAGCGACCAAGGGATTATGAGTCCCCTGCTCTAACCAACTGAGCTATAGGCCCTGCATTGCGCGGCAGTATGATAGCGAATGCCGTCGCGCTAGGCCAGCTCTGGCAGGTCATGATCGGGGCGGCCAGGCACTTTTCCGCGTTTGGTGGGTCAGGAACTGTGTCATTGATTCGGAGGCATCATCTTGAAAGCATCCCTTGCCATCGTGCCCCTTCTGCTCGCTCTGCCCGTCCAAGCGGCCTGGGAGCTTGATCCGGCCCAATCGCGTCTCGAGGCAACGGTAGTCGAGATCACGCCCAACGGGCCGGTTCCCCATCAGCATCAAGTACGCGAGTTACGTGGTGATATCGGGCCCGATGGCACCCTGCGCTTGCCGCTGCGGCTCGACCAGACCGATGTGCTTGACCGCCTGGGGCAACTGCCGCCCTGGCTATCGGGCGTGAAAAAGATGCCCTTGGCTACCCTGGTCACCCAACTACCGCCTGAACGCCTGGATGCCCTCGGTGTAGGCGACTCCATGACCGAAACCTTGATGTTCCGGATCCAGGCCGAGGGCGCCACCGAGCAGGAGCCGCTTCTACTGCGCTTCACTCGCGAGACCCACGATCTGATCCGAGTCACCAATGCCGAGCGGGTCGCGCTGGATGGCCGTGAATTGATGGCTCACCAGACGGCGCGTAGCGTGCTGTTGCTATTGGGCTATGAACGGATCGGCGACGAGGTGCCGGTGCAACTCGATGCCACCCTGATCGACCGCTAGTTTTCCTTCCTAACATCCCGCTCGGCGCTCCGGCTTACCGGAGCGTCGTTCAGCTTGTCCAGTGATTCGCCCCCAAGAATAAATACGAATCACTCTCATTGAGTTTTTATTTCATTCTGGTATGCTTGCCCCGCTCTCAGCCAGAGCAAGCCATGAATTGCCAGCAAGGGAACCCACAATGAAGAAGACACTGACCCTCGGTCTAGCCGTGGTCGCAGGTTCAGCGGCGATGACGCTGCAGGCCCAGGAAGAACAGGACACCATGGTTGTGGTCGGCTCGCGCACTCCGACCCAGATCAGCCAGATTCCAGGCGCCGTGTGGGTGATCGAAAAAGAGGACTTGCAGCAGCAGATCGAAACCGGCGCCGATCTCAAGACTGCCCTGGGCAAGCTGGTACCGGGACTCGACATGGCACCTCAAGGGCGCACCAACTATGGCCAGAACCTGCGTGGTCGTAGCGTCCAAGTACTGATCGATGGCGTATCACTCAATAGCTCACGTGGTCTCTCCCGTCAGTTCGACGCCATCGACCCCTTCAATATCGAACGCATCGAGGTGCTTTCCGGCGCCAGCAGCCTGTACGGCGGCGGCGCCACCGGCGGCATCATCAACATCATCACCAGAAAGGGTGACGTCGGCGGCCCCGACTGGCGCACTGAAGCCGGCATTACCACGGGCTTCAATAACAGCGACGACCTGGACAGGCGCATCGCCCAGTCGGTCAGCGGCGGTAGCGAACGAGTGCAGGGCTATCTCGGCACCGCCTACCAGGACAATGGCCGCCACTTCGACGCCAATGGCGATGAGATCTTCCCCGATATCGCCCAGACCGACCTGCAGGACAACCGCAGTATCGATGTGCTCGGCAACCTGACTTTCAACCTGGACGCCAACCAGACCCTGGAACTCGGCGCCCAGCTCTATCGCTCCGGCTACGAAGGCGATCGTGGCGTCTACTTCCCCAACCTGGATGCCGCCACGCCCGACCTGAACGATGCTGAAATCCACGACGGCTATCGCTCGGATCGCGACCCGGCCACCGACCGCAAGATGGTCAATGCGCAATACCATCACGGCAACCTGTTGAGTCAGGACTTCTATCTCCAGGTCTTCCACCGAGAGGAAGAATCCAGCTTCCAGGCCTTCCCCTATCCCGTCACTGATGGCTCCGAATTCCGCGCCTCCAAACAGAACACTAAGCTCAGCGGGATCAAGGCGCTGTTCGATGCCCAATTGAGCGACAGCATCGGTCTCACCTACGGCCTGGACCTGGATCGCGAAAAATTCGACGCCAGCCAGATGATCTTCGACAAGGCCGTGTCCGATGCGAGTGGCGGCCTGGTGCAGGAGCGGGCCAGTGTCGAGCCACGCTACCCCGGCTATCAGGTCGATGGCATCGCAGCCTTCGCCCAAGGCAAGTGGCAGGTGACCGATGGCCTGCAGCTCTCCGCCGGAGCGCGACGCCAGCACACTGACGTCGAGGTCGACGACTTCAAGGGCATCCCCGGTGGCGAGAACGACTACGATGCCACCCTGCTCAATGCTGGTGCCCTTTATGACTACGGCAACGGCCACCAGAACTGGCTGCAATTCAGCCAGGGCTTCGAACTGCCCGACCCGGCCAAGTACTACGGCAAGAGCGCCGACATCAGCGTTGCCGAAAACCCGCTGTCCGCCATCGAGACCGATCAGGTCGAGCTCGGTTGGCGCTATCGTGGCGGTGACTGGCTGACCCAGGCGGCAATCTACTACTCCTGGTCCGACAAGGCGGTGGAGAATGCCGAGGACCTGAGTGTGACGGTGGTCGACGAGAAGAAGCGCGACTACGGTTTCGAAGGCGCCCTGACCCGTTACTTTGACAATGGCATTGAGGCCGGCGGCACCCTGCATCTGGTACGGTCCGATCAAGAAAACGACGAAGGTGAGTGGGAAAAGCGTGATGCTCGCTATGCCTCGCTGTCTTCGGCCACCGCATTCGTCGGCTGGACGGATTATGTTCGCTCGGCACGTCTGCAGGCCAACCATGTCTTCAATCTGGAGGACGACAACGACCGCCAGATCGATGGCTTTACCACTCTGGATCTGCTGGCGAGCCAACGGACCGACTTTGGCAAGTTCAGCCTCGGGGTGCAGAACCTATTGAATGAGCAGTACTCCACCGTATGGGGCCAGCGTGCAGCAATGTTCTATTCCCCCTACTACGGCCCGGAATATCTCTACGACTACCAGGGCCGCGGCCGCACCTACACCCTGACCTGGTCTGTCGACTACTGAGCCCCTCATCGCGATATGCTCGCCCCTCACGCCCACCTTTCGGTGGGCGTTTTTCATGGCCGATGCAGCCATTTTTCACAAGCCGATACATTTCCTACCTTGACGGCAAAAGCTTAAATAATAACAATTCTCAATCGTGTTTATAGGGAGAGTAGTCATGCACGTTCCCCCACTGTGGCGAATCAGCACTTGTGCGGCTCTGCTGGGACTCGGTCAGAACGGCCTGCTGGTCGTGCTGCCGGTACTGGTGGAGCGTTTCGGCTTGCCGCTGTCGCAGTGGGCCGGACTGATTCTGCTAGGGTCGATGCTGTTCCTGCTCGGCAGCCCCTTCTGGGGGCGAGTCGCCGACCGCTACGGCGCGCGGGTGGTGGTGATACAGGCGCTGTTGGGCTATGTGATCAGCTTTGGCTTGATCGGCTTCGCTCTGTGGGCCACGGCCAAGGGCTTGCTCTCCGCTGGTGCGCTCCTGGTCGTGGTGGCCCTGTCTCGGGTGCTGTATGGCCTGACGGTCTCCGGCATGGTTCCCGCCTGCCAACAGTGGTCACTGGCGCTGCATGGCGGCGAAGAGCGAATCAAGGCCCTGGCCGCCGTCAGTGCCGGGCTCAGCAGTGGTCGCTTGCTGGGCCCGCTGGCCGCGGCTGCCAGCCTGGGGCTCGGCGTCTATGCCCCCTTCGGCTTGATGCTGCTTGGCGGACTGCTGGCCCTGGCACTGCTCAAGGACGTGCCACGGCCTCACGTCTCATCCCCTTCCAAGCGAGCGGCCGAATCGCCCCGCCTGGCACTCGGCCTGCTGCCCTGCCTGATCATGGCACTGCTATTGGCAATGTCGGTGTCGCTGATGCAACTGGGCCTGCCCAATGCCCTACAAGGCAAGCTCGACATCGATGCCACCCGAGCCGGGCATCTGATGGGGGTACTGCTGTCGCTTGGCGCCTTGGGCGCCTTGAGTGTCCAACTCGGTGTGACGCGCCGCCATCTTTTCGGTGGCTATGCCTTGCTAGCCTTGGGCGCACTGGGCCTGGTCGTGGGCTACGGACTACTGACACAAACGTCAAGCATGGCAGGGTTCGGGCTGGGCGTGATGATCGCCAGCACCGGTGCCGCCCTGGCCGTTCCGGGCTATACCGACGCGGCCACCCGCCACCAGGCCCAAGGAGCCAGTGCCGGTTTCCTGGCCATGGCTCATACCCTCGGCTACGGGGCTGCGACCGTGGTGGTCGGTCTGGTCACCGCATGGTGGCTGCTACCGCTGGCTTTTGTCGCCGCTCTGTTACTGCTGACACTGGTGCCCTTGGCCAAACGCCATTTTCTGACCGAACCCGCTTCCCGGGCTTCCGTCTCTTACGACTAGGATGACTTTCATGTTGGCGAGGAGAAGTAACGGCTAATTAACGGAATGATTCGTATTTGTACTTTTATTTTCAAAAAGGAGAACGCCCAATGTCTGCTCCCACCAGCCCAACGCTGTTATCCGAGGCCGACCCGGCCGCGAGTTGCTTCTTCAATGCCCTGCTACGCGAAAGCCAAGGCTGGCATCTCGACACCACCATGCATGGCGACCTGGCCATCCTGCCTGTCGATGACGGAGAGCTGCACCTGCGCTTGCACCATCGCAGCGCCAGCGGCGAATGCCGCTTCCAGTGGCCTGTCCTGTGGCTCAAGGATGGCACCCCTCGCGCGGTGGATTTCGCCACGGCTTTGGAACGCATCCTGGCAACACCGGCTCTGGTGGGTGAACTTGCCGCCGAGGCGCGCAGCATTTTCCGCGAGCGGGTACTGGAAAGTCGCACCAACACTCAAGCCAGCCTGGACGCCCGTGACGATCTCGGCCACCTGCAGCAAGGCCCGCTGAACTTTGCCGAGGCGGAACAGGGTCTGCTGGCCGGTCATGCCTTCCACCCCGCCCCCAAGTCTCGCTCTCCCTTCAGCGAGGCCGAGGCCCAAGCCTTCTGCCCCGAGCATCGCGCCCGTTTCGGCCTCGCCTGGTGGGCGTTGGCACCGGAACTGAGGGCCGGTGATACCAGCCGCGACGCCCGTGCCACCGAGCTGGCCCTGGGCCTGTTGCCGGAGGTGCTTGCCGAGCATCTGCCGGACGGCTTCTCGGTCCTGCCCATGCACCCCTGGCAAGCACAACGACTGCACCAGCTTCCCTGGGTCCAGGAGCAACAGCGAAATGGCCGGCTGCACTGGCTGGGTCACAGCGAGCCGGATTGGCTGCCGACGTCGTCGCATCGCTCGCTCTACGCTCCCGGCGTGCCCTGGATGGTCAAGGGGTCGCTATCGGCACGGCTGACCAACTCGCTACGCCTGCTCAGCGTCAAGGAAGTCCAGCGTGGCTTGCATCTGGATCACTGGATGCGTGAGCTGAACGTGGCGCAGCGCTTTCCCGGCTTCGCCGTCATGCAGGAGCCCGCCTGGTTGGGCTGGCGCGATGCCAATGGTGCAGTCGACCCGGCCAGCCTGGTGGTGCTGCGCGAGAACCTGTTGGCGGATGCGGCCGATAGCGAAGCCGTGGTATTGGCCACACTCACTCAACAACCGCTCGTCGCCGGTGGGCAGTCGCTGCTCTCGGCTCGCCTCCGCGCCAAGGCTCACAGCCTTGGCATGCCGCTGGCCCAAGTGGCACGTGGCTGGTTCACCGCCTTCTGCGAGCGCGTGCTGACACCGCTGTTCGGCCTGGCAGTGGAAGACGGCATCGTGCTGTTGGCCCACCAGCAGAACATCGTGTTGCGCCTGGATGACGGCTGGCCGGTGGGCATGTTCTACCGCGACTGTCAGGGCAGCGGGGTCGGCGATCGCTTCCTCGAGCGGCATCCACAGCTCGAGCAACCGCCGGAGAACCACTGGCCACCAGCCACGCTGCGCCGCTACTTCCTCTATTACCTGTTGATCAACTCCACCTTCGCCGTCACCAGTGCCCTCGCCGCCGACGGCCTGGTCGACGAAGCCACCCTGCTGGTCGACCTGCGCGCCCATCTCGAGGGACTGCAGGAACGGCTCGACGGTGATCTCGACTGTCTGAATCACGCCCTGAACGCTCACCACCTGGAAGCGAAGGGCAACTTCTTCTGCTACCTGAGCGGCGTCAACGAAGCCACGCTGGCCGAGCCGGCCCGCCTCTATCTGCCACTGGCCAACCCACTGGCAACAGTCCGCGCTGCCAGCGCCAACACCACACACCTCCAAGGAGTTCCGGCATGACCGTCAGTCTGAAGGCACGCCCCCATGGGCTCGAGATCGCTCCTCTCGAGGATGAAGCGGCCCGACTGCAGCGGAGCAGCGACTCGACAGGCTCGCTGATCGCGCACATCGATACCGTCTTTGTGCACCACCCTGGTCTGACGCTGCTGGTTCTGGAAGCGGAGGAGTGGCATACGCACCCCGGCTGGACGCGCCTGGTCGACGTGCTGGGCGGCGGCCATGTCCTGCGCCGCGACTTCTACCAACAGCCCTGGCAGTGGCTGCTGCATCCTCCCACTCAACCAGGCGAGACGCCCTACGATGCGACATCCGGTCATCCACAGCGGCCTGCCCAACCAAGCGGTACGCTGTATCGACGCTTCGACCCACGCCTCGAACGCACCTTTTCCTTGCGTGTGATCGATCCCGACCGCGACCTCGAACGCTTCGTGCGCTGGATGCATCTGCCACGGGTCGCCGAGTTCTGGGAACAGGCCTGGTCCGAAGCCGAGCTCGCCGAATTCATCGCACAGCGACTCGCCGACCCGCATACCCTGCCGTTGATCGGCGAATTCGATGATCGCCCCTTCGGCTACTTCGAACTCTACTGGGCCGCCGAAGATCGCCTGGCTCCCTACTACCCCTGGGCGCCGTTCGACCGCGGGATGCACCTCTTGGTCGGCGAAGAGGACGTGCGCGGGTCGCGCTTCGTCGACGCCTGGCTGGGCGGGCTGTCCCACTATGCCTACCTCTCCGAGCCCCGCACCAGCCGGCTGGTGCTGGAGCCACGCCACGACAATCAGCGCCTGTTCCGCCACCTGGAGCGACTGGGGCTTTCGCGGCTGCGTGACTTCGACTTCCCCCACAAGCGCGCCAGCCTGGTGATGGGCCATCGCGAGCGTTTCTTCCGGGAGGTGATGTGATGGAGCGTCTCGATAGCTGCCTGTCCCCCCATTGGGAGACAGCCAACCGCGCCTTGATCGCCAAGATGATCGGCGAGCTGACCTACGAGCAGATCATCGCCCCGCTGCGTGACGGCGACGGCTACCGGCTCACCCTGGGAGATACCGGCTGGCATTTTCGCGCCACCCCCAACCTGTGGGGGCAACTCCGAGTCGAGCCGGAGAGCCTCGCGCCACCGCCCGGCGCCACCTTTGAGGCCGCCGACTTTCTCCTTGCCCTGGCGCCGGAACTCGGCATGAGCGATGCCCAGGCCGCCGAACACCTGGAGGATCTGTTCGCCACGCTGCGTGCCGACTGCCAGTTGCGCGAGGCTCGTCGAGGACTGAACGCCGACGATGCCATTCGGTTGCCCGAACCGCAGCGTCAGCGCCTGCTCGACGGCCATCCCAAGTTCCTGTTCAACAAGGGACGCCGCGGCTGGGGGCTGGAGGCATTGGCGCGCTTCGCTCCCGAATACGACAATGCCTTCCGTCTCGCTTGGGTGGCCATCGCCGCCGATGCCCTGGAATGCGGCGGTGGGCGTATCGATGACGCGGCTCTGCTGGACTCGGCACTGAGTGCGGACGAACAGGCCCGCCTGCGCCAGGCACTGTCCGAAAGGATTCCCGCTCCCGAGGCCTATCGCTTATTGCCGGTCCACCCCTGGCAGTGGCAACAATGGCTCGGCACTCTGCATGCCGCCGATATCGCCCATCGGCGTCTCGTGTATCTAGGCGAATTCGGCGACGCCTACGTGCCACAGCAGTCGCTGCGCACCCTGACCAACGTCAGTCGGCCATCGGCCTACGATATCAAGCTGCCGCTGACCATCATGAACACCTCCTGTTATCGCGGCATTCCCGGCCGCTTCCTGCTCGCCGGGCCCGCGGCCTCGGCATGGCTGAAGACCAAGGCGCGGGAAGACGAGGAATTCGCCCGGGTCCATCTGGAAATACTCGCCGAACCCGCCGGCGCGGTGCTGCCCCATAGCCAGTACGAGCGCCTGCCGCGATCGCCCTATCGCTACCGCGAGCTATTCGGGGTGATCTGGCGCGAATCCCTGGCCCCCCGCCTGGCCAACAACGAGCAAGCCCTGCTGATGGCCGAACTGATGCAGGCCGACGATGACGGACGCCCCTGGCTCGCCGCCTACCTCGCAGCCGCCGGTGCCCACGACGTCGAATCCGCGGAAGCCTGGCTCACCCGCATGTTCGAGGTCACCCTGGTGCCCATGTGGCATCTGATGTGCCGCTATGGCATGTCGTTGATCGCCCATGGCCAGAACCTCACCCTGATTCTCCGCGACGGTTGGCCTCACCGTTTGGCACTCAAGGATTTTCAGGGCGACCTGCGCCTGGTCGATGAGGAGTTTCCGGAAGCCGACGACCTGCCCGCCGAGCTCAAGGAGGTCACGGTACGCCTGCCACCGGAGAAGTTGATCCATGACCTGCAGACCGGCCATTTCGTCACGACCCTGCGCTTTATCGCACCGTTGGCGGCAAGTTGCGGCATCTCGGAGGCGCGCTTCTACCGGTTATGTGGCGATGTACTCGACACCTACCGGGCCCGTCACCCGGAACTGGCCGAGCGCTTCGCCCGTTTCGAGCTGTTTGCACCGCGTATCCTGCGCCTGACCCTCAACCGCGCCAAGTTCCTTCACCCCACCGACAGCGCTGCCGAGCGCATGCTGGCGGAGATGGAACTGCGCGTCGACAACCCGCTGCATTTCGTTCGTCAACCGGTCGCCGTAGCTGACCGCCCCTCGACACAGGAGGTGTCCGATGTCTGATTCCACCGTTCTCGACCTGGCCGGCCTCGGCGCCGGCCCCTTCAACCTGAGCATCGCGGCCCTGGCCGATTCGCATCTGCCACAGCTCGCCACCCGCTTCTTCGAACGGCGTCACGACCCCGTCTGGCATCCCGGATTGATGCTGCCCGACACCCACCTGCAGACCGGCTTTCTCAAGGACCTGGTGACCGCGGTGGCCCCGGACAGCCCTCATTCCTTTCTCAGCTACCTGGTCGCCCATCGGCGCTTCTATCGCTTCCTCAACACCGAGCTAGGCACCGTCAGTCGCGCCGAATTCTCCGACTACCTGGTCTGGGCCGCGCGCCGGCTGGAAAACGTCTGCCTGGGTGAAGCGGTGCGCGAGGTCGAACTGGACGATGCCGGCTTCCGGCTGCGGACCGACACCGGCAACCACCGCGCTCGCCACTTATGTCTAGGCACCGGCAAGCGCCCTTGGCTACCGTCGTTCGCCGATGCGTTGCGTGGCCCTCATTGCCTGCACGCCGCCGAGATCGCCCGCACTCCCCGTGATTTCAGTGGGCGCCGAGTCGTGATCGTCGGTGGTGGCCAGAGCGGTGCCGATATCTTCCTCAACGCCCTGCGCGGTCACTGGGGGCAACCCCGAGAATTGCACTGGGTCTCACGGCGACGGAATTTCGAGCCCCTCGACGAAACGGCCTTCACCAACGAGTACTTTACGCCCCACTACACCCGCGGTTTCCACGACTTGCCGCGTGAGGTCCGTGAGCGCGAGGTCGCGGCCCAGAAGTTGGCCAGCGACGGCATCACACCCGCCGCACTGCAGATGCTCTACCGTGAGCTCTACCATCGTTTCGACGTACTCGGCGAGCCACGCTGGGCGCGTCTCTACCCCCATCGTGAAGCCACCGCCCTGGAGCGCAATGGCCTCGGCTTCACCCTGACCACCAGGCATGGTCTTAACGCCAGCCCTGAACGCTTCGTGGCCGACGTGGTGATTTTCGCCACTGGCTTCTGCTCTCACCTACCGGATTGCCTGATGCCCTTGGCCGAACGTTTCGAGCGCGATGCCCATGGCGAGCTGGTATTGGGCCCCCACTTCGAGGTGTGCTGGGAGGGTCCCGCGGCACACCGGCTCTATGCGGTCAACGCCGGTCGCCATAGTCACGGCATCGCCGAGCCGCAACTGTCGCTGATGGCCTGGCGTTCGGCGACCATCCTCAACCATGTCGCCGACCGCGACGTCTTCGATCTCAATGAAGATGACGGCCCCATCGCCTGGCACGCTTCGGGAGAACAACGCTGGGCGCAGGCCATCTGACACATTGAGCATTTGACTTAATGTACGAACGGCGTGCCTCGATGAGGCACGTTCTTGTATCGTTATTGCCGCTTGGTCCCGCCATGCCAACACCACAGTGCTATTCGGTCGCCGACTTCCAGAACTACGGTCGACACTATGGCATCGACTATCGATTCCCATGCTTGGTTCCCGCGAACGGCGCGCCGTCGTCCAGGGACAAGTGGAAGAATTCGAATTGCGCCCCGGCATCAGGCTGACCACATCGGACCTCGACGTGCTGCAGCACTACGAGTCCACCTCGCTGCTGCCACGGCATCGCGCCCTATCTGAGCTATTTCGAGTCGTTCAACCCCAACAGCTATGCGGACGAAAATGTTGACCCGCTCGAGCCCACCGAGGGCAGCCAGTACGAGATGGGCCTGAAGTATCAGCCCCGGGGTAGCGACAGCCAGTTCAGCGCGGCCCTATTCCATATCGATCAGGAGAACGTCGCCACCAAGCGCCCCGCTGAACCCTTCTACCGGGCGATCGGCGCGATCCGCTCGCAGGCCTGGACCTGGGACGCTTCGGCCTCACCGGCATGGAGGCGCGACTCAACGCCAACAACCTGCTCGACGAGGAGTATATCGCCTCCTGCTATGACCTCAATTACTGCTATTTCGGCGAGGAACGCAATGTGACCGCCACGCTGAGCTACCAGTTCTGATCCACCGACCCGGCTGGCGAGGATGCCGCCGGACAAAGAACGGCAACGGGAATCATTTGATAACGATTCGCATTTATTCTATGCTGGCCTTCCATTTCCTCGCTATCCGGCCCTCATGATCACCGCCCTATCCCGGCTCTATGTCGGCCCTCTGGAAGCCCTGATCCCGCCGCTGCTGTCGACGGTGCCTGCCCAGGCCATGCCAGCCGCCGACTTGCTGATACCCCAACGGCTGGAGGAACTGCTCGACCGATTCGCCGTCCAGTACCGGCAGGGTGATCGCCGTGCAGTGGCTTCGCTGTGGTCGAAGTGGCACTTCAGTGCCTTGCTCACCCCCGCTTTGGCCGCCAATCTGCTGCTCGAACGCGACCTGCCGTTGGCGCTCGAACGGGTGCAGGTGATCTTGACTGCCGAAGGGCGTACCGAGCGACTGTGCCTGGAGCATGAGGGAACGCCACTCCCGGCTCTCGGCGCCTTCACCCGCTTCGCGACCTTGCTGGATCGGCATCTGGCACCGCTGATCGAGGTGCTGTCCGCGCTGTCCGGAGCCTCGCCACGGGTGTTCTGGAGCAACGCCGGCAATGTCTTCGAACACTTCGTCAGCGTCGTCGACCAGCATCCGATGGCAAGCCCTGGCACCGCTGAGGAAGCACGCCTGTTGCTGGAAAGTCGCCATTATCCGGATGGTCGGCGCAATCCGTTGTTTCGCCCCGTACGCTACATCGAATCGCCGCATAACGAGGTGCAACGCGTGCGCAAGCTGTGCTGTCTGCGTTACTTGCTGCCGGAGCTGACTTATTGCGGCAATTGTCCGTTGGAAGGATGCGACGGAAGGGTTCGTGCATAGCAGGCCGCGGCCGGGGTGGCCGCGGCAAAGAGAGTATCAGGACATCGCTTCCTCGTAGCGACGTTCCACATCGGCCCAATGGATCACGTTATAGAAGGCAGCGACGTAGTCGGGGCGCTTGTTCTGGTACTTCAGATAATAGGCATGTTCCCAGACATCGAGCCCCAGGACCGGCGTGTTGCCGTGCATCAGCGGGCTGTCCTGGTTCAGCGTATTCTCGACCACCAGCTTCTTCTCCGGCGTCACGCTCAACCACGCCCAGCCGCTGCCGAAGCGTCCCAGTGCCGCCTTGGTAAAGGCATCCTTGAAGGCATCGAAGCCGCCCAGTTCGTTATTGATGGCTTCGGCCACCTTGCCCTGCGGCTCGCCACCACCCTGCGGCGACATCATCTTCCAGAATTTCGAGTGGTTGGAATGTCCGCCGCCGTTGTTGATGACCGCCTGGCGCTTTTCCTCGGGCACCCGGTCCAGATTGGCGATCACATCATCCACCGGCAACTCTTCGAGCCCGGTGCCCTCGAGCGCGGCATTGAGGTTGTTGACGTAGGTCTGGTGATGCCGGGAGTGGTGAATCTCCATGGTCATGGCATCGATGTGCGGTTCCAGTGCGTCATAGTCATACGGCAACTCGGGTAGTGTATGCGGCATAATGATGACTCCTCCGTGAACAGAACCAAAAGGGATTGCAACCACCGTTGCCTCATCTGAAAGGATGGCAGAGCATCGCGACTAACGCTAATAGAAACCGTTATCATCTTATATAGCGTCACTGCATCGATACGCCAGCAACAACACTATTGATAAGCATTATTATTTGCCTTATTCTCCTTCGGGTACTGTCACCGGCTACCGCCGGTGATACGTCCAGGAACCAGCGGGATCGCCACCCTCACGGCGATGCGGAGCCCATCATGTTCGACGTCAATGCCGCGACCTTCGAGGTCAACGGCAAATGCCTGTTGCATCCCACCGACCTGACCTTCGTGGAAGGACGGGTCTATGGCCTGATCGGTCACAACGGCTCCGGCAAGTCGACCCTGCTCAAGCTGCTGGCCCAGCAACAGCGTCCCAGTCGCGGCGAAATCCACTTCGACGATCGACCGCTATCCGCCTGGGGCAGCCGCGAGTTTGCCCGCCAGGTAGCCTACCTGCCCCAGCACCTGCCCAGTGCCGAGAACCTGACCGGGCACGAGTTGGTGGGCTTCGGCCGTTACCCCTGGCATGGCCTGCTGGGCCGGCTCACGTCCAAGGACCGGGCCCAGATCGAACGCGCCATCGAATTGACCCACACTCAGGACTTCGCCGAGCGCCTGGTCGACACCCTTTCCGGTGGCGAGCGTCAGCGCGTCTGGTTGGCCATGCTGCTGGCCCAGGGCAGCCGTTTCCTGCTGCTCGACGAGCCGCTGGCGGCGCTGGACATCGCCCACCAAGTGGAAGTCCTGGCGCTGGTGCGCCAGCTATGCCGCGAGCTGGGCCTGGGCGTGATCATCGTACTGCACGACGTCAATATGGCGGCGCGCTACTGCGATCACCTGGTGGCATTGCACAGCGGCCGCCTGCTGGCCCAAGGCTCGCCCGCAGAAATGATGGACAACGACACCCTGGAGGCCATCTACGGGATCCCCATGCGGGTCATGCCCCATCCCGGCGGAGAACATCCCATCGCCGTCGTGCATTGATCCCATCGTGCCTGGATCGCGTGCCGTGCCTGCTTCCTGTCAGCCCCTTGAATCACCGGCGGAGCCTGTCTTGCCCACCCCTGTTCCCGTGCCCCGCAACACCGTCCCGGCCTGGTTGTCCGGCCTGGTCCTGCTGCTACTGCTGATCCCCGCGCACGCCTCTCGCGCCGACTCCCCGGCCATCGCCACGCTGGACTGGACCATTGCCGAGACTCTCGTGGCCCTGGGAGTCGCGCCTCAGGCCGTGGCCCAGACCGAGGCCTACCGTGACTGGGTCGGCGAACCGGCATTACCGTCGAGCGTCACCGATCTCGGCCTGCGAACGCAGCCCAATCTCGAATTGCTGGCCACCCTCGCGCCCGACCGTATCCTGATCTCGCCGATGTTCGCCAACCTGACACCTCGTCTGTCACGGATCGCGCCGGTAGAGAATCTGGCTCTCTATACGCCGGAGGGCGATACCTGGCAGCAGATGTGCAGACTCACACGCCAAATCGCGCGCCTGGTCGGACGCCCGGCCGCCGGCGAGCGCCTGGTCGACGATACCGAGGCCCGTCTCGCCTCGCTGCGCGAGCGACTCGACGACGACCAGGCTCCGCTGCTGCTGGTGCAATTCATGGATTCGCGCCATGTGCGGGTATTCGGCAACAACGGACTCTACGAGGCGGTTCTCGACCGCCTGGGACTCGACAACGCCTGGCAGCGCCCCACCAACTACTGGGGCTTTGCGCTGGTGGGCATCGAGGCGCTGCTCGACATCGACGCACGCCTGGTGGTGGTGGAGCCGCTGCCGGTGGGCGTTGAGGAGCAGCTCGCCAGCAGTGGCCTGTGGCAACACCTGCCTAGCGTGCGCGACGGCACCCGGATCACCCTGCCGCCGGTCTGGAGCTTCGGTGCCCTGCCCTCGGCGCGGCGCTTCGCCGAACAGTTGGTCACGGCCCTGGAGGGCAGCGATGACGCCTAAGCCCTTCCCCTTGCTGACCCCGGGACGCACCTGCCTGCTACTGACACTGCCTCTGCTGGGATTGGCACTGGCCACCCTGCAGGCACACGACGGTCTGATCGAGGGTCTTCAGGCCCTGTTCGTCTCGCCTGACCGGGATAGCGATTGGTTGTTGTTGCATTACAGCTGGTGGCCACGCCTGGCCATCGCTTTACTCGCCGGTGGTGGCTTGGCGCTGGCCGGCGTGCTGATGCAACAGGTGCTGCGCAATCCGCTGGCCGCTCCCACCACGCTGGGCGTGGCCAGCGGCGCCAATCTGGCATTGATGGTCGCCACCCTGATGGCGCCCGGGCTGCTGGTTTTCGGCCGCGAGTGGGTGGCGCTACTTGGTGGCGGCCTGGCCATGGGCCTGGTATTCACCCTCGCCTGGCGTCGTGGCCTGGCCCCCATGGTGGTGGTGCTGGCCGGGCTGGTGGTCAACCTGTATTTCGGCGCGCTGGGCATGGCACTGCTGCTCTTCCATCAGGAAGCGCTCAAGGGGCTGCTGATCTGGGGTGCCGGGTCGCTGTCGCAGAACGGCTGGGATGGCGTTGCCTTCCTGTGGCCGCGGCTCGCGATCGGTGCCGCGCTGGCCTGGCTGCTGCTGCGCCCACTGGCGGTGCTCGAGCTCGACGACGCCAGCGCCCGCAGCCTGGGCGTGTCGCTCAAGCACCTGCGCCTGGTCGGGCTGGGGCTCGCGGTATTCGTCACCGGCTGCGTGGTCAGCGTGGTTGGGGTGATCGGCTTCATCGGGCTGGCCGCACCCAATATCGTGCGCCTGGCGGGCGCCCGGCGCCTGGGCCCGCGTCTGCTATGGTCGACCGTGCTCGGAGCCCTGTTGCTGGCCACCACCGACCTGCTCTTGCAGCGCTATTCCGGTGCGTTGCCGACGCTGATTCCCACCGGGGCGACGACCGCCGCGCTGGGGGCACCGCTACTGCTGTGGCTGATCCCACGACTCAAGCTTACCGGCGACCAGCCTCCCGGCATGGCCCATGCCATCGGCCACCGTCACCCGGCTCCCGGGCGCCTGGCGACATGGCTCGCCCTGGCATTGTCGCTGACGGCGGCAGTCGCCCTGCTCGCCGGCCAGGGTAGCGAGGGCTGGCAGTGGCTGTCACCCGCCCAGTGGCACGTACTCGAGTGGCGTGTGCCGCGCTTGCTGGCCGCCGCCGGCAGCGGCCTGATGCTGGCCATCGCCGGCACCGTGGTTCAGCGCCTCACCGCCAACCCCATGGCCAGCCCCGAGATCCTGGGCATCAGCGGCGGCAGCGCCATCGCCCTGATCGGGGCCATCTTCCTGCTGCCCTCACCCAGCAACCTGACGCTGGTCGCCACCGGCACCCTGGGAGCCCTGGCGACCCTGGCGCTGCTGGTGACCTTGAACCAGCGCAGTGGCTTTCTCCCCGAGCGCCTGTTGCTGACCGGGGTGGCGATCACCGCCTTGTTCGATGCCGTACGCAGCATCGTGCTCAGCGGCGGCGACCCGCGCGGCCAGCAGGTCATCGCCTGGCTGTCTGGCTCCACCTACTACGTCGACCTGAGCAGTGCCCTGATCGTCGCCGCCCTGGCCGTGGTACTGGCCCTGGCCGCACGCCCCTTCGCCCGCTGGCTGGATATCCTGCCGCTGGGCGCCGCCACCGCCCGCGCCCTGGGCATGCGGCTCAACCGCGCGCGCCTGGCCCTGCTGCTGCTGGTGGCCTTGCTGACCGCCTGCGCCACCCTGGTGGTGGGCCCACTCTCCTTCGTCGGCCTGCTGGCACCGCATATGGCACGGCTGCTGGGCTTCTCCCGCGCTCGGGCCCACCTGCTCGGTGCGGCCCTGGTCGGGGCATTGTTGATGGTGCTCGCCGACTGGCTGGGCCGCCAGTTGCTGTTCCCGCAGGAGATTCCCGCCGGCCTGGTCGCCGCGCTGCTGGGTGGCGCCTACTTCATGTGGGGGCTGAGGCGGCTGTAGCCCCTCTCTGCCTCATGGACGACGTCGCCCGGCCACGATGAACTGACCGGGCGTCGTCGTTTCAAGACGCCTTCTTCGTCACGTTGTTGCCGTTATGCTGCAACCGCCGGCCCACACCCAATACAAAACACTATTGTTTGAATTTGCATATAAAAACGAGAAGCATTATCATTACCGGCGCTGTTATGACGGTGACATCACCGGCTCATAGAAAAATAGAGACAACCGTTACACCACGGATCATGCAAGGGACACCCATGTCATCTCCTAGGCAGCCCCGCGTTACTTGGCTGATACCCGCCGTTCTTTCCGCCCTGCCCTCCATGGCACTCGCGCAGTCCGCCACGGAACGGACTGCCGACACCGCGGCCACCAGCGAACTATCGCCAGTGGTGGTGACCGCAACACGCAACAAGAGCGTCGCCGGCGAAACGCCGCAGAAGATCACCATCATCACTCACGAGCAGATCGAGCAGCAGTTGGCCATTACCAATGATCCCGGCCAGGTGCTCAGCAATCTGATTCCCTCCTATTCCCCGAGCCGGCAGAAACTCTCCAATGCTGGCGAAACCTTCCGCGGGCGTTCGCCGCTGTTCCTGGTCGATGGCGTTCCCCAAACCAACCCTCTGCGTGACAGTGCTCGCGACAGCTACACCATCGACCTGAGCATGGTCGAACGTATCGAGGTCATTCACGGTGCCAGCGCCGAGCATGGCCTGGGGGCGACCGGCGGGATCATCAACTATGTCACCAAGCGTGCCGACAGTGGACGAGTCAACCAGCATGCCGGGGTCAGCCTCACCAGCGACGACGATCTCGAGTCGGAAGGCTTCGGTCACAAGCTGGATTACCAGGTCAGCGGCCAAAGCGGTAACTGGGACTATCTCGCCGCCGCGACCCAGCAGGAGCGAGGGGTCTTCTTCGACGGCAACGATGAGCTCGTCGGGATCGCCTATCCGGGGGAAATCCAGAACTCTTCCAGCTACGACCTGCTGGCCAAGCTCGGTTATTGGATCGACGACAACCAGAACATCAACGTTTCCGCCAATCACTTCGAACTGGAAGGCAATCACGACTACGTACCGGTCATCGGCGATCGGGATGCCGGCATCCCGACCTCGGCCCGCAAGGGAAATCCCGATGGGGACCCGGGCTACAATGACGTGACGACGCTTAGCCTGGACTATTCCCACGCCGATTGGTTCGGCAATGACCTGGATGCCAAGCTTTACAGTCAGCGCTTTCGCGCCCAGTTCGCGACGACCCCCTTCTTCCCTTATGTCGATGAGGCGGGCAATACCCTCTTTGACCAGACCCGCAACGAGTCCGACAAGCTGGGCGGCAAATTCACGTTGAGCCGGGATGGTCTGCTGAACGACCGCCTGACCCTGACCACCGGTCTCGATGTACTGCAGGACGAGACCCGGCAAATGCTGGTGCATACGGATCGCATCTATGTCCCCGAGACGCAGTTTCGCAACTATGCCGTCTTCCTGCAGGGGGATTACGCACTCCTGGACAACTTGACGGTGCACTCCGGGGTGCGCCACGAATACGCCGAACTCGACGTCGACACCTTCTCGACCATCGACCGCAGCAACGTCACCCAGGACAACGTCACCGTCGACGGCGGCAAGCCGGACTTCGACGAAACCCTGTTCAACGCCGGCCTCGTCTATCAGGTGACATCCTGGGCACAGCTGTATGCCAATTATTCGGAAGGCTTCGGCATGCCGGATGTGGGCCGGGCGTTACGCGGCATCTCAGCGCCGGGCCAGGACGTCGACACCCTGCTGCAATTGCAGCCCATCGTCACTGACAATCGCGAGATTGGCGCTCGTTTCGACTGGGACCGTTATCGTTTCGAACTAAGCTATTACGAGTCCAACTCCGATTTGGGCGAGCGTCTGAGCGAGGAAAATGGCGTCTTCGTCGGCAATCGCGAGAAGACCGAGATCCAGGGAGTCGAACTCAGCGGTGAAATCCAGCTTAGCGACGCCCACGGCCTGCGCCTCTCCTACGCCCATGCCGAGGGCGAGTCGGACACCGATGGCGATGGCAAGGTCGATACCGAGCTGACCGGCATCAATATCGCGCCCGACACCCTGCGTCTGGCCTGGAGCGCCGCTTGGAACGATGTCCTCTCGACCCACCTGCAGACCAGTTACTACTTCGACCGCAGCGTCGACGACCCAGAGCTGGAGTTCGACGGTTACGGCCTGGTCGACGCCTCTCTGGCCTATCAACTGCCGCTCGGCCGCATGAGCGTCGGGATCGAGAACCTGACGGATAAGGACTACTTCACCTACTACTCTCAAGCCGCCCGCATCAGCGACGAATACTTTTTCAAGGGACGCGGCCGGACCTTCACGGTGGGCTACCAGCTCGACTTCTGATCGGCATTCGCCCAGAAGGAGGATCAAAAGGCGGTGACCAGGCGGTCATCGCCTTTTTCATGGTGATGGCTGGATAGCGAAGGCGCCCACCACCTGGGGCCGAATATCGAACTGGACTTGTTTTCTCAGTGGCGCCAGCGATACAGCAGATAAACAAAAAGCGGCGCCCCGATGCCGGCGACGAAGATCCCCGCCGGCAAATCGCGGGGCGTAAAGGCGATCCGCCCTAACAAGTCGGCGTAGAGCAGGATCAGGGCGCCGATCAGCGCCGTCACCGATACCAGCCCGGTAAAGCCGCGCGCCACCAGGCGACGGGCGATATGTGGAGCGATCAGCCCGATAAAGCTCAGGCCACCGGCGAAGGCCACCGCCGAGCCGGCCAGTGCCACACTGAGCAGCAGCAGCACCAGGCGACTGCCCTGCACGGCACTCCCTAGGCCGGTGGCCAGGTCGTCGCCCAAGGCGAGCACATCCAACTGCCGGGCTTGGCTGAGTGCCAGAGGCAGGCAGACCGCCATCCAGGGCAGCATCCCCACCACCTCGCGCCATTGCGCCGCATAGAGACTCCCGGTCAGCCATACATAGGCGCGCATCGCCGTCGTGTCCGGGCTCAGCACGATCGTCAGGGTGGTGATGGCGCCCAGCGCCGCGGCGATACCGATACCGATCAGCACCAGGCGCGCCGGGGTCACGCCACGCTGCCAGGCCAGGGCGATGATTCCCAGGGCAACCAGGAATGCCCCTCCCATCGCCACCACCGGCAACCACGACTCGCCCAGCGCCGCCCCTCCCAGCGTCAGGAACAGCACGGCAGCCACCGAGGCGCCGCCGGTAATGCCGATGACATCCGGTGACGCCAGCGGATTGCGTACCAGGCCCTGCAGGATCAGACCGGCCACCGCCAGGGATGCCCCGACCATCACCGCCAGCAGTACCCGCGGCAGGCGGATCTCATGGACGATCAGCGCAATGTCGCTATGCGCAGGAAACAGCAACGCCTCCAGTACCGCCGTCGGTGAAGTGGGATGACTGCCCAGACACAGCGACAGGAAGGCGCTGGCGACAAGTCCCAGCCCCAACACGGCCGTCACCGCCAGGGTGCGACGATCGAGCCGCAATGCCAGGTACCCCTTGGCGCTACGCCACACGATCGGTCGACTCATAGCGCCTGACTCCTACGACGGGCGAGATGGAGGAAGAACGGCGTACCCAGCAGGGCCGTCATCACCCCCACCGGCACCTCCTCGGGAGGCATCAGGAAGCGAGCCAGGGTATCCGCGACCAGTAGCAGCCCGGCGCCCAGCAAGGCACAACCAGGCAGCACCCAGCGGTGATCGCGACCGAACAGGCTGCGCACCATGTGCGGTACGATCAGCCCCACGAAGCCGATCATGCCGGCCACCGCCACCGACCCGCCGGCCAGCACGATGACCGCCACCCCCGCCAGCAGCTTGACCTGGCCGGAACGCTGCCCCAGTCCCTTGACCACTTCGTCGTCGAGGGCCAGGACGTTGAGCTGGCGCGTCAGCGCGGCGCAGAGAATGGCGGCACCGCAAAACAGCGGCAGCAATGGCGTCACCATCTCCAGGCCGCGACCGGACACCGAGCCGGCCAGCCAGAATAGAATGCTCTCGAAGCGCTCCTGGTTGACGATCAGCAGCCCTTGGGCGAAGGAGACGAACAGTGCGGTGATGGCGACCCCGGCCAGCACCACGCGCACCGGCGAAACCCCCTGCTGCCCCTCCCGTCCCAGCAAATAGACCAGCAGCGCGGCGACGCCGGCGCCGAGAAAGGCCGCCCAGACGAAAGCCAACGGCGTATGCAGAGCGAACCAGGTGCTGGCCACCACGACGAAGAACATGGCACCGGCATTGATGCCGAGGATGCTCGGTGCGGCCAGGGCATTACGGGTCAGCGTCTGCATCAGTGCCCCCGCCACCGCCAGACTGGCGCCGACCAGGGCGGCGATCACCGCACGGGAAAGACGCTCGGTACGCAGAATCAGGTGCTGCGTCGACCCCGGGTCATAGGCGAAGAAGGCATCCACCAGGGTGGTCGGGGCGATATCGGTATGCCCCAGCGCCAGGCTGGCGATCCAGGCCCCGAGTGTCAGCACTCCACCCGACAGCAGGCCCAGCACCTTTGCCGTGCGTGTCTTCAGCACCTGGTCACTCCTGCGTCTCGCGGCCCGGTTCCAGGCCATAGTGGGCATAGAGTGCGTCGAGCAGGCGATTGGCGGCCAGAATCCCGCCCCCCATGCTCCAGATCACCGGGTCGACCCGGTAGACCCGCCCCTGTCGCGCCGCCTTCAGGTTTTGCCACAACGGGTGTTGGGTCCACTGGCGATAGGTCTCGGCCACGGCAGGGTCCGAGTCGCGCATGAACACGAAGATGGCATCGGCATCCATGGCCGAAATGCTCTCGCGGCTGGTCAACTTGATGCCCCACCCCGACTGTTGCTGAGCGTCGGGGCTTTGGAAGCCCAGCTCGTCGAGGATGCTGCGTGCGAACCCGTCATAGTAGAGACGTGCGTGGTCGCTGCGGAAGCTGACCACCGCGACCTCCTGTGGCCAGGCCTCGCCGAGCGCCGCCGCGATCCGGCGCCGGAAATCGGCCACCCTCGCCTCCCAGTCATCGAGCAATGCCTGGGCTCGCCGCTCACGGCCGGTCGCCTCCCCCATCAGCCTGAGCATGGCCTTGAAATCGTAGGCAGTGTCCGGCACCACCGTGGGGGCGATGCGCGACAGCAGCGGATAGACCGCGTCGTGGCGATAACGGGCGCCGACGATCAGATCCGGCGCGAGCCAGGCGACGGTCTCGAGATCGGGCTGGGTTTCCAGCCCCAGATAGCGGACGTCTTCCGGCAAGCCGCCACGCAAGTAACGGTACATGGGCTTTTCCACCCAGGACTCGACGACGCCCACCGGCTCGAGGCCCAGCGCCACGGCCGTATCCGTGGCCCCTTGGTAGAGTGTCACGAGGCGCTGCGGCCTGTCTTCGATGCGGGTTTCACCGAAGGCATGCTCGACCGTGCGCACCGTTTCGGCCTGACTCGAGCCTGCCAGTGCCAGTAGTACCAGCACAGCCAGGCACCCACTGACCTTCTGGAGAACTTGCATCGGTCGCATCATGAGCGGCTTCCCTACGGGAGCGACAGTAGACAGAAGGGCGCAGACAATGCCACACTTGCGCGCCAAAATACAAATGATTCTCACTTTTCATGAGAGTGCAGCAGGCCATGACCGGCACCCGACTACAAGGCGAACGGCTCACCGCCGGCTATGAGGGCCATCGCGTTCTCAGCGAGGTCGATTTTCGCGTGGAAGACGGCCGGGTGACGGTATTGCTGGGGCCCAATGGCAGCGGCAAGTCGACGCTGTTGAAGACCCTGGCGCGCACACTCGCCCCCGAGCGCGGACAAGTGTTGCTCGACGGCAAGGATATCCATCACAGCCGCACCCGCGATGTCGCGCGCAAGCTGGGCATCCTTCCCCAAGGGCCCTCGGCGCCGGAGGGGGTGACGGTGCGCGAACTGGTCTGCCTGGGGCGCTTTCCCTATCAACACCTATGGCGCCAATGGTCGTCGGAGGACGAGCGCGCCGTGGTCGATGCCATGGCCACCGCCAATGTCGCCCAGTTCGCCGACCGCCCGATCGACGACCTGTCCGGCGGCCAGCGCCAGCGCTGCTGGATCGCCATGGTGCTGGCCCAGGAAACCGACCTGATCCTGCTCGACGAGCCGACGACCTTTCTCGACCTGAAGGTGCAGGTCGACCTGCTGGAGCTGCTGGTGCGACTCGCCCACGACAAGGGACGCACCCTGCTGGTGGTGCTGCACGACCTGAACCTGGCCGCGGCCTATGCCGACGTGCTGGTGATGATGCGCGAGGGGCGCATCGAACACGGTGGCACTCCCGAGACGGTCTTCACCGCCACCCATCTCAAGCAGGTCTTCGATCTCGATGCGCATGTCATCCGCGATCCCCATACCCAGCGATTGGTCTGCGTACCGACACTGGCCGGCTCGACGACTTCCACTCGGATCGACGTGGGACTCGCCCATCACGCACCGACGACCATGATTCCCCCATGACCGCCATGCCTAGACGCTTCTGTGCCCAGGAAAGCGCCGCCATCGGCGACCCCCTGGTCGGCACGGCTTCCCATGCCGAACGCAACCTGTTGATCAGCTGGCCACGCGCCAAATGGCTGCGCAGCCTGCGCGAGGCCAGCGACATGCCGGCGGAAGTCTCTGCGCTGATCGAGAACATCGCCGCGCATGGTCGTCGAGTCAACCTGATCCACCGCCAGGGACAGCCCAGCCATGTACATCGCATCTTCCTGATGCCGGAGTGCCGGAGCCATGACGTGCCACGCGAGGAGTTGGCCAGTTTTCTGCATGCCTTGCGTGACGGAGCGACTCTCGAACGCTGGCAGACCGGGACCGTTCATGGCTCGATGATCCTGTGCTGCACCCATGGCAGGAAGGACAAGTGCTGCGCCAAGTTCGGCTATCGCACCTACCAGGCGATCGCCGACGAAGCCCAACACCATGAGTACGCCTTCGATGTGTGGGAGAGCACCCACCTGGGAGGTTGCCGCCTGGCGGCCAGCGCCATCATTTTTCCCCAGCTGCGAAAGTACGGCCGCATCGGGATCGACGACATCCCCGGCCTGCTGCGGGCCGAAGCTACCGGCCAGCCCTATCTGCCGTGCTACCGCGGCGACTCCCGGCTTTCTCCGCCCGAACAGTGTGCCCAGGTCGCCGCGCTGGAGTGGCTGCAGGCACGCGGGCTGAGAGGCGAGGTGAGCGTGGAAAGCGAAAGCGCCATCGCCGAGGGCAACCGCCTGAGCGTGCCGGTTCGCTGGCAAACCGCCGGTCGGCAAGGCCGACTGGTGGTGACCTGTGTCGAATATGAACTCATCCGACACGACACCTGCGCCGACTACGCAGGCGACGGCGCGACACCCAGCAAGGTCTGGCGTGCGACGCAGGTCACGGCACTGGCCAGCGTGGACCAGAGCGTGTAGATCGGAATCTCCACGCTCGGAGAGACCTCCTACTTGGCAAACACCACCGTGCGCTTGGCGTGCAGGAACACCCGCCGTTCGAGATGGTAGCCCACGGCCCGCGCCAGTGTGAGGCATTCGATATCGCGCCCCTTGGCGACCAGGTCCTCGGGATAGTCGGCGTGGCTGACCGGCTCCACCCCCTGGGTGATGATCGGCCCCTCGTCGAGGTCATCGTTGATGTAGTGGGCGGTGGCCCCGACCAGCTTGACGCCCTTGTCGTAGGCCTGGTGGTAGGGCTTGGCGCCCTTGAAGCCGGGCAGCAGCGAGTGGTGGATATTGATCGCCCGCCCGGCGAGCTTCGCGCACATCTCGCTCGACAGCACCTGCATGTAGCGCGCCAGGATCACCAGCTCGGCGCCGGTCTCCTCGATCACGCCCCACACCCGGGCTTCCTGCTCGGCCTTGGTGTCGGGGGTAATGGGGAAATGGTAGTACGGCAGGTCATGCCAGGCCGCCAGCGGCTCGAGATCGGGGTGGTTGGAGACCACGGCGCGGATCTCGATCGGCAACTGGCCGATGCGATAGCGATACAGCAGGTCGTTGAGACAGTGATCGGCCTTGGAGACCAGGATCACCACCGGCATCCGCGTGCCCGGCGGGGTCAGCTCGAAGGTCATGTCGAATTCTTCGGCCCGCGGCGCGAAGGCCGCGCGGAAGGCCTCATCGTCGAAGTCATCGTCTAGCGGCCGGAACTCGGCGCGGATGAAGAAACGCTCCCCCAGGCGGTCGTCGAAGGAGTGCTGCTCGGTGATATAGCAACGGCTTTCCTTGAGGAAACGGGTGACCACGTCCACGGTGCCCAGGCGGCTGGGGCACTGGGCGGCGATGATCCAGGTATCGGAAGGGGGACTCATGAGAAACGCCTCCTTATATGGCAAAAGGCCGGGGCATGCCCCGGCCTGACACTCATTTTGCGACGCCGATGCCGTATTCCTCGCCGGCATCCAGCAGCCAGCGATAGCAGTAGTCGGCGAAGCTGCGCCGCACCACCAGCTCCCAACGGTCCTCGCTGGGGCGGCGCACGATGACGGTGGCCTTGGCGAAGACCGTGGTCACGCCCCGGCCGACCGGGAAGTGGCTGGGGTGGACGTCATAGATCACCGACTTCATCAGCACTTCGCGGGCCTTCTCGCCGGATAGCTCCAGTACGGTCTGGCCGCCGCCGACATTGACGATGCTGTAATGGGCATCGCCGAGACGCTCACGCAGGCGATTCTCGAGCTCGTACTCCTCGCCAGCGGGGACGATGACCAGCCATTCGTCGGGCGACAGCCATTGGATGGAGCGTTCGCCGGAGGCATCGAGCGCGAGCCCCTGGGGCTGGCCGGGCAGGTTGATGCCCAGCACGTCGCGCAGGGCCTCATCGAGGGTAATGGCACCGCCGCGCAGGATCAGATGGCCGAGAAAGGCCCGCTCCTTGAGCGTCACCGCGCTCTGCGCGCCGGCGGTCGGGCCCCCTGAGCGCTGGTACGAGTAGGCCAGTGGCGATTCGACCGGGATATTGGCCTCGGTGCGAGTATCGAAGACGGCGACCTTAGACATGCTGGCGCTCTCCCTTGGGATCGTAGAAGATCGGGCTGACGATTTCGGCCTCATGGGTCTTGCCATCGGCCATGGGTAGATAGACGGTCTCGCCCATCTTGTGCTGGCCGCCCTTGACCACCGCCAGGGCGAAGCCGGAGTCCAGCGTCGGGCTGTAGTAGCTCGACGTGACATGGCCGACCATCGGCATGGGGATCGCATGGCTCGGATCGAAGACGATCTGCGCGCCCTCTTCCAGCACCACCTTGGGGTCCTTGGGCTTGAGCCCGACCAGCTGCTTGCGGTCGCTGCGCTTGGTGTCGGGGCGCGACAGCGCACGCTTGCCGATCCACGAGAACGGCTTGTCGTAGCCGACGCACCACTGCATGCCCAGGTCTTCCGGGGTCACCGAGCCATCGGTGTCCTGGCCGACGATGATGAAGCCCTTCTCCGCCCGCAGCACGTGCATGGTCTCGGTACCGTAGGGCGTCAGGCCATACTTGTCGCCGTGCTCGAAGAGCGTCTTCCACACGTGCATGGCGTAGTTGGCCTGGACATTGATCTCGTAGGTCAGCTCACCGGTGAAGGAGATGCGGAAGACCCGTGCCGGCACCCCAGCGACCTGGCCCTGGCGCCACTCCATGAACTTGAAGCCGTCGCGATCGAGATCGATATCGGTGATCTCGGCGAGCAGATGGCGCGCTTCGGGGCCGGTGATAGTCATGGTCGCCCAGTGGTCGGTGACCGAGGTGAAATAGACCTCGAGTTCCGGCCATTCGGTCTGATGCCACAGTTCCAGCCATTCGAGGATCGCCGCGGCGCCCCCGGTGGTGGTGGTCATCAGGAAGTGGTTGTCGCCCAGGCAGGTGGTCACGCCGTCGTCGGTGACCATGCCGTCGTCCTTGCACATCAGGCCGTAGCGGGCCTTGCCGACAGCGAGCTTTTCCCACTTGTTGGTGTAGATGCGACCCAGGAATTCACGCGCATCCGGCCCCTGGATATCGATCTTGCCCAGGGTCGAGGCGTCGAGGATGCCCACGGACTCGCGCACCGCGCGACATTCGCGCGCCACCGCCTCGTGCATGGTCTCTTGCTTGCCTTTGACGGTCTGCGGGTAGTACCAGGGGCGCTTCCACTGGCCGACATCCTCGAACTCGGCGCCGTTTTCCACGTGCCACTGATGCAGGGCGGTGTAGCGCTCGGGGTCGAACAGCTCACGGCAGTGACGGCCGACGATGGCGCCGAAGGTCACCGGCGTGTAGTTGGGACGGAACACCGTGGTGCCCACTTCGGGAATCGAGCGGCCCAGGCAACGCGCGGCGATGGCCATGCCGTTGATGTTGCCGAGCTTGCCCTGGTCGGTGCCGAAGCCCATGGCGGTATAGCGCTTGACGTGCTCGATCGATTCGAAGCCCTCGCGGGTCGCGAGTTCGATGCCCGAGGCGGTCACGTCGTTCTGCAGGTCGACGAACTGCTTGGGCGCGCGCAGCGTCGGCTGTTCGTGCGGCACCTGATAGAGCGCACAGGCCAGCCCCGTTTTCACAGACACGGTCCGAGGCAGCGTCACGGCGGGCGCCTGGTGGCCGCAGGCAGCGGCAGCGCGAGTCCCCGCGGCCACGCCATCGGCCAGGGTCTCACCCAGCGCGTAGACGCCCTGGGCGCCACCCGTGGCGATGACACCCTTGACCAGTGACGGTACAAAGCCCAGCAGTTCCTCGTTCCAGGTCGGACGCGCACCGGTGTGCGACGCCAGGTGGATCACCGGGCTATAACCGCCGGAGCTGGCGATGGTGTCGCAGGCCAGCTCTTCCGCGCCACCGGTGATCTTGAAGCTGTCGAGATCGACCTTGGCCACGCGCGCCGCGCTGACGCGCTTGTCGCCCTTGGCCTCGATCACCGCACTGCCGGGGATGATACGGATGCCCTTGGCCTTGGCGGCCTCGACCCACTCCCCCTCCGGATTGGCACGGGCATCGACGATGGCGACCACGTCGCGACCGGCGTCCGCCCAGTCCAGGGCGGCACGGTAGGCGTGGTCGTTGCTGGTGGTCAGCACCAGCTTGTTGCCCGGTACCACGCCGTAGCGGCGGATATAGGTGGAGACGGCACCGGCCAGCATATTGCCCGGTACGTCGTTGTTGGCATACACCACCGGGCGCTCGTGGGCACCGGTAGCCAGAATGACCTGCCCGGCACGCACGCGATGCAGGCGCGCCCGTGGCTGACGACGCCCGTTGTGGCGCGGGGCGATGTCGGCCAAATGCTCGGTGCGCCGCTCGTGCAGGGTCACGAAGTTATGGTCGTGGTAGCCGTTGGCGGTGGTACGCGGCAACAGGGTCACGTTGTCCAGCGCCGCGAGTTCATTCACGACATCGGCGGCCCAGCGCTCGGCCGGCGCGCCATCGAGCGACTCGCGGCTGTCGAGCAGCGAGCCGCCCATCTCTTCCTGTTCGTCGGCGACGATCACCCGCGCCCCGCTGCGCGCGGCGGCCAGCGCCGCGGCCAGGCCCGCTGGGCCGGCACCGATCACCAGCACGTCGCAGTGGCGATGCAGGTGATCGTAGATGTCCGGATCCGACTCGTTGGGGCTACGGCCCAGGCCGGCGCTCTTGCGGATGTACTTCTCGTAGGTCATCCACAGCGAGGCCGGGGCCATGAAGGTCTTGTAGTAGAAGCCGGGGGGCATGAACTTGCCACCCAGCTTGCCGACCAGGCCCATCAGGTCACGCTGCACATTCGGCCAGCCATTGGTGCTGCGCGCGCTGAGACCGTCGTACAGCGCCTGCTGGGTCGCCCGCACATTGGGCACCTGGGCGGCCTCGGTGCTACCCAACTGGACCACGGCATTGGGTTCCTCGGCACCGGCGGCGACGATACCGCGCGGGCGCGAGTACTTGAAGCTGCGGTTGACGATGTCGACCCCGTTGGCCAGCAAGGCCGAGGCCAGGGTATCACCGGTATGGCCCTGGTAGGTCTCGCCATTGAAGGTGAAGGTCAACACCTGGCGGCGGTCGATGCGCCCGCCCTCGGCGAGACGATTCGGCTGTTTCAGCGACTGGCTCATGCCCGGGCTCCTGTTGTCTTGGCGACCTGAGACGCGCCCTGTTCCTGCTGCGGCTGTGCCGAGGCAGGGGAATAATTCTCGGCGGTGATCGACGGCTGCTCGCCCATCTTGTAGGTCTCGAGGATCTCGTAGGTCACCGTGTGCCGCGTGATATTGAAGAACTTGCGGCAACCGACGGCGTGCACCCACAACTCATGGTGGACACCGCGCGGGTTGTCGCGGAAGAACAGGTAATCGCCCCATTCCTCGTCGGTGCAGGTATCGGGGTCCGCGGGGCGCATGAGATGCGCCTGGCCCTTGGCGTGGAACTCTTCTTCCTCGCGGTGTTCGCCGCAGTAAGGACAGTGGATATAGAACATGTTGAAGCCTCCTTAGTGCGCGACACCCGCGGCGCCGTGTTCGTCGATCAGTGCACCGCTATGGAAACGGTCGATACTGAACGGTGCCGCAATCGGGTGCGGCTCGCCCTTGGCCAGGGTCGCGGCGAACACATGGCCCGAGCCCGGCGTGGCCTTGAAGCCACCGGTGCCCCAGCCGCAGTTGAAGAACAGCCCCTTGACCGGCGTCTTCGACAGGATCGGGCAGGCGTCCGGGCAGGTGTCGACGATGCCGCCCCACTGGCGGTTCATGCGCACCCGCGAGAAGATCGGGAACATCTCGACGATGGCCTGCAGGGTGTGCTCCACGGTGGGATAGCTGCCGCGCTGGCCGTAGCCGTTGTAGCCGTCGATGCCGGCGCCGATCACCAGATCGCCCTTGTCGGATTGGCTGATGTAGCCGTGGACGTGGTTGGACATCACCACGGTGTCGAGGATCGGCTTGAGCGGCTCGGACACCAGTGCCTGCAGCGGGTGGGATTCGATGGGCAGCTTGAAGCCGGCCATCTTGGCCAACACCCCCGAGTTGCCGGCGGTCACGCAGCCGACGGTCTTGGCGCCGATGTCACCACGGTTGGTATGTACGCCCAGCACCTTGCCGTCCTGGATCTTGAAGCCGGTGACCTCGGTCTGCTGCAGGATGTCCACCCCGTGCGCATCGGCACCACGGGCGTAGCCCCAGGCCACGGCGTCGTGACGCGCCACGCCGCCGCGCGGCTGCCAGGAGGCGCCCATCACCGGATAGCGGGCCCGCTTGGAGCAATCGAGGATCGGCACGATCTCCTGGACGCCCTTGGCATCGAGGACCTCGCCGTCGACACCGTTCAAGCGATTGGCGTTGACCCGGCGCTGGATGTCGCGCATGTCCTGCAGGGTGTGGCCGAGGTTCAACACACCACGCTGGGAGAACATCACGTTGTAGTTGAGGTCCTGCGACAGGCCTTCCCACAGCTTCATGGAGTGCTCGTACAGCGCCGCCGCCTCGTCCCACAGGTAGTTGGAACGCACGATGGTAGTGTTGCGCGCGGTATTGCCGCCGCCCAGCCAGCCCTTCTCGATCACCGCCACGTTCCTGACGCCGAACTCCTTGGCCAGGTAGTAGGCGGTGGCCAGGCCGTGGCCGCCACCGCCGATGATGATCACGTCGTACTCTTTCTTGGGCGTGGGGTTACGCCACTGGCGCTGCCAGTTCTCGTGGTGGCTCAGCGCGTGCTTGACCAGCCCGAAGCCTGAATAACGTTGCATGCTACTTCTCCTCAATCGGCGCCCGCCAGACTCACGGACGAGCGTCTGGCGGACGGGCTTAGGCGATGGATGTCTCGCGCGCGTCAGCGGTACGGGATTCGACATAGACCGGATAGCGCCCACACAGCTCGAAAACCTTGTCGCGCACCTCGGCCTCGATGGCACTGGTATTACCCTGCTCGGCCAGCACGTCGAGGATGTCGCACACCCAACCGGCCAGGGCCTCGCAGTCGGCCTCATTGAAACCACGAGTGGTCACCGCCGGGGTACCGAGGCGCAGGCCGGAGGTCACGAAGGGGCTCTGCGGGTCGTTGGGGACGGTGTTCTTGTTGACGGTGATATGCGCCCGGCCCAGCGCCGCGTCGGCGTCCTTGCCGGTCACGCCCTGCTGGATCAGCGACACCAGGAACAGATGGTCATCGGTGCCCCCGGAGACCACCTCGTAGCCACGCTCGACGAAGACCTGGGCCATGGTGCGCGCGTTGGCGATCACCTGGGTCTGGTAGCGCACGAAGTCCTGGCTCATGGCCTCCTTGAAGGCCACCGCCTTGGCCGCGATCACGTGCATCAGCGGGCCGCCCTGCTGGCCCGGGAACACCGCGCCATTGAGCTTCTTGTACAGCGCCTCGTCGCCGTGGGCGGAGAGGATCAACCCACCGCGCGGGCCACGCAGCGTCTTGTGGGTGGTGGTGGTCACCACATGCGCGTGCGGCAGCGGGCTGGGGTACAGGTCGGCGGCGACCAGACCGGCGACATGGGCCATGTCCACCATCAGATAAGCGCCGACGGCATCGGCGATGGCACGGAAGCGCCGCCAGTCGACCACTCGGGAGTAGGCGGAGAAGCCGGCGATGATCATCTTGGGCTGGTGCTCATGCGCCAGGCGCTCGACCTCGGCATAGTCGATCTCGCCGGTGTCGGGGTTCAGGCCGTACTGCACGGCATGGTAGTGCTTGCCGGAGAAGTTCGGAGCGGCACCATGGGTCAGGTGGCCGCCGTGGGCCAGACTCATGCCCAGCACGGTATCGCCGGGGCTGACCAGGGCCATGAACACGGCGGCATTGGCCTGGGCGCCGGAGTGCGGCTGGACGTTGGCGTAGTCGGCACCGAACAGGTCACAGGCCCGCTCGATGGCAAGCTGCTCGACCTTGTCGACGAACTCGCAGCCGCCGTAGTAACGCTTGCCCGGATAGCCTTCGGCGTACTTGTTGGTCAACTGAGTGCCCTGGGCTTCCATGACCCGCGCGCTGGCATAGTTCTCCGAGGCGATCAGCTCGATATGCGCCTCCTGACGAGCGGTTTCTTCAGCGATGGCCGTAGCCAGGGCGGCATCGAAGGATGCCAGGCGGTCGTTGTGGGCAAACCCATCACGGTGGGACATGCAAGCCTCCAGAATTGTTGTCGTGGCCGGGGAAGCAAGGAACATTTGTTCGGCACTTCCCAAGGAGCAGTCGTTATTCACTGTGCCATCCTTGCGGCGATGGTATTCCTTGCCCTGGGGGGCAAGATGCTTGGCGGCGTCACGACCCGATGCGTTTGCGACACCGGTGTCGCCCTTCGACAATCCCGTCGCCTTGCACGGCCGGCATAAGGGCTGGAGTTGCATCTTCGCAGGCTAATTAACGACAATACGCGCTCGCTGCGTCGCTTTCTTCTTCCTCAAGGACATTGCCCATGCTTGCCGAACTCTTCGCCGTGATGGCCCCGGTCTTCGTCGGCGCGAGTCTCGGTTTCCTGTGGGTGCGCCTGGGCCACGCTTATCCGGTAGAGTTCGTCACCAAGCTGGTCTTCAATATCGGGACCCCGGCTTTGATCCTGGCCTCGCTGTCGGGCGCCGAGATCGACGCCGGCAGCTTCAGCCGCACCATGCTCGGTACCCTGCTGGTGCTGGTCGCCATGGGGTTGCTGACATTCGCCATGGCGCCGCTACTGCGCAAGGACTGGCGGGTGCTACTGTCGCCGATGATGTATCCCAATACCGGCAACATGGGCCTGCCGGTCACGCTCTATGCCTTCGGCACCGCCGGTTTCGCCTTTGCCATCGCCGTCATGGTCACGGTCTCGCTGGTGCAGTTCACCTTCGGCACCCTGATCACCAGCCGCAGCAACCAGCCATGGCGGACGCTCGCGCGGACCCCCAACGTCTACGCCATCCTGATCGCCCTGGCCATCCTGCTGACCGACACCACGCTGCCACTGTGGTTGGGCAACACCCTGGACCTGATGTCCGGCTTCACCGTGCCGCTGATGCTGATCACTCTGGGGGTGTCGCTGGGCAGCATCCAGGTCAGGAGCCTGCGCTCCGGGGTCGGCTTCAGCCTGCTGCGCACGCTGAGCGCGGCACTGCTGGCCTCTGCCATCGGTTATCTGCTCGGGTTGCCGCCGCTGGCGCACAGTATCCTGGTGCTGCAGATGAGCATGCCGGTAGCGGTGTTCAACTACCTGTTCGCCCAGCGCGCCAAGCGCGAACCGGCCTATGTCGCCAGCCTGGTGTTCTGCTCGACCCTGCTGTCGTTCCTTTACTTGCCGTTGCTGCTGGCCTATCTAATGTGAAGGCACTCGACACGGAGAATCACCATGACACAGGATTCCACAACGAATCGACCGCCGACACGGCACCACGATACGGTGTTGGAGCCGAGGCACGAGACACACTCGCTGACACCATGGTTGCCCACCTTTCCCGGCTTTTCCCTGACCGTCAGCCGTGCGGAGATCACCATGCAGCATGGCCAGGCATACCTGAAGGCGGAACGCCATCAGATGGAGAATGGACGGGTAACGACGGAGCGAATGGAGGGCCATGTGCCTCCCGCCATGTATGACGAGGCTTGGCAAATGGCGGCGCGGCAGGCGGAAATGATCGGCGAGTGCATGTATCAGCAGATGCGCTTGTTCATGCCGTGGCTACCGAATTCACGGCGCTGAGACGATGGGATGGTGCGGGAGGCCACTCCTCGTCCGCCCTCACGACGATTCGAGGATGGCCTCGCCTTCTGAGAGTTATCAGTAGTCCACCACCACATTGCCGGTAGGCTTGCTGCAGCAGGAGAGGATGTAGCCTTCTTCGACGTCCTCGTCGGTGATACCGCCGTTGTGTTCCATGTCGACCTGTCCCGAGGTCAACGGCACGCGGCAGGTACCGCAAATCCCCATGCCACAGGCCTTGGGAATGTGCAGCCCCAGCTTGGCGGCGGCGGCGTGCACGGTTTCGCCAGGCTGGATGCGTACGCTCTTGCCGGCGGAAGTGAATTCGACACTGAGCATCTCGTTGACATCGAATTCCTCGGCTTCGGCCTCGGCCTGCTCGACATGCTCGAGCACTTCCTCCTGGACATCCATCGGCGTGGCGCCGAAGGATTCCTCATGGTAGCGGTTCATGTCGAAGCCGTTGTCGCGCAGCAGACGCTTGACGGCGTTCATGTAGGGTGTGGGGCCACAGCAGAAGATCTCGCGATCCATGAAGTCCGGCGCCATCAGTTCCAGCATCGCCTGGCTCAGATAGCCACGGAAGCCGGCCCAAGCCTCGCCCAGCTCGTCGCTTCGTTCACACACGATGTGCAGCTTGAACTCGGGAATCCGCGAGAAGATATGTTCGAGTTCGCGGTGGAAGATAATATCCTTCGGCGTGCGAGCGCTATGCACGAACTCCAGGTCGACGGCGGCATTGGTATCGAAGAACCAGCGCGCCATCGACATCAGCGGCGTGATGCCCACCCCGCCGGAGAGCATCAGGATCTTTTCGGCGGGATAGTCGATAGAGTTGAAGTTGCCTACCGGGCCATGCACTGCCAGTTCGTCGCCGACCTTGAGGTTGTCGTGCAGCCAGTTGGATACCACGCCCCCCGGCATGCGCTTGACGGTGATCGAGAAACTGTACGGCACCGATGGCGAGCTGGAGATGGTGTAGGAGCGCATGACCGGGTTGCCGTCGATCTCCAGCTCCAGGGTCACGAATTGCCCCGGCTTGAAGAAGAACAGTACCGGTTGCTCGGCCATGAAACAGAAGGTCCGCACGTCCCAGGTTTCCTGGATCACCTTGACGCAGCGCACCATGTGACGGCCGTTGGCCCAGGTCTGGGTAGTAACCGGATTGAGGAAACTCGTTGTCATTGTCGTCTCTGCCTGGCTGGGGCTGCACCATCGGTAGGCTCCAGCACCTGGGGCCACCGTCTCTTGATGAGCGCATTCTGCGCCATGCACCGGGGCGGCAACTTACCTGTCAGCGACATGGGCATATCCCTGAATTCCACTGTCGAGGCAGACTTTTCGCCATCGCGTCGTACTTGAACCGCCTTATGTCGTCGGCAGACAATTGACACGCCTCGCGCTGATCCAAACTCGCCGAAAATCGACGGCATATCCAAGAGATATGCCCATCCAGGCCCCGCACGATAACCCTAACACCAATAATCGTTACCGACCGACCGCGGCCACCCGCCGCGACAGCCATGCAAGAGGATGCTGCTGCCATGACCCCGATGTCTGCTCCACGTCTGGACGACCCCCTGGCTCCGGCCCGCGAGGCCACTGCCGACATGCTTGCCAAGCGTGAACGTAACTTCTCGCTGCCGCAACCGTTCTACAACGATGCCCGGTTGTTCGCCCTGGACATGCAGGAAATCTTCGAGAAGGAGTGGCTGTTCGCCGGCATGACCTGCGAGATTCCCACCAAGGGCAGTTTCATGACGCTGGAGGTGGGCGATAACCCGGTGATCATCGTGCGCGGCAACGACGGAGCGGTACACGGCTTCCACAATGTCTGCCGTCACCGTGGCTCACGCCTGTGTGTCAAGGACAAGGGCAAGGTCGCCAAGCTGGTCTGCCCCTATCATCAGTGGACCTACGAGCTGGACGGTCGTCTGCTGTTCGCCGGCAGTGACATGGGTGAGAATTTCGACCTCGGCGCCTATGGTCTGAAGCCGATTCACGTCAAGACCGCTGGTGGTTATATCTTCATCAGCCTTGCCGAGCAGCCGCTGGTCATCGATGACTTCCTGGTAACGCTCGAGCATTATCTCTCACCCTATGACATGGACAACGTCAAGGTGGCGGTGGAATCGAGCATCGTCGAGCAGGCCAACTGGAAGCTGGTGATCGAGAACAACCGGGAATGCTACCACTGCAATGGTGCGCATCCGGAATTGCTCAATTCGCTGCAGGAATTCGACGATACCGACGACCCGCGTGCCACCCCGGCCTACAAGGCGCTGGTCGAGCGCAAGCAGGCCGACTGGGACGCCGAGAACGTCCCCTGGCAGCTCAAGCGCTTCGGCAAGCGCAACCGCCTGACTCGGACGCCATTACTGGATGGCACCGTGTCGATGACCATGGACGGCCAGCCGGCGTGCAAGAAACTGATGGGGCGCCTGACCAGTCCCGACATGGGCTCACTGCGCATCCTGCACCTGCCCAACTCCTGGAACCACTTCATGGGCGACCACGCCGTGGTGTTCCGGGTCATGCCGCTGGGCCCGCAGCAAACGGTAGTCACCACCAAGTGGCTGGTGCACAAGGATGCCGTGGAAGGCGTCGACTACGATCCCGTCCAGATGCGCAAGGTGTGGGACGCCACCAACGACCAGGACCGGCGCCTGGCCGAGGAGAACCAGCGCGGCATCAACTCCAAGGCCTATCAACCGGGCCCCTACTCCGAGACCTATGAATTCGGGGTGATCGACTTCATCGACTGGTACAGCGAGCGCCTGCAGGAGAACCTGGGGCATACCGCACCGCATCTGCAGCTCGCTCGGGGCTAGCCGTACCCACCGCTACCTTCGTGACACGATCCCAGGGCCCGCCATGTGCGGGCCCTGTCGTCGTAGCGGGGATTGGCACGCGCAGGGCTCTGGACCCTCGGGGCTGAACATGCTGGGATAGGGCCGGTCATAAAGTACTGTCCTGCCACGCAGGTCACGGCAATGCATCCGAGGCCCTCAATGCGCCTACGCAACATCATCATCGTCACGGTCATCGTGCCGCTGTTCCTGATCTTGCTGGTATTCAGCCTGGTAGCGATCAAGTCGCTGGAAGACAATGTCCGCTCGAAGCTGCAAAGCGAAGTGCAGATCATCACCCATACCATTGGCGCCTCGCTGGGCTATGCGCTGGCACAGGACACCCCGGACTCCCTGCAGGAATCGTTGCATTCCGCCTTTTCCTTCCACCGCATCTATGGCGCCTACGTCTTCGACACCGAGGGCCGCAAGATCTATGGCCTGGGACTGGGCGAAGAGCTATTCACGCCCGAGGACATCCGTCAGGTCGCCAAAAACGGCGAGAGCACCGGTGCCTATCGCCAGCAAGACCGCTGGAACTATTACTCGGTCCTGACACCCTTGAACACGCCTGGCGGCGAAACGCGGGGCGTGCTGCAGGTCAATCGGCTCAATACCGGAGTCGAGAGCTACGCCGGTTTCATCAGTATCGTCGCAGTAGTGGTGTTCGCCATCGGCGCCGCCGGGATCGTACTGACGATATGGTGGGGTTTCCGACGCTACATCGAACGCCCGCTCAATCGCCTGCTGGGCGTAATGGAGAGAGTCGAGAAGGGCGATCGCGGTTATCGTGCCCCCATCAGGGGTCCCGAGGAGTACCGCCAGCTATCACAGGCGCTGAACGGCATGCTCGATGCCATGGCCGAGAAGGATGCCGATATCGAAGCCCGGCAGCAGAAGGAGATCGAACTGGAAAAACGCCTGCGCAAGTCGAAGAAGCTCGCCGAACTGGGTGTCCTGGCGGCCGGTGTCGCCCACGAGATCGGTGCCCCCTTGACGGTGATCAACGGCCAGGCCCAGCGCCTCGCCCGCCATGAGTCGCTCGGCGACAGCGAGCGCGCCAAGCTCACTCGCATTCGCAATGAGGTCGATCGCATTGTCGTCATCGTGCGACATTTGATGGAACTCGGCCGTCAGCATAATGTGGATAAGGAGGCCTGTCGCTTGTCCGATATCATCGTGACTGCTCAGGAATTGCTCGAGGACGAGCTAGCCTCCCGACAAGCGCACCTCGAGCTGGATCTGGGCGAGCCCGAGGCGGTGCTGATGGCCAACGCCCAGCAACTCACACAGGTGGTGACCAACTTGCTGCACAATGCCCTGCAGGCCACCCCTCACGGCAGAATACGCCTGCGCGCCCGTTGCCACGACGGCGAACTGCACGTCACGGTCGAGGATGACGGTCCCGGTATCGACGATGCCGACAAGAACCGGGTATTCGACCCGTTCTTCACCACCAAGCCGGTCGGCCAGGGCAGTGGCCTCGGGTTATCCGTGGTTCATCGTATCGTCAACGACCATGGAGGGAGCATCGGTGTCTTCGACAGCGAACTCGGAGGTGCCGGCTTCGACCTGACCCTGCCGCTGGAAAATGGTCCACAACAGGAAATAGGAGCACAGTGATCGCCAACCCATGGATTACCACCAGGAGGCCCCCGTGCACCCCCCCATCCTGATCGTCGAGGATGATCCTGCCATTCTCGAACTACTCGAAGAAGAATTACGTGATGCCGGCTACCCCACCCTCGGGGTGGAAAGCGCCGAAGACGCCATCGCCACCCTGAGCCACAGCCAAGTCGAACTGATCATCAGTGACGTACGCCTCCCCGGCATCAGCGGCATGACGCTGCTGGAGAACCTGCGCCGTGATGGCAATCCGGTCGGCTTTATCGTGATCACGGCCTTCGGCACCATCGAGCAGGCGGTCGAAGCCTTGAAGATCGGTGCCGACGACTTCCTGACCAAGCCCCTGGACCTGGAAAATGTGCGTGACGCGGTATTTCGTGTGCTGGAGAACCGCCGCCTGGCTTCACGCCTGGCCAACGCCGATCACCAGAACATGAACTTCCACGGCATCGTCGGGACCAGCGAAGTGATGCAAGGGCTTTTCCACGACGCCTCGCGCCTCGCCAAGAGCGATGCGCCGATCCTGATCCTTGGCGAGAGCGGAACCGGCAAGGAACTATTGGCACGAGCTATCCATGCCGAGAGCCTCCGTCATGATATGCCATTCGTGGCCGTCAACTGCGCCAGCATCCCGTCCGAACTGATGGAAAGCGAGTTCTTCGGGCATGTGAAGGGGGCCTTCACCGGCGCCAACGAGACACGTCCCGGGCTCTTCCAGGCGGCCCAAGGCGGCAGCCTGTTTCTCGACGAGATCGGCGAGATGTCGCCAAATCTGCAGGCCAAACTGCTACGCGCCCTGCAGGAAATGACCATACGCGCGGTGGGGGCCGAGAAGGAAGAAAGGGTCGATGTGAGGATCATCGCCGCCACGCATCGCGACCTTGAGGAAGAGATCGAGAAGGCGAACTTCCGTAGCGACCTCTTCTATCGCCTGGAAACCTTCTCGCTGCGCATCCCACCCCTACGCGAGCGTGAAGGCGATATCGAGCGACTGTTGTCGGCCCTGATCGACAAGCATTCCAGAGCCCGGGACAACCCCATCCAACAGGTCGAGCCCTTGGCCCTGCAAGCGTTACTGACCTACTCCTACCCGGGCAACGTGCGTGAGCTGGAAAATGCGATCATGCGTGCCGTAACGCTGGCCGAAGACGGTATCTTGAGCCATGCCGACCTACCGGAGCGTATTCGTCGGCATGGCGAGGACATGCCCCCGATCAACGGCAACGATCCGATACCCGGTGACACCGGCCAGCAATGGCCACGCCTGGAAGATGTCGAGAGACGCTATATACAGAAGGTCCTGGAGGCCACCGGCGGCAACAAGCGGCGTACCGCCGACATCCTGGGCATCGCTCGCAAGACCTTGTATCGGCGCCTGGAAGAAGACGAAGGCTAGCTTTCGAGAATTCTCACGACATCGCCCTCCCGGCAGACTCGGGAGGGCGATGCGTCACATCCCTATGAATGGACAACGCTCCTGATGAGTGGTCCGGCATGTCAGCCGTTACCGTGTGCTGTCGTCCCCTTGCTCCTCGTCGGGGCTTCCCATGCTTCCCCTTCATCCTGAGCATACCTCGTTGACTCGTATGCTTATTCGATCATGGGGAGGCAGCAGGCGGATCACCACGCACCGCGCCCCTCCTGTCACTTGTGGAGACAAACCTTTCCATGCCATCAAAAGGCTAGGAAACCGATATCTTGCTGGTTTTCCGTCGTCGGACCATTGCCGCCGGATCACCCCCCTCCTGGGTCTAGCCTTGCTGTTCTTCCTGTTGCTGCGAGCCGGACTCCTGTTGCTGCGAACCGGACTCCTGCTGCTGCGAGCCGGACTCCTGCTGCTGCGAGCCGGACTCCTGCTGCTGCGAGCCGGACTCCTGCTGCTGCGAGCCGGACTCCTGCTGCTGCGAGCCGGACTCCTGCTGCGAGCCGGACTCCTGCTGCTGCGAACCGGACTCCTGCTGATTCTGCTGATCCCCCCCGTTGTCACAGCCTGCGAGGGCCAGGGTCCCCAACGCCAAGGCAGTGCTCAAGGCCACCGCCATGCTCTTGTGGCGTGAGCCGTTGCGATCTTTCATCCTTGCCTCCTCAGGTGACTGCTCGCTCTTCATCTTCGCTCTTCATAGCCATCCAAGCAGATGGCATGCCAAGCATCAAAAATTTTATTAAAACCTCCACACATCAACAAGATAATAGCCAATCCTCATAGCGAAATCCATCCGCTTCCATGCCGCCCAAGGCTTCCGGGTGTGGCGCCAAATGACACATGGGTCACAATGGCCCGCAGGCCACATACGAAGTCGCCCCACCCGACATGGCGTCGAGCAGGGCGTCATTCCTGACCGAGGCAGGCAATCCCGTGGAATCAGCGTAGGCCAGGTAGCAAATAGCGCTCGATAGCGGCGCGGACCGAGGGCAACATGATGTCGGTGTGCTGCATCAGCTCGCGCACCAGATCTTGAAGCCCCAGGACGCCCACTTCCACATGCTTGCGCAGCGCCAGGCGAGCACAGGTCTCGGGACAGGCGCCCTCGGGAATCTGGATTCCCAGCGCCACCAGGCGATTGCGGAAGTCGTCGCCATCGATCAAATCGACGATCATCATTTGCCCACCCTCCTCATGACAGTCCCCTCTTCAATGGGTAACGGCTTCGCGAGCTTCCGCCCTGGTCAAGCGACAGGCGGCGTACTTGAACTCGGGGATCTTGCCGTACGGATCCAGTGCCGGGTTGGTGAGGATATTCGCCGCCGCTTCGGCATAGCAGAACGGCACGAATACCATCCCCTCCGGCATCAACGAGTCGGCGCGGGTGCGCAAGGTGATCTGCCCCCGGCGGGTGGTGATGCTCACGGGATCGCCCGGCTCCAGGCCCAGCCGGCGCAGCTCACTAGGCGCTAGGCTGGCCACCGCTTCGGGTTCCAGATCATCGAGCACCCGGGCGCGACGCGTCATCGAACCGGTATGCCAGTGCTCGAGCTGACGTCCGGTGGTCAGCACCGTCGGATAGTCACCATCGATCGGTTCATCGGGCGGCAACGGCAGGGTCGGCGAGAATTTCGCCCGGCCACTGGCGGTGGGGAAGGCGTCCGAGAACACCACGTCGGCGCCGGGCGCGTCGTCGGCCGGGCAGGGATAGGTCACCGAGTCTTCGCGCTCCAGGCGCTCCCACGAGATGTGATCGAGCGACGGCATGCCGTGGGTCATCTCGGCAAACACCTCGCGTGGGTGCCGGTAGTTCCAGGGCAGGCCGAAGCGCTTGGCGATCTCCTGGATGATCCACCAGTCGGGCTTGGCCTCGCCGGGCAGCGGCATGGCCTGGCGGCCCATCTGCACCTGGCGGTTGGTATTGGTCACGGTGCCATCCTTCTCCGGCCACGCGGATGCCGGCAGGATCACATCGGCGAACTGCGCGGTCTCGGTGACGAACAGGTCCTGCACCACCAGGTGCTCGAGCTTGGCCAGTGCGGCCCGCGCATGGTCCAGGTCGGGATCGGACATGGCCGGGTTCTCGCCCTGGATATACATGCCCTTGATCGTGCCGGCGTTGATGGCCTCCATGATCTCGACCACGGTCAGGCCGGGCTTGTCGTCGAGCTTGGTGTTCCACAGCTCTTCGAAGGCAGACCGCACCTGGGCATCGGAGACCGGCTGGTAATCGGGCATGACCATGGGAATCAGACCGGCATCCGAGGCCCCCTGGACGTTGTTCTGGCCACGCAGCGGATGCAGGCCGGTGCCGGGACGCCCCGTCTGGCCACACGCCAGTGCCAGCGAGATCAGGCAACGCGCGTTGTCGGTGCCGTGGACATGCTGGGAGATGCCCATGCCCCAGAAGATCATCGCCTTGTCGGCATTGGCGTACTCGCGCGCCACCGCGCGGATCTCCTCGGCACTGACGCCGCAACTCTCGGCCATCGCCTCGGGTGTCAGGTCACGCACATGCTCCTTCAGCGCCTCGAAGCCTTCGGTGTGCGCATCGATATAGGTCTGGTCGTACAGCTCTTCGGTGACGATCACGTTCAACATGGCGTTGAACAGCGAGACGTCGCTGCCCGGCGTAAAGCGCAGCGCCTTGTGCGCGTAGGCGCCCAGCGCCTGCCCGCGGGGGTCGATGACGATCAGGCGCGTCCCGCGCTTGGCGGCCTGCTTGAAGAAGGTCGCTGCCACCGGGTGGTTCACCGTCGGGTTGCAGCCGGTGAGGATCACCACGTCCGCTTCCAGTGCCTGCATGAACGAGGCGGTCACCGCCCCGGAGCCGATGCATTCCATCAGCGCCGCGACCGAGCTGGCATGGCACAGCCGCGTGCAGTGGTCGACGTGGTTGGAGCCGAAGCCGGTACGCACCAGTTTCTGGAACAGCCACGCCTCCTCGTTGGAGCACTTGGCGCTGCCGAAACCGGCCAGGGCATCGGGACCGTGGGCATCCTTCAGCTCGACCAGCCCCTTGGCTGCCAGGTCCAGTGCCTCGTCCCAGTTCGCTTCGCGGAAGTGGCTCAGCGGTTTGGCCGGATCGAACGCCGGATCGAGGCCTTTGGGCACGCCTTCGCGACGAACCAGGGGCACGGTCAGGCGCGACGGATGGCGCGGATAGTCGAAGCCGAAACGGCCCTTGACGCATAGGCGGTTCTGGTTCGACGGGCCGTCGCGGCCCTCGACGAACAGGATCTCGTCATCCTTGATGTGATAGGTGAGCTGACAGCCCACGCCGCAGTAAGGGCATACCGAGTCGACGGTCTTGTCGGCGACCTTCGAGTCGCCACGGCCCTTGTCGTCGATCAGCGTGGCCGGCATCAAGGCGCCGGTCGGGCAGGCCTGGACGCATTCGCCGCAGGCCACGCAGGTACTCTCGCCCATGGGATCGTCGAAGTCGAAGACGATCTTCGAGGCCGCCCCGCGATGGGCCAGACCGATGACGTCGTTGACCTGTACTTCGCGACAGGCGCGCACGCACAGGTTGCACTCGATGCAGGCGTCGAGATTGACGTTCATCGCCGAATGGGTGGTGTCGTGAGCAAGTGAGCCCTCGCGGGGCGTCACGTGGTGCACGGTCGGCCCGGACCGCGACTCGCGCGACGGCATCCACTCGCGGACCGCAGCGGCATCGATGGCCAGCTTGTCGGCCATGGCCCAGAAGTGGCTCGAGCGGTCGGGGCTGTCGTCGCGTTCGGGTTGGTCGGCAATCAACAGTTCCATCACCCCTTCACGGGAAGTACGCGCCCGCTCGGAAGTGGCACTCTTGACTACCATGCCGGGCTTGGCCTCGCGTATGCAGCTCGCCGCCAGCACTCGCTCGCCTTCGATTTCGACCATGCAGGCACGGCAGTTGCCGTCACTGCGATAGCCGGGAGCGTCCTTGAAACACAGGTGAGGAATGGTTTCCCCCGCGCGCTTGGCCACCTGCCATAGCGTCTCGCCGGGAAAAGCGCTGACCTCGGTACCGTCCAGGGTCAGGGTGAAGGGTTCGGCCTGCGTGGAAGCGGCCGGGGATAATGCGGTATTCATGTCGGTTTCCTCGCCCCTCAGCCTTTGACGATGATGTGTTGCGCCGCAAGCGGCTCACGAAAGTCCTTGAGCAATCCTAGCACCGGATTGGGCGCGGCCTGCCCGAGGCCACAGATCGAGGCATCCATCATGACTTGTGACAAGCGAGTCAGCTGTTCTACGTCCCAGGTTTCGCGCTCGAGCAGGGTCAGCATCTTTTCGGTGCCGACACGACATGGTGTGCACTGGCCACAGGACTCGTCGGCGAAGAACGCCAGCAGGTTGGTGGCCACCGCGCGCAGGTCGTCCTGATCGGAGACCACGATCACCGCCGCCGAGCCGATGAAACAGCCATGTTCCTGCAGGGTGTCGAAGTCGAGCGGCACGTCGGCCTTGGAGGCCGGCAGGATGCCACCGGAGGCCCCGCCGGGGAGGTAGGCCAACAGCCGATGTCCCTCCTGCATGCCGCCGCAATACTCGTCGAGCAGCTCGTTCATGGTGATGCCGGCCGGAGCCAGATGGACCCCGGGACGCTTGACGCGCCCCGACACCGAGAAGCTCCTCAGGCCGCTGCGGCCATGCCGGCCATGACCGGCAAACCACTCGGCGCCACGCTGCCAGATCAGCGGGATCCAGTAGACGGTTTCGACGTTATTGACCAGGGTCGGGCGATCGAACAGGCCCTTCTGGGCCACGAACGGGGGACGATGACGCGGCTTGCCGGGCTTGCCTTCCAGCGACTCGATCATTGCCGACTCTTCGCCGCAGATATAGGCACCGGCACCGCGACGCATCACCACATAGCCGGGCTCGACCAGGCCGGCCGCCTCCAACTCGGCGATGGCCTCATGCAAGACCCGGTGCAGGCCGGGGTATTCGTCGCGCAGGTAGATATAGAGGGCTTCGGCCTCCACCGCCCAGGCACTGATCAGCGCCCCCTCGAGAAAACGGTGCGGGGCGCGTTCCAGGTAATAGCGGTCCTTGAAGGTGCCCGGCTCGCCCTCGTCGGCGTTGATGGCGCAATAGCGCGGGCCGGGTTCCTGGCGTACGAAGTACCACTTCTTGAAGGTCGGGAACCCGGCGCCGCCCAGGCCACGCAGGTTGGCGGCCTCGAGTGTCTTCATCAGCGCGTCTACCGAGACCTGGCCGTTACGGCACTGGTCGAGCAGTTCATACCCGCCTTCGCAGCGATAATCGTCGAGACGCTGCCAGTCGATGGCCTCGGGATGGAAATGCCCGGTATCCACTACCGCCTCGACGGCTTCGACGCTGGCATGACTGACGTGGCGATGGCCCACTTCGACCACCGGTGCCATCTCGCAGCGCCCCATGCAGGGTGCTCGCAGCACGCGCACCCTCGACGGGTCGACACCGGCCTCCAACTCGGCCTTCAGCGCCGCGGCGCCGGCCAGTTGGCAGGACAACGAGTCGCAGACGCGAATCGTCGTCGCCGGCGGCGGCGTCTGGTCGTCGTGAATCACGTCGAAGTGAGCGTAGAAGGTCGCGGTTTCATAGACCGCCGCCATCGGCAGGTTCATATAGGCGGCCAGGGCCCGCAGGTGTCGCAGTGACAGATGGCCACGGGCGTCCTGGATGCCATGCAGATGTTCGATCAGCAGGTCACGGCGGCGCAACTCAGGATCCTTGCGCTCGTCACCGAGCAGCGAACGCAGTTCTTCCAGGGCAGCAGGGTCGAGGTCACGACCACGGGGCTTGCCCCGGAAGCGACGACGGGCAGGGGTCACGGTCTGGACGGTCATGGCACGTGCTCATTGTTATCGATAATGACATACCCGCATGGTGGCACCAGCGTTTATCGGTGGCAATCGTGCTGGTCCCGAGCGCCTGGCGAACGCCGAGAAAGGATACGCGTGCGTCGCTCTCGGCTACCCGGACAGAGGGCGCGGATACTTCAGGAAACAAAAAAATACCTACCCCCTCTGACAATTCCAAGCGCTGTCCATTACGTTGATCAGGGAAAGTGTTTTTCCGTCGGAAATGGAGGTGACGACATGCGCCTGACAACGCTTTCGATCGCCGTTGCCCTGATGGCGGCCAGCCTCGTGACCACCGGACAAGCGCTTGCCCAGCAAGCCGCCACCGAACCTCAAGGGTTGTATTCCGCCGATACCATCCTCGATGCCGATGCCTACCTGGCAAACGATCCGAATACCGCCATCGGCGAGATCGAAGACATCCTCCTCGACGACGCCATGCAAGTGCAGGCAGTGGTCGTCGAGAGCGGTGCCACCCTCGGCCTTGGCGGTCGCGATATCGTCATCGACAATGAGCACTATCGTCTGGAGAGCATTACCCAGGATGGCGGCGACGTCGAACATCGGGTCATCGTCGATGCCTCCAAGAGCGAACTGGAGAAGATGCCGAAGTATGACGCTGGCTGGTGGGAGGAAGCCCGGCAACGCGCTCGCGAAGCCTGGGAAGCCACTCGGGAAGGCGCCGAAAGTGCCTGGCAGCAGACCCGTGAAGGCGCCCAGCGCGCCGCGGATACCATTGACGAGAAGATCGGCGGCGACAATTGATTCTCCTGTGCCGCCTGCCATTGGGCCCGCCTGCCGGTGGGCCCAAATCGTCTTGGTGCCCCAAATAACATACCGCGCCGCATCCTGCCAGACATGCCGGGGTCGCTTTCACGACACTACTGGCGCCGGGATGCCACAAGAATGCGTGACTGAATCCGTCTGACATCGCAGTCAGTAAGATTCGGTTCAAAATAACAAACGAGGGCATCCCATGAAGTACGACGACGACCCGGTCCTGGCACTCGGCCAGGACAACAAACAGGTCATGGGGCTGGACTTCCACAACCCCGTCTTCCCACTCTCCGCCATTTGCATCCTGGCATTCATCATCTATGCGCTGGTCTATCCGGAGGCCGCCAACCAGCAACTCGTCGCCGCACGCGGTTGGTCGATCGAGCATTTCGACTGGTTGTTCATGATCGCCGGCAATATTTTCGTGGTGTTCTGTATCACACTGATCTTCCTGCCCCTTGGCAAGATCCGCCTGGGTGGCCAGGACGCTCGCCCCGAGTATTCACGAGTGTCGTGGTTCGCTATGCTGTTCGCCGCCGGTATGGGCATCGGCCTGATGTTCTGGAGCGTAGCCGAGCCGGTGGCCTATTACACCGACTGGTACGGCACGCCATTGAACGCCGCTGCCGGCACGGCCGAAGGCGCCAGCGCCGCCATGGGTGCGACCATGTTCCACTGGGGGCTCCACCCCTGGGCTATCTACGGTGTGGTGGGCCTGTCATTGGCCTTCTTCGCCTACAACAAGGGACTGCCGCTGACCCTGCGTTCGGCGTTCTACCCGGTGCTTGGTGAGCGCACCCGCGGCTGGATCGGCCATGTCATCGACATCGTGGCTGTGCTGTCCACCATCTTCGGCCTGGCCACCTCGCTGGGCTTCGGCGCCAGCCAGGCGGCCGGCGGGCTGGCCTATCTGTTCGACGTTCCCAACACCATCGGCACCCAGCTCGCCATCATCGTGGTGGTCACCGCCGTGGCGCTGTTCTCGGTGTGGCGCGGCATCGACGGCGGGGTCAAGCTGTTCTCCAACATCAACATGGTAATCGCCCTGGTACTGCTGCTGTTCGTGGTGTTCACCGGTTCCACCCTGCTGTTCCTCAACGGCTTGTGGACCACCACTGTCGATTACGTGTCGCACATCGTGCCCTTGTCGAGCTGGATCGGCCGCGACGATGAGACCTGGTACCACGGCTGGACGGTCTTCTACTGGGCCTGGTGGATCTCCTGGTCACCGTTCGTCGGCATGTTCATTGCCCGCGTCTCACGTGGCCGCACGGTACGCGAATTCCTCACCGCCGTGCTGGTGGTCCCCACTGTGGTGACCATCATATGGATGACCGCTTTCGGCGGCACCGCCCTGGACCAGGCTGCCAACCAGGTGGGAGCGCTATCCGAGGGCATCAGCGATGTGTCTCTGGCGATGTTCCAGATGCTCGAACACCTGCCGCTGACGATGCTGACCTCGACGCTGGCCATTGTGCTGGTGCTGGTGTTCTTCATCACCTCGTCGGACTCCGGCTCTCTGGTGATCGACAATATCACCGCCGGGGGCAAGACCGATGCGCCCAAGAGCCAGCGCGTGTTCTGGGCCACCCTGGAAGGCGTGATCGCCGGGGTACTGCTGTATGGTGGCGGCAGCACCGCACTCAGTGCACTGCAGGCCGGCGCCGTGACCACTGGTCTGCCCTTCACCCTGGTACTGCTGGTAATGTGCTTCAGCCTCTACAAGGGGTTGCATCAGGAACATCGCCAACTACGCTTGACCGCGGCCGCCTAACGCTGCTATCCACGCGCTGCCGGTAGGCAATATCGACCGGTTTCGCCTACTCTGCCAGGGACGGCCCGTTCAAGGCTTCCCTGGCATTGTCGTGACTAAGTTACCAAACTGGTTGGACAAACCCACGACTCATTCCGTTATGGTACGGAGGCCACTCATCGCATTCAGCAGGCTGAAGGAGACGCAAGAATGGAGAAAAAAACATAGTCCCGGAAGACTTATCCAACCCGACTCGAGCGATGCAGTTACCTGAAGTCACACAGACGGAGATTTCACTGTGGCAAATCATTCCTCTCAACAAACAGCCAAGGGGCAGAACGCAGGCTCCGAGGGCATACCGGCCCCTGACGGGCCAGCGAACCTCATCGATACCGACTACGTGATCGGCCAGGACAATATCACCGCCAGCCCCTTGGGGATCAACGTCGACTTGCATGGCAAGGTCTTCACCTTCTCCTCGCTGGTGATCCTGTTCTTCGTGATCATCACACTAGCCCTGCAGGATGAGATCGAGCCCATCTTCGATGCCATGTTCAGTTTTCTGACCGGAAACCTGTCGTGGTTCTTCCTGCTCTCGGCCAATATCTTCGTGATCCTCTCCATCGTGCTGATCTTCACCCCCCTGGGGAAGGTTCGGATCGGCGGCATGCATGCCAAGCCCGACTTCAGCTACCTGGGCTGGTTCTCCATGCTCTTCGCCGCCGGCATGGGCATCGGCCTGATGTTCTACGGCGTCTCCGAGCCAATCACGCACTTCGACACCGCCATTGGCGGTACCAGTATGGAAAACGGCGCACGCACCGACTGGGCCCCGCTGGGTGCCGCCGGCGGTAACGAGCAGGCCGCGATATCGCTGAGCATGGCCGCCACCATCTTCCACTGGGGCCTGCACCCCTGGGGGATCTATGCCGTGGTGGCGCTGGCGCTGGCGCTGTTCTCCTACAACAAGGGGTTACCGCTGACCATGCGCTCGATCTTCTACCCGATTCTGGGAGAGCGTATCTGGGGTTGGCCGGGGCATGTCATCGATATCCTGGCGGTGTTCGCCACCCTGTTCGGGCTGGCCACCTCGCTGGGGCTGGGCGCCACCCAGGCCACGGCGGGGCTCGGCTACCTGTTCGGCGTGCCCAACACCAACACCACCATGGTGCTGCTGATCATGGGCATTACCGCCGTGGCGCTGGTCTCGGTGGTGCTCGGCGTCGACAAAGGGGTGAAACGTCTGTCGCAGTTCAACATGGTGCTCGCCGCCCTGCTGCTGCTGTTCGTGATCCTCGTGGGTCCCACCCTGATGATCGTCACCGGCTTCTTCGAGAACCTGCTCTCCTACGCCGTGAACCTGCCGGCGCTGTCCAACCCCTTCGGGCGTGAGGACGCCAACTTCACTCAGGGCTGGACGGCCTTCTACTGGGCCTGGTGGATCGCCTGGTCGCCCTTCGTCGGCATGTTCATCGCCCGGGTCTCACGCGGTCGCAGCGTGCGCGAGTTCCTGATCGCCGTGTTGCTGGTGCCGTCGGTGGTGTCAGTGCTGTGGATGACCTCCTTCGGCGGCTCCGCCATCGACCAGGCCGTCAACCAGGGCTTCGAAGGCGTCCGGGAAGCGGCCCTCGAGCTGCAGCTCTTCCAGATGCTCAGCCAGCTGCCACTGACGGCCATCACCTCCTTCGTGGCCATCGTGCTGGTGATGGTGTTCTTCATCACCTCCTCGGATTCCGGCTCGCTGGTGATCGACTCCATCACCGCCGGTGGCAAGGTGGATGCGCCCAAGCCCCAACGCGTGTTCTGGGCCACCATCGAAGGCGCCATCGCCATTGCCCTGCTGTTGGGTGGCGGCCTCACGGCCCTGCAGACGGCGGTGATCACTACCGGCCTACCCTTTACCCTGGTGCTGCTGGCCGCCTGCTACGCGATCGTCAAGGGGCTGATGAGCGAACCCAAGGCTGCCTGACACGACACCCGCAATAAACGCGACAGGCGGCCCTGAGGCCGCCTGTCGTGTTTTCCCACTCGCCTCCCGCCAGAGGCTTCTAGCTCCATAATTTCCCGACCGGCGTATCCAATGAGTATCGATTGGCGATCTGGGCCTGCAGCAGTTCCGCCGTGGCCAGTGCATCGGTCAGCGCATGGTGGCCCTGATAGGCCGGCAGGCCGTAGCGCAGCCGGCTGTTGTGCAGGCGAATGGACACCGGCGGGCGTCTCATCCAACGCCGAAAACGTGCCCAGGGCGACTGGCGATGAATCCGCGCCTCCAGCGACATGGTATCGATCAGCGGGAAGCGTACCCCTTCATTCAGGCGAGCCTTGACGGCGGCGTTGAAGAACGGCCGTTCGATATGGCGGTAATGCACGACAGCCAACCGACCCGCCAGCATCTCCAACACCTCGTCCAGGATCTCTTCGAGGTCGGGCGCCTCGGCGATTTCCGAATGCGTGATGCGGTGGAAGGTCACCGATTTCCTGCTCAAGGGACGCGGCGGACGCACCACCCAGTAGCGACGTTGAGCCAGGAAAATGCGCTGCAAGGTGAAGGGAACCAGGCCGATGCTGACAATGGCGTGACGCCGCTCGTCGAGGCCCGTGGTTTCCATGTCCATGGCGATCAGGGGCGCGTCGCCAATCGGCGTGTTTGGCGCCAGGGCACCGGCGGCAAAAAAACGCTGCAATCGGGTATCACGGGCATCGGCCGCACGCTGCGCCATATATTCCGGCCATCCCGGCCGCGACTCCTGAGGAAAGCGAAGGGTAAGCATCGATTCAGAGTGCACGGCTCATGGAGGGAATGGGATAGCGGAATTTCAGGAATTTCTGGGCATTGCTCAACACCTGGAAGGCATCCTTGAGATTGTGGCGCTCGGTATCCGAGACATTGCCCGGCTCGATATTGTTGTCCGGCTCACGCTCCTCCTCGATATCGATGACCTGATGACGAATGCGCACCATGGAGATAAATTCCAGCGCATAGCGGATCTTGTCGCCAGTGCCCGCCGGCAACAGTTGGGTCTTGGTGATGTCATCGAGGCGGTCGAAGGAGTTCTGTGCGCGTGAGCCACAGGCCAGGGCATGCACCCGGATGAGATCGGTCATCGGTGCCGTGCCACGCCTCTTGAGGTTGATGGAATTGTTCTGCTTGCCATCCTTCTCCATCACGAAGGTACGGAAGAAGCCCAGCGGCGGCGTGCGGTTGAGCGCGTTGCGCGCCATGGCCGCCAGGAACCGCGGACTCTGCGACGCCTTGTCGGCCACCAGGTCCTGCAATTGCTCGACGAAGGCTTCCTCGCCATAGACGCTGTCGAGATCGAAAAAGATAGAACTGTGCAGCAGGTGCTCCGGATTGGGATTGTCGATCCAGTCGCTGAAGTAGCCCTTCCACACCCGTAACGGCTGCCGCCATTGCGGGTTGGTGGCCATGATCCCCCCCTTGCAATAGGTATAGCCGCAAGCATCCAGACCGTCGCTGACCCGCTTGGCCAACTCGGCAAAATAGCCGTCATGCTGTTCAGGGTCGAAGCTGTCGTCCAGGATCAGCGCATTGTCCTGGTCGGTGACGATACTCTGCTCGTTACGCGCCATGGACCCCAGTGCCATGAAGCAGTAGGGAACCGGAGGCGGTCCCAGTTCTTCCTGGGCCAATTCCAGCAGCCGTCGCGTGAAGCTACGACCGATGGTCGACAGCGCACTGCCGACCATCTGCGAGTCGGCACCGTCCTTGATCATGCGCACGAAAGCCGCCCGCACTTCCGGCTCGAGACGAGCCAGCCCTTGGGCGTTGGGCTGGCGGTAGATGTTACTGACCAGGTAAAGACTGCTATGCGTCTCGTAGCGAATGATGTCTGACAGATGCACGACCCCCACCGGTCGACGGCGGTACAGCACCGGCAGATGGTGCACGTTGCTGCGCAACATGTAGAGCATCGCTTCATGCACCGACTCGTCGGACTGGATGGTGATGAGGTTCTCGGTCACCACCTCGGCTACCGGGGTCGTGGCCGCCAGCCCCTTGGCAACGACCCGATTGCGAAGGTCCTGATCGGTCAGGATGCCCACCAGCCGCCATTGGCGCCCGCCCCCATCGGTGAAAGTGCGGCGCGGATCGTCATCGGGTTCGGCAATCACCAGCACCGCCGATACGCTCTCCTCGTTCATGCGCCGCGCGGCTTCCTGCACCGTAGCGCCGCTGTCGATCATCAAGGGCTTGCGGGAGACCAGCTTGCGAACCCGGGTGAGCATCATCTCGTTGCTCTTGCGCTGCTCTTCCACTGTCGACTTCAAGCGTGGCCTATCCAGCTCGACGAAATCGGCGAAGTGCTCGTCCGCCTCGCAGAGATGGTGAAAGACACGCTCGGGAATGTAATAGATCAGGGTGTCTTCGATGGCACGGGCGGGATGGCGTATCCGGTGATTGCGCAACAAGCTGAAGTGCCCGAAGATGTCGCCCTCGCCCAGGCGGTTGTAGAGATCGCCATTGCGGCGATAGATCTCCACCGCCCCGCTGCGGATATAGAGTAGCTCGGCGATGGTATCCTCGAGTTTCAGGATATCCGTGCCCGCCTTGAAGTAGGCCACCTCCACCTGCCCCGCAACCTCGTCGAGCAAGGCATCGGGAAGGCTGTCGAATGGAGGGAAGCGTCCCAAGTGCTCGCGGATTTCCAGTAACTCGACATCCATGCATATCACCCCACACAAGCTATAACGCTAGTTTGATGCGCCATCTTCCGGGTGTAAAGCGCGTCACTTCCGGATCATGTCCCTATGCAGAAGGCCACCCCGCAGGGTGGCCCTCTTCATTTGACGCTGTCGGCAATGGCCGACACGGCGAATCAGCTCATGACTGCTCTACTGCTGTCCTTGTGCCATCTGCTGAACGCGCTGCATCAACTCGGGATCCTGCTGGATGGCTTGTCCGATCGAGTTGAAGGTTTCGACGTCCAAGCCGCTATCCTCAACGACTTTGACCATCTTCTCGTTGGCCTCCATGCGGACTTCCTGCTGAGCGGTTTCATCTTCCGCCTCTTGCAAGCGTTTGGTGTACTCCTGAGAAATCATGGCGATTTCCTGCGATGCGTCGGCGAACTGCTGGAGCTGTTGATCGCTGAAATCCTGGGCCGGCGCGGCCTGTGACTGCTCCGGGGCGGCGGCTGGGTCTTGTGCAGGATCCTGCTGAGCGAAAGCCGCTTGCGCGGACAGCAGGCCGCCAGTCAGTAGGGCGGCGGAAAACAGAGCAGTCATCCGTTGCATGTGATACCTCCAAGGGTCTTACTGTGTATGTGACCTCATGTGACGACAATGACCGGGTCAGGTTCAATATTTCTTTGTAACATTGAGAAATATAAAGTTGTATGAAAGATACATGCGTATCCAAATAGAGACGCCTCTGCAACTGCCCTCGATTGGCGCTGTACCACGGTCAGCCTCAGCATGACTTCCGCCATCACCAATCAACGGGTAAGGTGGCGCTATCATCCGATTCGTAATCGACAAGGACCGCCCTCCCCCCATGCCCGGCCCCCGAACGTCCCTAGTTGCCATCACCGCCATGCCGGCATTATTCGTGCTGTTGTGGAGTACCGGTTTCATTGGCGCCAAATTCGGCCTCCCCTACGCGGAACCCTTTACCTTTCTGTTCGTGCGCTTCGTGCTCACGCTGGCATTGCTGATTCCGCTGGTGTTTCTGCTCAAGGGCGGCTGGCCAAAAGGCCCACGATTGTGGGGGCATATCGCCACTTCGGGCCTGATGGTTCACGGTGCCTACCTGGGCGGGGTTTTCTATGGCATCTACCTGGGCATGCCGGCGGGACTGGCTTCGCTGCTGGTCGGCCTGCAACCGCTGCTGACCGCGGCCCTGGCCAGGCCACTGCTCAACGAGCGTTTGAGCTCATACCAGTGGACCGGACTGGCACTCGGACTGGTCGGCATCACCTTGGTATTGGGCAGCAAGCTGGATCCGGGTGATGGCGGCCTGTTCCAAGGATTTGGCCTGGGAGCGCTGGCCTGCGTGATGGTTGCCCTGGCCGGCATCTCCTGCGGCACTCTCTACCAGAAACGCTACTGCACGGGCATGCCGCTGCTCGCCGGCACCGTGGTCCAGTACCTGGGGGCAAGCGTGATCCTGGGGCTCGGTGCCCTCCTGCTCGAGGAACGTCGCATCGACTGGACACCAACCTTCCTGGTGACCCTGGGCTGGCTGGTGCTGGTGCTGTCGATCGCCGCCATCCTGCTGCTGATGGCCCTGATCAAGCGTGGCGAGGCCTCTCGGGTGGCCAGCCTGTTCTACCTGGTGCCGCCGGTGACGGCCCTCGAAGCCTGGTGGCTGTTCGACGAGGCCCTTCCCCCCATCGCCCTGCTTGGGATGACCATCGCGCTGAGCGGGGTCGTGATGGTGGTGAAGGGCAAGAGCACGACCGTCCAGCACCGTGACGCTACGGCCGCTACGCGGGAAATAAAGACCGACTAGAAGGCGCTACGCCTCAGCGCAGCACCCCCTCCTCCTTGAGCAGTTTGTGGATCGCCTCGGCACCCTGTTCCGGTGTCACGTCGGACAGCACCTGGCCACCTCCGCCTTCGGCCTTGGCCGCGGCGGCCTTGAAACGGTCGCGAGCCGAGGCCGCCTTGACGATCTTCAAGCGCTTGGGTCGCTTGCGAGCCGCTTGCACCGTCCAGTCGTTCGAGGCTTCATCGAATACCGCAGGAGCTTCGACAAGCCGCAGTTCACCACGGCGTGCCGGCCCGTAGGCGCTCTGGCGCGCGGCCGAGGCGGCGCCATCGACGGTCACGATGGCCGGCAGACGCACCTGAAGCCGCCGACGCTGGCCGCGCGGCAGGGCCTGAAGGAGAGTGGCAACACCATTCTCCACCTTCTCCACGCTGGCCAAGCCGCTGACCATCGGCCAGCCCAGACGTTCGGCAAGCAGGTAGGGCAACAAGCCGGAGCCTTCTCCCTGTTCGGCACGTTCGCCGGCAATCACCAACTGGGGTTTCGCCTCGCTCAGGGCGCTGGCCAAGGCGGGAATCACATCGGCACCGGGAGGCTGCTCGATCAGGGTCAGGGCTTGGAAGCCCATGCCCAGATAGCCCCGCAGCGCGCCCTCGCTTTCCTCGTCGAGTACTCCCGCATGCACTAGCGTGATGCGCGACTTGTCGAGGGACATGGCCAGCTCCACGCCCCGGGCATCCTGATCGGCGCGCCGGGCACGTCCCGTCAACGGATGCCGGCCAATGGATACCAATATCGCCACATCGAGCGCTGCTTTGGCTTGGGCCTCAGGCTGCATCGCGCTTCTCCTCTCGTTGCTGTTCCACCAGGGCAACCAACGCTCCCAGGATCTTCGCCGAGTCGCCGATCACCGCCAGGTCGGCACGCTTGATCATGTCGCAGCCAGGGTCAAGATTGATGGCCACGACCTTGTCGCAACTCTGGATACCCTGCAAATGCTGGATGGCACCGCTGATGCCCACGGCTAGATAGACTCGCGCCGTTACCCAGGTTCCGGTAGCCCCCACCTGCCGATGGCGCGGCATGAATCCGTCGTCCACCGCCACCCGCGATGCTCCCTCGGTCGCCCCCAGCACCTTGGCGGCATGATGGAATCCGTCCCAGTCCTTGACGCCATTGCCGGCGGAAAGGATGAACTCGGCTTCCGCCAGCGCCACCCCGGCCGGGTCGACGGCAACCTGTCCCAGATCCTCGATACGACCCAGCTGCGATGGCAATGCCTGCGACAAGGCAAGCGACTGTGCAGCATGACGGGTTTCCGAGACCGGTTCGGCACACTCCGGCAGGGCCAAGGCCACACGCGGCAGAGCGCGCTGTATATCGGTGGTGCCCGCCGCTCCACGAGCGGTGCAGCGCCATCCCAATTCGTGGGTGTCGTCCCTCTCGATCTGCCAGACGCCGGTGGCGGGCCGTTCCTGAAGACGAGCCGCCAGCCGCCGCCCCAGGTCGGCTCCACCCAGCTTGGAGTCGGGTAACAGCCAGTGACGAGGGGCGAACTCGCCCTCGACCGCGCTCAAGGCCACCAGGCGCGACTCCGGGGAGTAGCCATCGAACAGCGCATCGTCGAGATGCAGCAGGCGATCGACACCGGCTTCGCCGAAAGCACCCCCTTTATGCTCGCTGCTGCCCTCGCTTTCCTTGTGACCGCCGAAGACCACCGCCAGCACGGCTCCCTGCCGTTCGCCATCGACATCGGCCAGTTGCCGGGCCAGGCCTAGCAGGTCGCGGTCGTGCGACGAGAGCCGTCCGCCGGGCATATCCGGCACCACCGCGACCAGGAAGGCCGGAGCTTCGATCTCGACACGCCGGCGATTGTCGGCAGCCGCAGCCGTTTGCCCAGCGCCTCGTCCCGCTGTGGGAGCCTGCTGGACGCCGCTGCGGTCGATGCGCTTGATGCCATTGGGGCCGATGAAACCCAAGCCATGGGGATTCTTGCGTATCACCCCATTGGGCCCCATCCACTCCGTTGCCATGGCCGTTCCCTGTCCCAACTCGAGTAACACCTGTTCGTGTTCGGGATGCAGGCGGTTCCGGGCGATCCATTCCTTGCGCGGGTCGCGACGCAATATCTCGGTCATGATGCCACCTCCTTGATCGCGATGCGTGCCTCGGCGGTGGATTGGGGGCGTGCTTCACTCTCCGTTACCAGGGCATCGGCCACCAGCTCGGCGATGTCGCGGATCTCGGCGGTGGCATCCACCACCCCCTCGAGCATGGCGGTACACTGCGGACAGCCGACTGCCACCAGCTCGGCACCGGTCTCCTTGACGTCGTTCATGCGCATGTCGGGAATCCGCTGCTTGCCGGGGATATCGGTGATCGGCGCACCACCGCCTCCGCCACAGCAGCGTGAACGATAGCCCGAGCGTGCCATTTCCTTCACTTCGATGCCCAGCGCCTTGAGCACGTTGCGCGGTGCCTCGTATTCGCCGTTGTAGCGTCCCAAGTAGCAAGGGTCGTGATAGGTGACCGAGCCCCCCTTCCAAGGCGTGAAATACAGACGCCCTGCCTCGTACAGTTCGGCGATATAGGTGCTGTGGTGGAACACTTCATAGTTGCCACCCAACTCGCCATACTCGTTCTTGAGCACATGGAAACTGTGCGGATCACAGGTGACGATGCGTTGGAAACGATACTGCGACAAGATGGCGATATTGCGCTTGGCGAGTGACTGGAACGTCGCCTCGTCGCCCAGGCGTCGTGCCACGTCGCCGCTATCACGCTCCTCGTTGCCGAGCACCGCGAAGTCGACGCCGGCGCCGCGCAGCACCTTGATCAGGGCACGCAACGTGCGCTGGTTGCGCATGTCGAAGGCGCCGTCGCCCAACCACAGCAGCACATCGGCCTGCTTGACGTCCCGCATCAGTGACAAGTTCAGGTCCGCGGCCCAGTGCATGCGCGAGCCAGGGTCGAAGCCACCGGGGTTGTCGGTGGCGATCAAGTTGTCGAGGACCTCGGCGCCCTTGTTGGGCGTATTGCCATGCTCCAGGGTCAGGAAGCGACGCATGTCGACGATGGCATCGACGTGCTCGATCATCATCGGGCATTCTTCGACGCAGGCCCGGCAGGTGGTGCACGACCACAGCGTCTCGGCATCGACCAGCGCCTTGCCCTCGCGCGCCACGATCGGTCCATGCGGGTCGCCGTGATGCTCGCCGACCGGTTTGTCCGGATAGGGGCTGCCGGCATAGTTGGCATCGCTGCCGCCGGCCATGCCCACCACCATGTCCTGGATCAGCTTCTTGGGGTTGAGCGGCTGACCGGCGGCGAAGGCCGGACACACCGCTTCGCAACGACCGCACTGCACGCAGGCGTCGAATCCGAGCAACTGGTTCCAGGTAAAGTCGCTGGGCGTCTCCACGCCGAGCGGCGCCTTGGGATCGTCCAGATTCAGGGCCTTGAGGCCGGTGGAACGCCCGCCACCGAAGCGCTCGGCGCGACGATGGAAGGCCAGGTGCAAGGCGCCGGCGAAGGCATGCTTCATGGGCCCGCCCCACGTCATGCCGAAGAACATCTCGCCCAGGCCCCAGACCAACACCGCGGCCAGAACCACGGCCAGAATCCAACTGCCAACGTCTTCAGGCAATACACCGACCGTCGGCAAGGTGATCAGGAACACGCTCAGCGAAAAGGCCATCAGGCTTTTCGGCAAACGCATCCAGGGTCCCTTGGACAAGCGCGCGGGCGGGTTGCGGCGTCGCCTGGCCACGAACAGGCTGCCGACGAACATGAGCACGCTGGCTGCCAACAGCGCCCAGCCGAGCACACCCTGCGCCAGTCCCAGACCATGCACCAGGATCATCAGCACCGCGGCCAGCACGAAACCGCCGGCGGTGGCCACGTGGGTATTGGACATTACCTTGTCGCGCCCCACCACATGGTGCAGATCCACCAGATAGCGCCGCGGCATGGCCACCAGCCCTTTGAGAATCGGGACAGGCGATGGCCGTCCCTGGCGCCACAAGCGGATACGCCGCCAGGCGCCGATCACCGCCAGCCCCAGCGCGGAGAAGATCAAAATCGGCAAGAGGGTCTCGAGCATCTCGCTCACCTCGCAAACTAGCAATTGTTATCGACGCCATTCAGTCAAGGACGAGGGAAGCGTCTCGCACCACACATTCGCGGCTACCGAACCTCGGTTGGCGACCTGCGGTCACGGCGTGAAAGGGCCGTCCCTGGCCCCCACGCCTCTGCCATCATCCCAACGGCAGGACCGCGTCGCTGCACCTCGGTTCGGGCGAATGCTGAGGGCGCTTCACCGCTTCCCTCTTCCTTCTTCTGTCTTCCGACTTGGCGGTTAGAAATCCTTGCAAAGACGCAGGGCATCATAGATCGCCGCATGCGTATTGCGTGGCGCCGTGCAATCGCCCAGCCGGAACAGCAGGAAGCCTTCACCCTCTTCCGCCAGGCATGGCTGCGGCTGGATGGCATACAGCGCCTCGACGTCGATCTGCCCCCGGTTACGCGACTGCTCCTTGAGCGCGTAGTAGAGCGCCTCATCGGGACGCACACCGTTCTCGACCACGACCTGGTCGACCACCCGCTCCTCCAGGGCGCCGGTGTACTCGTTCTCGAGCACCGCCACCAGCGAATCCCCCTCGCGATAGACCTTGTGCAGCGCCAGATCGGAGGTCATGATCACCTCCTTCTCGTAGAGGCTGCGGTAATAGGTCGGGAAGGTGGTGCCACCCACCGCCGCACCCGGCTTGATGTCGTCGGTGACGATCTCCACCTTGGCGCCCTTGTCGGCCAGGTAGTCCGCCGCCGAGACGCCGGAGAATTCACAGATGGTGTCGTAGATCAGCACATTCTTGCCCGGCTCGACGGCACCCGAGAGAATGTCCCAGGTGCTCACCACCAGGCTTTCTTCGGGATTCTCGGAATACCCCCACTCAGGGAATTGCGACAGGAACGGCTGCCCGCCAGTAGCCAGCACCACGACATCCGGACGCAGGTCGGCGATCGTCGCCTCGTCGGCCGGGGTTCCCAGGCGCAGATCGACGTTCAGGCGCGCCAGCTCGAGCTGATACCAGCGAGTGATACCGGCGATCTGATCGCGCTGCGGCGCCTTTGAGGCGAGGGTGATCTGTCCGCCCAGACTGTCCTTGGCCTCGAACAGGGTCACGTCATGACCACGCTCGGCAGCGACTCTCGCCGCTTCCATGCCGCCAGGACCGCCACCGACCACGACCACCTTGCGCTTGGAGCCTTCACTCTTCTCGATGATATGCGGCAGCCCCATGTACTCGCGGGAGGTTGCGGCGTTCTGGATGCACAGCACGTCAAGCCCCTGATACTGGCGATCGATGCAGTAGTTGGCCCCCACGCACTGCTTGATCTGGTCCACCTGGCCCATCTTGATCTTGGCAATGAAGTGCGGGTCGGCGATATGCGCCCGGGTCATGCCAACCAGGTCGACATAGCCGCCTTCCAGGATGCGCTGTGCCTGGTTGGGATCCTTGATGTTCTGGGCATGGATCACCGGCACGCTGACCACTTCCTTGATGCCCGCCGCCAGGTGCAGGAATGGCTCCGGCGGATAGGACATGTTGGGAATCACGTTGGCCAGGGTGTTGTGGGTATCGCAGCCCGAGCCCACCACGCCGAAGAAATCGAGCATGCCGGTGGCATCGTAGTAAGCGGCGATCTGCTTCATGTCCTCATGCGACAGGCCATCGGGATGGAACTCGTCACCGCAGATGCGCATGCCGACCACGAAGTCGTCACCAACCTCGGCGCGCACCGCCTTGAGCACCTCCAGACCGAAGCGCATGCGATTCTCGAGGCTGCCACCCCATTGATCGGTACGCTTGTTGACGCGCGGGCTCCAGAACTGATCGATCAGGTGCTGGTGCACAGCGGACAGCTCGACGCCGTCCAGACCACCCTCTTTCGCACGCCGCGCCGCCTGGGCGAAGTCATCGATGATGCGCCAGATCTCTTCTTCCTCGATGGTCTTGCAGGTCGAGCGGTGCACCGGTTCACGGATCCCCGAAGGCGACACCAGGGTTGACCAGTCGAACCCGTCCCAGCGCGAGCGGCGACCCATGTGGGTAATCTGGATCATGATCTTGCCGCCATGCTTGTGCACGGCATCCGCCAGGTTCTGGAAGTGCGGAATGATGCGATCGGTGGACAGGTTCACCGAGCTCCACCAGCCCTGAGGGCTGTCGATGGAGACGACCGACGAGCCACCGCAGATGCACAGGCCGCAGCCGCCCTTGGCCTTCTCTTCGTAATACTTGACGTAACGCTCGGTGGTCATGCCGCCGTCGGTGGCGTAGACCTCGGCGTGGGCGGTACTGACCACCCGGTTGCGGATGGTCAGCTTGCCGATCTCGATCGGCTGGAAAAGCGCTTCGAATGCCATCTCGGACCCCTCAGCCTTGGGAAGTGGAAAGCGGCTTGGTGATGAAAATACCCACGTCGCAACCTTCCTCGGCGGCGCTCTGGGTCTGCTCGGCAACGGTACGCAGGCTGCTGCCGCGGGCAGCGAGGATCTGGTCCATGGCCCCGGCGAACCAGCCGGTGAACATGTACTCGACCTTGCGGCCGACCTTGCCTAGTTGATACACGAAGGCGCTGTGTTCCAGACGCACCCGAACGGTACCGGCGTCGAGATCGATCTCCTCGGTAATGAACTTGCCCCAACCACGCTGGGACAGACGCTTCATGTAGTGCTCGAACACCGCCTCGCCTTCCAGTCCGTGCAGTTCGGCTTCCTTCTCGCACCAGTGCCAGGCGCTCTTGTAGCCGGCGTGATAAAGAATCTCGGCATACTTCTCCGCGCCCAGCGCCTCTTCCACGGCGACATGGTTGTTGATGAAGAAGTGCCGCGGCACGTAGAGCATGGGCAGGGCATCGGTGGTCCACACGCCGGTTTCAGTGTCCACTTCGATGGGCAGTTCGGGAGCTACCTTGGTCACGGTGTTTACCTCGAGAGATATAGTTGTTTGATTCAGCTTCGGGCTTCGGGCTTCGGGCTTCGGGCTTCGGGCTTCGGGCTTCGGGCTTCGGGCTTCGGGCTTCGGGCTTCGGGCTTCGGGCTTCGGGCTTCGGGCTTCGGCAGTAGTGTTTGCTTATCGCTCGTGGCCCGTAGCCCGTCACTCGTCGCTGGCCGTCATTCGCCCCAGACATCCTTCAAGACGCGTACCCAGTTCTCGCCCATGATCTTGCGCACCAAGGGCTCGCTGAAACCGCGACGCAGCAGCGCCTCGGTGAGGTTGGGGAACTCGCCGATGGTGCGGATCCCTTCGGGGTTGATGATCTTGCCGAAGCGGGTCAGGCGACGGGCGTAGCCCTTGTCGTGGGTCAGCCACTCGAAGAAGTCCTGGCCATGGCCTTGGGTGAAATCGGTACCGATGCCGATGGCGTCCTCGCCGACGATATTCATCACGTACTCGATGGCCTCGACATAGTCGTCGACCGTGGCGTCGACGCCGGCCCGCAGGAAGGGGGTGAACATGGTCACACCGACGAAGCCGCCGTGATCGGCGATGAACTTGAGCTCTTCGTCGGACTTGTTGCGTGGATGCTCCTTGAGGCCTGACGGCAGACAATGGGAGTAGCAGACCGGCTTCTTCGACTCCAGGATCACCTCCTCTGAGGTCTTGGCACCGACATGCGAGAGGTCGCACATGATGCCCACCCGGTTCATCTCGGCCACGATCTCGCGACCGAAACCGCTGAGCCCCCCATCACGCTCGTAGCAGCCGGTGCCCACCAGATTCTGGGTGTTGTAGCACATCTGCACGATGCCCACGCCGAGCTGCTTGAAGACCTCGACGTAGCCGATCTGGTCCTCGAAGGCATGGGCATTCTGGAAACCGTAAATGATGCCGGTCTTGCCCTCTTCCTTGGCCCGGGTGATATCCGCGGTAGTGCGTACCGGCTGCACCAGGTCGCTGCACTCGGCTATCAGGGCATTGGACTTGACGATGTTGTCGACGGTCGCCTGAAAGCCTTCCCACACCGAGACGGTGCAATTGGCAGCGGTGAGACCGCCGCGACGCATGTCCTCGAACAGCTCGCGGTTCCACTTGGCGATGATCAGTCCATCGATGACGATGGCGTCGTTATGCAGCTCTAGAGGGGTCATGGTCGGCTCCGGGGCAAGTGACAGTGCTCAATGACATCTTGCCGGCAGCATATCCCTCGCCCCCATCGTCGCGACGCTTGGAAACGACCGGAAAAATTCCAAAAACGTCACGCGTGTCGCAATCGCGATGACAGCGCCTGACTAGAGCTGCTGTAGGTAGGACGCCCCCCCTAGATTGCGCATCTGCTGGCGAATCCAGGCACTGCGGCGTTCGACATGGGGACCGGGGCGAGAAGCACTCCAGTCGCGTGGGTTGGGAAGAACGGCAGCCAGGCGACTGGCCTGCACCTCGGTGAGCTGGTGGGCCGAGACGCCGAAATGGTGTTGAGCCGCCGCCTCCAGGCCGAAGACCCCATTATCCCATTCGACGATATTGAGATAGACCTCGAGGATGCGCTCCTTGGGCCACAGCAGCTCGATCAGCAGTGTGAACCAGGCTTCCAGCCCCTTGCGTACCCAGCTTCGGCCAGTCCATAGAAACAGATTCTTGGCGGTCTGCTGGCTGATGGTGCTGGCCCCCCGTAGGCGGCCACCGTTCTGGCTGACCTCCCATGCGCGGCGCATCTCGTCGACATCGAAACCGTGATGCAGCGGAAAGCGCTGATCCTCGGCGGCGATGACCGCCAGCTTGGCATTGTCGGACAGCCCCGACCACGGCCGCCAGCGGTGCTCGATGGCGATCGGCTCACGCGTCAACCAGGACTGCATCTTGCGCTCGACCATCACCATGGAGCCAAACACCGGCACGGCCCGAAACAGCATGACCAGCATTATCGACAGCGCCACGAAACCGATCAGGCCAAGCAGCAACGCACGCTGCGCCTTGCGCAACCAACCCTGCATCATGAGGGAACCTTCCGTTGTTATCGAGCGATTCACGACGAATTCGGCCAGTATAACAAGGCTGCGCCCCGAATTTCGGGGCGCAGCATCGACAACGGATCGGGGATGGTGTTCACAAGGGAACGCTGGCATAGGTGGGTTCGCCCTGCGCCTGGGCCAGGGCCAGCACGGCGCTGGACACCAGCTCCTGCGACGGCGCCTCGGCCTGGGACCGCTTGAGCAAGGGGCCTTGCTCGCTGGCCAAGGGGACGCTGCGCGTGGTTTTGGCACCAATGCCCAGCCGCTCGTCACGCGGCGGAATGCCGAAGTACTCGCGATAGCACTTGGAGAAGTGCGGGGTAGAGACGAAGCCGCAAGCCGACGCCACCTCGATGATCGACATCGGGGTCTGCTTGAGCAACTGACGCGCCCGGGTCAAACGCAGCTTGAGGTAGTAGCGCGACGGTGAGCAGTGCAGGTATTTCTGGAACAGCCGCTCGAGTTGGCGCCGCGACACATCCACATAATGTGCCAGTTCGTCGAGGCCGATGGGCTCTTCCAGATTGGCTTCCATCAGCGCGACGATCTCCAGCAGCTTGGGCTGGGTAGTACCCAACACATGCTTGAGCGGTACCCGCTGCTGGTCCTGCTCGCCACGCACCCGATCATAGATGAACATCTCCGAGATCCCCGCCGACAACTCTCGACCATGGTCGCGGCTGATCAGGTTGAGCATCATGTCCAGCGGTGCGGTACCGCCCGAGGCAGTGGCGCGATCGCGGTCGATGGAGAACAGCCGGGTAGTCAACGCCACGCGCGGAAACGCCTCCTGCATGGCGGCCAGGCACTCCCAGTGGATGCTGGTTTCGAAACCATCCAGCAATCCAGCCTTGGCCAGTGCCCAACTACCGGTACACACTGCCCCCAGACGCCGTGATTGGCGCGCTTGCATCTGCAACCAGCTGACATGTTCGCGCTGCACGCTGCGATGCGGACCGACCCCACCACAGACGATCACCATATCCAGCGCCAACGGCACCGCCGTGGACGCATCGGGCGTGACCTGCAGGCCATCGCTGGCTCGTACCGGCGCACCATCCAGGCTCAGGGTATACCAGCGATACAGTTCGCGGCCGGCCAGTTGGTTGGCCATGCGCAACGGCTCGATGGCCGAGGCCAGCGAGATCAGGGTGAAGTTGTCCAGCAACAGGAAGCCCAGCGTCTGGGGCACGGGAGTCGAACGGGATGCTTCGGGAGTAGTTGCCATGGGTGAAACTCCTGCACGGTTGGCCTGTGGCGACCGTCGAGTGCGACTCGACGACCTCTGTTGTCGTTGTTGGATGTGCAATACGACCTGAGACCGCCGTAACGAGCCATCCATCGTGCTCGCATGTCGCAGTCAGGCAAGTTCTGCTGGCAATGTAATCGTTGTGTCGCAATCTGACATGACAAATTTACCTATCGACAAGCGGATGAACATTGCCCTTAGACAATGACGTCGCATATGGATATGCCAAAGTCGCCTGAAAGCACGGTAAACGACCATAAAAAGCGCCGACGAATGCGGCGCTTGAGGATCGGCCTGCCTGAGGCAAGTCAGGCCTGCTTCTGTAGCCGCTCGGCGTGATAACGCAGGTGGTCTTCGATGAAGGTGGCAATGAAGAAGTAGCTATGATCGTAACCCGGCTGGCGACGCAGGGTCAGGGGGTGATCATGTTCGGTGCACACTGCCTCGAGCCGTTCGGGGCGCAATTGCTCCTCGAGGAAATTATCAGCTTCCCCCTGGTCGATGAACAGCGGCTGGCGCGAGGCGCCCTTGGCCACCAGTTCGCAGGCATCGTACTGGGTCCAGGCACCGGCATCGTCGCCCAGGTAATTCGAGAATGCCTTCTTGCCCCAGGGGCAGGTGCTGGGATTGACGACCGGCGAGAAGGCGGACACCGCACTGTAGCGTCCGGGATGGCGCAGTGCCAGAACCAGGGCGCCGTGCCCCCCCATGGAGTGGCCACTGATCGACTCCCGTCCATTGAGCGGAAAATGCTGGCGCACCACCGACGGCAGCTCATCGGCCACATAGTCGTACATGCGATAGTGTCGCGACCAGGGCTCGCGAGTCGCGTTGACATAAAATCCGGCGCCGGAGCCGAAATCATAGCTGTCGTGCTCGCCGGGAAGGTCCAGTCCACGAGGACTGGTATCCGGGCAGACGATGGCAATGCCCAGTTCGGCAGCGACACGCTGAGCCCCCGCCTTCTGCATGAAATTCTCGTCGGTGCAGGTCAGCCCCGACAGCCACCACATCAGGGGCACCGTCTCGTTCTCGGCCTGGGGCGGCAGGTAGATAGCGAAGATCATCTCACAATCCAGCGCCCGAGAATGGTGCTTGTAACGCTTGATCCAGCCCCCGAAGCTCTTGCTGGCAGACACCAGTGAAAGTGATTCGGACATGGTCATGGCAACTCCTCTTGCAGCACGCTGCCCCACGGTCACGGGGGCAGCTGGTCAACGGCGATGCACTCTACTCAGGAGGATGGCGGTTCAATAATGCAACACGCTGCGGATGCTCTTGCCGGCATGCAGCAGATCGAAGGCCTCGTTGATCTTCTCGAACGGCATGTCTTGGGTGATGAACTCGTCGATCTTGAGCTCGCCGTTCATGTAGCGCTCGACATAGCCCGGCAGCTCGCTCCGGCCCTTCACGCCGCCGAACGCCGAGCCCTTCCACACCCGGCCGGTGACCAGCTGAAACGGCCGCGTGGCGATCTCCTCGCCGGCCCCGGCCACGCCGATGATCACCGACTCGCCCCAGCCCTTGTGGCAGCACTCCAAGGCCGAGCGCATCACGTTGACGTTGCCGATGCACTCGAAGGAGTAGTCGACGCCGCCGTCGGTCAGGTCGACGATCACCTGCTGGATGGGGTCCGAATAGTCCTTGGGGTTGACGAAGTCGGTGGCCCCGAACTGCTGGGCCAGGGCGAACTTGTCGGGATTGATGTCGATGGCGATGATGCGGCTGGCCTTGGCCATCACTGCGCCCTGGATCACCGCCAGGCCGATGGCGCCGAGCCCGAACACCGCCACCGTGGCGCCCGGCTCGACCTTGGCGGTGTTGAGCACCGCGCCGATGCCGGTGGTCACCCCGCAGCCGAGCAGGCAGATCTTGTCCAGCGGCGCCTCGGGGGAGACCTTGGCCAGCGACACCTCG